>JAEYTA010000100.1 GCA_023434265.1 Pseudomonadota bacterium
CGGTTGAACCGCCTCGTCGGCGGCGGCCCCGGTGACCTCTCCGCCGACCGCATTCTCGCCTTCGCCCTCATCGGCACCGACGGGCGCGGTCGCCTCGGGCGGCAGCGGCCGCTCGATGCGGGCGCGCATGTCCGGGTCCTTGAGCAGGACGGTCTTCATGATCTCGCGGGCGCGCGGCGCGGCGTCGGCCGAGCCGCCGGACGGCGCGTGCTGGATGATCAGGGCGATGGCGTAGCGCGGCGCGTCGTGCGGCGCGAAGGCCACGAACAGGGCGTGGTCGCGGCGCTTCCAGTCGGCGTTGCGCGGACCGCGCGACTCGCCCGGGCGGTAGTCGCGCGACTGGGCCGTGCCGGTCTTGCCGGCCATCTGGATGTCGCCCAGGCCGAGCTGGGAGGCCCGGTAGGCGGTGCCTGTGACGTCGTTGGCCACCGCCGCCATGCCGGCGCGCACGATGTCGAGGTGCTCGGCGGGAATCGGCAGGTCGCCGAAGGCGGCGCCCGAGGGCCGCTCCTTGCCGCCCACGGACCGCACCAGCCGCGGCTGGATGGCCTTGCGGCCGTTGGCGAGGCGACTGGTCATCACCGCCAGCTGCAGGGCGTTGACGGCCAGCGCGCCCTGACCGATCGAGACCGAAAGGGTTTCGCCCGGATACCAGGTGGGGTCGTCGTCCCAGCTGGTCGCCTCGGTGTACTCCCGCTTCCAGCGGGTGGAGGGGACGACGCCGCGCGACTGGCCGGCGATGCCGATCTCGTAGACCTGGCCGAAGCCGAGCTTCTCGGCGGTCGCCGCGATCCGGTCGACGCCGGCGCGGTTGCACAGGTGGTAGAAGTAGGTGTCGCACGAGTTCTTGATGGCGTTGTGCATGTCCATCGCCCCGTGGCCGCCGCGCTTCCAGCAACGGAAGGTGCGCGAGCCGTAGCGATAGCCGCCCGTGCAGACCACGCGCTCGCGCGGGTCGATGCCGGCGTCCAGCAGGGCCAGGGCCGTGGTCATCTTGAAGGTCGAGCCCGGCGGGAAGGTGCCGTAGATGGCCTTGTCGAGCAGCGGATTGCGTTCGTAGTCGCGCAGGGCGTTGTAGATGTGCGAGGGCACCCCGCCGACGAACAGGTTGGGGTCGAACGACGGCGCCGAGACCATGCACAGGATGTCGCCGGTGCGCACGTCCATGACCACGCAGCCGCCGGATTCCTCGCCATAGACCTCGAGGGCGCGGTTCTGCACGTCGGCGTCGAGGGTCAGGACGACATCCTCGCCGGGCACCGCGGGGCGCGACCCGCCGACGTCCTCGGCCACCACCCGGCCGCGGGCGTCGACCTCGACCCGATTGCCGCCCGGCTCGCCGCGCAGCTCGAGGTCGAAGGCCTTCTCCACTCCGATGCGGCCGATGCGGAAGCCCGGGTTGTAGAGGATCTCGGGGACCTTCTCGCCGCGTTCCTCGATGGCCTTGATGTCGCGGTCGTTGGGCCGGGCGACGTAGCCGATGACGTGGGCGAAGGCGCCGCCGAACGGATAGAAGCGCGCCTCGTGCATGTCGGCCATCACGCCGGGCAGCTCGTTGGCGTAGAGGTTGACGCGGGCGAACTCCTCCCAAGTCAGGTCGCTCTTCACCGGCACCGGCGAGAAGCGCGGCGCCGCGTTGACGTCGCGGATGATCGAGCGGCGACGGTCCAGCGTGTCGGGCAGCAGCCGGCCGAGGAGGTCGAGGGTCTGGTCGAGGTCCTTGGTCTCGTCGCGGACGACGAGGACGCGGAAGCTGGGCCGGTTGCCGGCGATGACCACGCCGTTGCGGTCGAGGACGCGGCCGCGCGGCGGGGGCACGAGGCGGAAGTTGAACTGGTTGTTCGTGGCCAGTGTGGCGTATTCCTGGGCCTGGATGACCTGCAGCTGGGCGAGGCGGCCGGTCAGGGCCAGGCCCCCCAGGGCGGTCAGGCCGCCGAGCACGAAGGTGCGGCGCAGGAAGGAGCCCTGCCGCTCGTTCGGGTCGGAGAAGAAGATGGCGGGTTCCGAACTCATCGGAACCTCACGTCGCCGTCCTCGAAGCGCTCGATCATGCGGTCTGCGAACGGGAACAGCAGCAGGGTCGGGACGACCTGGCCGATCAGGGCGAGGATCGAGGGGGCGTTGTGGCTCTTGAGGCCGACGATCCCCCAGGCGAGCAGGAAGGCGAGGCCGCAGCAGGCGGCGTACCAGACGAACAGGACGGCGGTCTCCTGGCCGATCAGGAAGCTGCGCGAGCCCAGCACCACGGCGTAGATGGCGAGAAGGGCCAGGGCCCACATGCCGAGCGTCCCCTGTCCCGACCAGAAGATGTCGAGGAACAGGCCGAGGCCGGTGAGCACGAGCGGGGCGACGATCGACGGCCGGATCAGCGGCCAGGCGAAGGCCAGCACCATGGGGATGACCGGCTCGGGCAGGTGCAGGCCGAACAGCTCGACGGGGGTGGCGAGGACGATGGTGGCCGCGACCGTGATCAGGGCGGGAATGAAGATCCACTGCACCGGGCCCACCACGCGGACCGCGACGGGGCGTCTCATTCGGCGCCTCCGCGGGGCTGGACCGGCGCCGGAGCGGCGGGGGTCGGAGCCGGCGTCGCCGGCGGCGGCGCGGCGGCGGCACGAGGCGG
>JAEYTA010000105.1 GCA_023434265.1 Pseudomonadota bacterium
CATCCTCAGCTTGGAAGGCTGCTGCACTACCATTGTGCTATACCCGCGCGGAGAATGCGTCGGATCGCTCCTTCGCACCCGGCCTCTTCGGAAGTCCGTTCCTTCCGGCCTTCGCATCGGCGTGGTGGGGGAAGCAGGACTCGAACCTGCGAAGCTTACGCAGCGGATTTACAGTCCGCCCCCTTTGCCGCTCGGGACATTCCCCCGCACGCGATGTGAAGACCGACCCGGAACGCCCGAGCGAGCCCTTTCGGTCCCGTTCGAACAAAGGCCTTCGGTCGGGGCACGCGCCGGGTTAGAGGGAGCGCCACGACCGGGAAGCCCTTGGGCCCCAAATCGGAGCGCGCCTTATAGTGTCGTCGAAAAGAGAACGCAACGACCGTCAAAGCCCGAAAAAGCCGGGCTTCCGAGGTCGCCCGGACGCCGCGGCGAAGCGCGAGCGAGGGCCCAATCCCGCGCGCCCGGCGGCGGCTGATTCCGCCCCGCGCGGGCCGCGTCCGAAGAGCGACGCCGACCACTGGCTGTGGGGCCGCCACCCGGTGCTGGCGGCGCTGGCCAACCCGGCGCGCAAGGGCATGGGCCGGCTGCTGGCCACGCCGGAGCGCGCCGCCGAGATCGAGGGCGACCGGCTGGCCCCGCACGGGCACCGCGTCGAGACCGTGGACGCCGCGACCCTGTCGCGGATGCTGCCGGCCGGCGCCGTGCACCAGGGCCTGGCCTTCAAGGTCGCCCCGCTGGAGGGCGTCGCGCTGGAGGACGTGGCCGAGCCGGCGGGCGGCGTCATCGTCATGCTCGACCAGCTGACCGACCCGCAGAACGTCGGCGCCATCTTCCGTTCGGCCCTGGCCTTCGGCGCGCGCGGGATCGTGGTGCAGGACCGGCATTCGCCGGCGCTGGCGGGGGCGCTGGCCAAGGCGGCGGCGGGGGCGACCGAGCGGCTGCCCTGCGTGCGGGCGACCAATCTCAGCCGCGCGCTGGAACGGCTGGCCGACCTCGGGTGGCGGGCGGTCGGGCTGGACGGTTCGGCCGAACGGACGCTAGAGCAGGCGCTGGACGGATCCCCGACCGTGCTGGTGATGGGGTCCGAGGGCGACGGACTGCGCCGGCTGGTGGCGGAACACTGCGACGAACTGGCCCGCATCCCCATGCCCGGCGGATTCGAGAGCCTCAACGTGTCCAACGCCGCGGCCATCGCGCTGTATGAATCCACGCGGGCGCGGAACGGAACCTGATCCCGTTCCCGGCCGCTTGCCGAACCGCCCCTCCCTGCCCTAGACGCCGGCCATGGAATTCCTGAGCTCTCCCGAACTCGCCTCGCAGCTGGCCGCCCTCGGCCAGGTGCTGATGATCGACCTGGTGCTTGCCGGCGACAACGCCGTCGCCGTCGGCCTCGCCGCCGCCGCCCTGCCGCAGGAGCAGCGCCGCAAGGCCATCCTCGTCGGCCTCGCCGCCGCCGTGGTGCTGCGCATCGGCTTCGCCCTGATCACGGTGCAGCTGCTGGCCATCGTCGGCCTGCTGCTGGCCGGCGGCCTGCTGCTGCTGTGGGTGTGCTGGAAGATGTGGCGCGAGCTGCGCGAGCAGGCCACTCACGACCAGGCCGAGGCCGAGCACGAACTGGAGCTGGCCCTGGCCATCGAGCACGGCAAGGGGCCGTCGCCGGAGGAGCTGGGCCTGAAGCGGAAGACCTTCGGCGCCGCCCTGCTGCAGATCATGATCGCCGACGTGACGATGTCGCTGGACAATGTGCTGGCCGTGGCCGGCGCGGCCCACGAGCACCCGTGGATCATGGTCTTCGGCCTGGTGCTGTCCATCGCCCTGATGGGCGTGGCGGCGACCTTCATCGCCAGGATCCTCAACAAGTACCGCTGGATCGGTTACGTCGGCCTGGTCATCGTTCTCTACGTCGCCCTGCACATGGTCTGGGACGGGGCCCGCTCGGTGATCGTGCGCACCGGCAATATGGAGGCGTTCAACACCTCGGCCCCGGCCTTCCTCGACATC
Organism: Pseudomonadota bacterium; assembly: GCA_023434265.1. Taxonomy (GTDB): domain Bacteria; phylum Pseudomonadota; class Alphaproteobacteria; order Caulobacterales; family Caulobacteraceae; genus Brevundimonas. Next base: position 2,002 of record JAEYTA010000105.1, read on the forward strand.
GGCGAGGAGGAGGCGGCGCATCACCTGAAGGGCACGCGCGGCGAGGAAGACAGCGCGACGCCGGCGCACGGGACGCCCGCGGCGGAAACCCCGCCGCCGACGCAGCCGGTTCCGGAGCCCGCCCCGGCGACAAGCTGATGTGAAGAAGGCCCGGAGCACGCTCCGGGCCTTTTTCGTCTGTCGGGTCCCGGCCGGATCAGCCCTCCGCGCCGCCGAACCGCTCCGACCACTCCGCCACCTGGGCGTCCTCGATCTTGGTGAACAGCACGCCCTGCGCCGCCACGGCCTGGCCGCGCGGCAGGGCGTCGAGCAGGGGGTCGCCGACGGTCGGCCACGACAGGTCGGTCGCCCCGACCGAGGCTGCGATCTTCCCGGCCGAGAACGGCATCACGGGCGCCGCCAGCCGGGCGAACAGGGCCACCAGATTCAGGCCGGTCCGCACCCCGACCGCGGCCCTCGGAACATCCGTTTTGAAGGCGGTCCACGGGGCCGCCTCCTGGAGGTATTCGTTGCCCAGCACCCAGACGGCGCGCAGGGCCTGGCAGGCCTTGCGGAACTCCATGGCCTCGAAGGCCGCCGTCGCCTCGGCGACGCCGGCGGCGACGTCGGCAGCGAGCTTCTCCTCCAGCGGGCCTGGCTCGCCGCCATCCGGCACGACGCCCTCGAACTTCGACTCCGCGAACTTGACGATGCGGTTGACGAAGTTGCCCAGAACGTCGGCCAGATCCTTGTTGGTCGAGGCCTGGAAATCCTCCCAGGTGAAGGCCGAGTCGGAGTGTTCCGGCCCGTAGGCGGTCAGCCGCCAGCGCCAGTAGTCGGCCGGCAGCAGCTCCAGCGCCTGGTCCATGAACACGCCGCGCTTCTGGCTGGTCGAGAATTTGCCGCCGTACCAGTTCAGCCAGTTGAAGGCCTTCAGCTGGTCGACCGTCTTCCACGGCTCGCCCGAGCCGAGGATGGTGGCCGGGAAGCTGACGGTGTGGAAGGCGACGTTGTCCTTGCCCATGAACTGGACGTAGCGGACGTCGTCGGCGCCCTCGTCGGTGCGCCACCAGTCGCGCCAAGTGGCGCCGGTCGCCTCGGCCCACTCCTCGGTGGCGCCGATGTATTCGATCGGGGCGTCGAACCAGACGTAGAAGACCTTGCCTTCCAGCCCCGGGCGCGGCCCGCCGTCGGCGCCGACCACCGGCACGCCCCATTTCAGGTCACGGGTGATGCCGCGGTCGATCAACCCCTCGTCGAGGTGCTTGAGGGCGATGGAGCGGGCCAGCGTCTGCCAGCCCTCGCGGCTGTCGATCCACGCCCGGATGCGGTCGGCCAGTTTCGTCTGCAGCAGGTACAGGTGGCGGGTGTCGCGGACCTCGAGATTGCGGCTGCCCGAGACGGCCGACCAGGGGTCGATCAGATCGGTCGGGTCCAGCAGCCGGCCGCAGTTGTCGCACTGGTCGCCGCGCGCGCCGACGTGGGCGCAGTGCGGGCAGGTGCCCTCGACGTAGCGGTCGGGCAGGAAGCGGCCGTCGTCGACCGAATAGATCATCCGGTCGACCCGCTCCTCGATCAGGCCGTTGTCCTCCAGCACCCGGGCGAAATGCTGGGTCAGGCGGTGGTTGGGCGCGTTCGACGAGCGGCCGAACCAGTCGTAGCTCAGGCCGAAGGCCTCGCCGGCCTTCTTCTGGATCTCGTGCTGCTCGTCGCAATAGGTCCGCACGTCCTGACCGGCGGCCGCGGCGGCCAGCTCGGCCGGGGTGCCGTGCTCGTCGGTGGCGCAGATGTAGAGCACCTCGTGCCCTTGGGCGCGCTTGAACCGCGCCCACACGTCGGCCGGCAGCATCGAGCCCGCCAGATTGCCCAGGTGCTTGATGCCGTTGATGTACGGCAGGGCCGAGGTGATCAGGATGCGGGACATGGAGGCCAGGGGCTAGGGGCTAGGGGCTAGGGGCTAGGGGCTAGGGCTAGGGCTAGGGCTAGGGCTTAGTGGCGGGCGTTGACCAGTATCGCAACCCCGCCACCTCTCGGCCCATCCATCTCTTACTTTCCCTGACCCCTAATCCCTAGACCCTGGCCCCTGGCCGGGCAGCCGGCGCGCCACCCGCACGAACCGCCCGGTCAGCAGCGTCGCGGAGACCAGGCTGGCGATGATCACCGCCCAGACCAGGCCGTCGACCCCGATCTCATGCGCCGCCCACCAGCCCAGCGGCATCATGATCGCCGTGTACGCGACGAAGTGCAGGAGGGTCGGCCACCACACGTCGCCGGCGGCGCGGTTGGCCGAGGCGGCGACCACCTGGATGGCGTCGGCGACGAAGAACAGGGTCGCCAGCACCAGGGCCGGAATGACCACAGCCAGCAACTCCGGGTCGCGGTTGTAGGCCGCCGCCAGCCACGGCGCCGTCGGCCAGACCAGCAGGGCGATCAGCGTCGCCAGCGCGGTGACCACGCCGATCCCGACGAGGCCCGCGCGCAGCACGCCGCGCCCGTCTCCGGCCCCGTAGGCGCGGCCGACCAGCACCGCCGTCGCCGCCGACAGGCCCATCGGCACCATGAAGACGATGGCCGAAATGTTCAGCACGATGGTCCAGGCCGAGGTCTCGATGGCCCCCAGCTGGCCGGCGATGAAGGTCATGGCCGCGAAGGCCCCGACCTCGATGAAGTAGGAGCTGCCGGCGCCGTAGCCGACCTTGCGCTGCTCGCGCTCGACAGCGCGGTCGCGCCTCGGCCGGTCGAACACGCCCAGCGCCCGCGCCTCGGGCAAACGGACGATGTACCAGACCAGAAATACCGCCAGCGACAGCCGGGCGAAGAAGGTCGCCCAGGCCGAGGCCGCCGCACCCGACCAGCCGATGCCGAGCAGGTCGGGCACCAGCAGCAGGTTGAGCGCCAGGTTGACGCCGTTGGCCACCCACATGGCCCACATTCCCGCCTTGGGCCGGTGCAGGGCCTCGAGGAAGAATTGCGCGGCCACGGAGACCAGATAGGCCGGCATCGACAGGGCGAAGATCAGCAATGGGCCCGACGCGCCCTCGGCCAGCCCCGGCGCGAGATTGGCGTGGCGCAGCGCCCACGGGCCGATCAGGATCAGGCCGATGGTGGAGACGACGCCGATCTGCAGGGCGTAGACGACCCCGCGCCGGAACACCGCGCCGACGTCGTGGGTGCGCCCCTCGCCCAGCATGCGGGCGGTCATCACCTGCACCCCCATCATCAGGCCGACGGCGGTGGTGACGAGGATGGCGGTCGGCGCCCAGGCCAGGGCGTGGAAGGCCAGCTGCTCGGCCGAGAAATTTCCGACCACGATGGCGTCGGTCAGCCCCATGGTCATGATGCCGATGCGCGCCAGCACCACCGGCCACGCGAGGTGCAGCAGGTCCTTCAGGGTGACGCGGGTGGCGGGGCTGAGCGTGAACATGGGCCGCGCGACAGGCCACGCCGCGCGAGCGGGGTCAACCGGATTTCGGCGGAGGCGACATAAGCCGACCTTCTGGGCTTTGACGTCCAGCGGCGTGGCGTTTCCGGCCGTGCTGGTTCATCACGAAGGACACGAAGGACCACAAAGGACACGAAGGGGCCGGCGCTTCGTCGCGCGAAGCGCATTCGGTCCTGCGAGGAATGAATTGCCTGCGGCGCCGCGCCCGGTCTCTTCGTGTTCTTCGTGCCTCCTTCGTGTCCTTTGTGATGAACCGACGCCCCCAGCCTCAGGCCCACCGCCGGGTGCGGCCCGCAACCGCTTCCCCCCGCGCCGGAACGCCCCTAAACCAGCCGCATGCCCAAGCTGACGTCCGCCATCGACCGCAACAGCCCCGCCTTCCAGAAGCTGGACGCCCGCAACCGCGCCCTTCGCGACGAACTCTACGAGACCGTCGCCCGCGCCGCCCTGGGGGGATCTGAGAAGTCCCGCGAACGCCACGTCGCCCGCGGCAAGCTGCTGCCCCGCGACCGGGTCGAACGCCTGCTCGACCCCGGCTCGCCCTTCCTCGAGATCGGCCAGCTGGCGGCGCACGGCATGTACGGCGGCGAGGCGCCCGGCGCCGGCATGATCTGCGGCGTCGGCCGGGTCTCGGGCCGCGAGGTCATGATCGTCGCCAACGACCCGACGGTGAAGGGCGGCGCCTATTTCCCGATGACGGTGAAGAAGCACCTGCGGGCGCAGGAGATCGCCGAGCAGAACAACCTGCCCTGCGTCTACCTGGTCGATTCCGGCGGCGCCAACCTGCCGCACCAGGCCGAGGTCTTCCCCGACCGCGACCACTTCGGCCGCATCTTCTTCAACCAGGCACGGATGTCGGCGAAGTCGATCCCGCAGATCGCTTGCGTCATGGGCAGTTGCACCGCCGGCGGCGCCTATGTCCCGGCCATGTCGGACGAGACCGTCATCGTCCGCGAACAGGGCACCATCTTCCTCGCCGGCCCGCCGCTGGTGAAGGCCGCCACGGGCGAGGTGATCTCGGCCGAGGAGCTGGGCGGGGCCGAGACCCACGGCCGCAAGTCGGGCGTGGTCGACTACGTCGCCGACAACGACACGCACGCGCTGGAGATCGTCCGCGACATCGTCGCCAGCCTGAACTCGGCGAAGCGCGTCGACATGGACGTGCGCGAGCCGGTCCCCCCCGCCCTCGACCCCGAGGAACTGTACGGGATCATCCCCGACGACGTCCGCGCCCCCTACGACGTGCGCGAGGTCATCGCCCGCATCGTCGACGGCTCGGAGTTCGACGAGTTCAAGGCCCTGTACGGCACGACCCTGGTGTGCGGCTTCGCCCGCATCTGGGGCTATCCGGTCGCCATCCTCGCCAACAACGGCGTGCTGTTCTCGGAAAGCGCGCTCAAGGGCGCCCACTTCATCCAGCTGGCCTGCAAGCGGAAGATCCCGCTGCTGTTCCTGCAGAACATCTCGGGCTTCATGGTCGGCGGCAAGTACG
>JAEYTA010000108.1 GCA_023434265.1 Pseudomonadota bacterium
CTGGCGGGGTGCGCCTTCTCCGGCCTGCGCGTGGCCCGGGCGCCCGAGGAGGCGGCGCTGCTGGAGGCGCTTGGCAACCCGGGCGACGACGTATAAAGAACCCGCCTCGCGCGGGCCCCGGCCCGACGTCCGGGCCGCTTTAGCTCAGCCGGTAGAGCACCTCATTCGTAATGAGGGGGTCGCGTGTTCGAGTCACGCAAGCGGCACCACCACTCCAGAGCACCACTAGGCCGGAAGCGCCGACGCAAGCGGCGGAGAATGCCGTTCGCTAGGTGATTGAGTGGGTACCCAGTGGGAAGCGCGCCCGACAGGCGTCGCGTTCGTAATGCGGGGGTCGCGTGCTCGAGCCACGCAAGCGGCACCACCACTCCAGAGTAGCGCTAGACAGGAAGCCGCCCCGTGATCGACGGGAAGATGCTTCCGATTGGGAGTTGTGTGGGTTCCCAGTGGGTGAACTTTAGGACGGAGCGGCGGGAGGCTGACGCAGAAGCCCTTTCAAGATCGGCCGTTCAACCTATAGATTGCCACGACGATCTGCGGGGCGCGCCTTGGATAAGGCTGACAAGCTAAAACTCAGCGAAAGCGACATCTGCGACCTGTTCATCACGCCTGCGATCAAGAAGGCGGGATGGGACCCGTTCAAGCAGATCCGACGGGAGGTGACGCTCGCGCCCGGCCCCATCGTGGTTCGGGGTAATCTCGCATCACGAAATCGGAAGAAGAAGAAGTTCGCTGATTACGTGCTGTCCTGGCAGCCGGGCATGCCCGTCGCCATCGTGGAAGCCAAGTCGAACAGCCACTCGGTAAGCGACGGCTTGCAGCAAGCGCTGGGCTACGCGGCTATTCTCGACCTGCCCACAGCACTGAGCTCGAACGGCGACGGGTTCGCTGCACACAATCGCGCTGCGGCTGACGGGGAGGACACAGAGACCGAGCTCGATCTCGAGGCGTTTCCGGACCCGCGAGGCCTCTATGAGCGCTATCAGCGGTTCCACGGCATCGCCCCTGAAGCGACGGAGCTGGTCGAACAGCCCTACTACGTGGAGAGCTCAGGCAAGGAGCCGCGCTACTATCAGGTAGAGGCCGTCAACCGGACAATCGAAGCTGTGGCCAAGGGGCAGCGCCGCGTACTCCTCGTCATGGCGACCGGGACTGGAAAGACCTACACGACGTTCCAAATCATCTGGCGGCTTTGGAAAGCAGGCGTCGCCAAACGCATCCTGTATCTCGCCGATCGAAACATTCTGGTCGACCAAACCATCGTCAACGACTTCAAGCCGTTCGGCGATGCGATGACCAAGATCCGGAACAGGTCAGTCGATCCGGCTTACGAAATCCATCTCGGCCTCTACCAGTCGCTGACGGGGCAAGATGAGGTGGACAAGGCTTTCAAGTCCGTCTCGCGAGACTTTTTTGATCTCGTCGTCATCGACGAGTGTCACCGGGGCAGCGCGGCTGAAGACAGCGCTTGGCGCGAAATCCTCGACTACTTCGGCAACGCCATCCATGTCGGCATGACGGCCACCCCCAAGGAGACGTCTTATGTCTCCAACATCAATTATTTCGGCGAGCCCGTTTACACCTACAGCTTGAAGCAGGGCATCGAGGACGGCTTTCTCGCACCTTACAAAGTTATCCGCATCGACATCGATCGTGACATCGAGGGATGGACACCTCCGCCGGGCATGGTCGACGACCTCGGGAATGCGGTCGATCAGCGCGAATACAACCAGCTCGATATGGATCGAATTCTGGTCCTGAACCAACGCACCAAGCTGGTCGCAGAACGGGTGATGGCTCACCTCAAGATGACCGACCCGATGGCGAAAACGATAGTGTTCTGTGAGGACATCGATCACGCCGAACGCATGCGCAAAGCCCTCGTCAACGCGGCTGGCAAACTGGCGCGAGACAATTCCCGCTACGTCATGCGCATCACCGGGGACAATCCCGAAGGAAAGGCGCAGCTCGACAACTTCATCGATCCGGAGCAGCCCTACCCGGTTATCGCCACGACCTCACAGCTGTTGACGACAGGTGTCGACGCGAAGACCTGCAAGCTCATCGTTTTGGACCGAACCATCAACTCGATGACGATGTTCAAGCAGATCATCGGACGAGGAACCCGCATCGACGAGGAGAACAACAAGTTCTTCTTCACGATCATGGACTTCAAGAAAGCGACCGAGCTCTTCCGGGATCCGGACTTCGATGGCGAACCGGTTGTCATCATCGACGGCAACGATCCGCCGGGTGTTTCCGACGAGCCAGAGGACTTCGACCACGAGGACGAAGGGGATGGCGATGACGATGCCACGGGTAGCCGAAAGATCGTCATAAGCGGTGTGCCGGCGCGGATCGTCGCGGAGCGCATCGAGTATATCGGCAGTGACGGTAAGCTGATCACGGAGAGCTATCGGGACTTCGCCCGGAAGGCGATCACGAGCGAATTCCGGTCGCTGGACGAGTTCATCCAGAAATGGAGCCAGTCCAGCCGGAAGCAGGCGGTGATCGATGCGCTAGAGGAGCACGGCATCGTCCTGGGCAACCTGCAAGAGGCGGTTGGCAAGGACTACGGCGACTTCGATCTCATTGCTCACGTTGCCTTCGATGCGCCACCGCTCACCCGGCGCGAGAGAGCAGAGCGGGTGAAGAAGCGCAACTACTTCGCCAAGTATGGCGAAACTGCGCGGGCCGTCCTGGAGGCCCTGTTGGACAAATATGCCGACGAAGGGATTTCGACGATCGAGGACGCTAAGGTGCTCCGTTTGAAGCCGTTCGACGGTATCGGGACGCCCATTGAGATCATCAAGGGCGCGTTTGGTGGCAAATCGGGCTACGAGGCCGCCGTCCGCGAACTCGAAGACCACCTCTACCCACAGGCTTCCAACGAATGAGCAACGTTTCCGGCGCGATCAAATCGATCCAGGACATCATGCGGAAGGACGCCGGCGTCGACGGCGACGCCCAGCGCATCAGCCAGATGGTCTGGATGTTCTTCCTCAAGATCTACGATGATCGCGAGGCCGAACTCGAGATCGTCGATGACGACTACGCCTCCCCAATCCCGGAGCATCTGCGGTGGCGGAACTGGGCGGCCGATCCCGAAGGTCAAACGGGCGATGGCTTGCTCGACTTCGTCAACCTTCAACTCTTCCCGCGGCTGAAGGGCGATCTGCCGACGATCGGCGATGTCGGCAAGCGTGCGCAGATTGTGCGCAGTGTCTTCGAGGACGCCAACAACTTCATGAAGTCCGGCACGTTGATGCGGCAGGTCATCAACAAGATCAACGAGATAGACTTCAACAACACCGAAGATCGACACACGTTCGGGGCTATATACGAACAGATCCTCAGAGACCTGCAGAGCGCGGGAAACGCGGGCGAGTTCTATACGCCGCGGGCGCTTACCCGCTTCATCATCGATCGGCTCAACCCCCGGCTGGATGAGGTTGTCCTCGATCCCGCATGTGGAACAGGCGGTTTCCTTGCCTGCGCTATCGACCACAAGCGCAAGTCAGTCCGGACCCAAGACGACGAAGTCCTGCTTCAGTCGACGATCCGGGGCGTCGAGAAGAAGGCGCTGCCGCACCTGCTGTGCATCACGAACATGATTCTGCACGGCATCGATACGCCGTCGGATATCGTCCATGGGAACACGTTGGAGAAACCGTATCGCGAGTACGGGGAGCGGGACCGCGTTCCGGTCATCGCCACCAACCCGCCCTTCGGCGGCATGGAGCAGGACGGCATCGAGAACAACTTCCCCGCCACCCTGCGTACGCGGGAGACGGCGGACCTGTTTATGGCGCTAATCATCAAGCTGCTAAAAGCGGGCGGCCGCGCGGCGGTGGTTCTTCCCGATGGCTTCCTGTTCGGCGAAGGGGTTAAGACCACACTCAAGCAGAGCCTGATCGAGGAGTGCAACCTCCACACCATCGTCCGCCTGCCCAACCAAGTCTTTGCTCCTTACACCGGCATCAAGACCAACATCCTGTTCTTCACCAAGGGCACGCCGACCAAGGACGTCTGGTTTTACGAGCATCCCTACCCGGAGGGTGTCACGAGCTACAACAAGACCAAGCCGATACGCTTCGAGGAGTTCGAGGCCGAGCAGGCTTGGTGGGGTGATGAGGCCGATGGCTTCCGCGCGCGCAAGCCGACCTCTCAGGCCTGGAGTATCAGCGCTGAAGAGGTCGTGGCGCGCGGCTACAATCTCGATTGCAAGAACCCGCACACGTCGGACGCCGTCAGCCACGATCCGGACGAGCTCTTGGAAACCTATGGCCGCCAGCAAGACGCCATCCAGTCCATCCGCGACCAGCTGAAGACAATCCTTGGCGACGCACTCGGGGGGCGGGCATGAGCACGGATGTTGCCGCTTTGGTCAACGATACATTTGATGTCTGGATCAGCGCCACGGAGCGCAAGTCCAGTCCTGGGCGCGGTCGGGGCAAGAAACAGAGCTTGTATGGCATCGAACAGCTACGAGCGCTGATCCTTGACCTTGCAATGCGAGGCAAGCTGGTGCCGCAGGATGCGGCTGATGAACCAGCGACCGTTCTACTTTCCAAACTGACTGCCGAACGTCTGCAACGCATCAAATCCGGCGAAATCAAAGGTTCTCAGGGCCCGTCGAGGCCCAGCAGGGAGCCCTTTGATGTTCCGAGTGGCTGGACTTGGATACCGCTTTGGAAGACGGGGAACATCTTCGCGGGTAACAGTATAAGCGCGGCGCTTAGATCTGAACTTGAGAAGAACGAAGATGGCCGTCCCTTCATTGCTACGAAAGATGTCGGCTACGGACTCGAGCCGATGAACTATGACAATGGCCTCGTCGTGTCATTAGACGACCATCGCTTTTCCGTCGCCAGGCCTCACTCCGTCTTCATCTGTGCCGAAGGTGGTAGTGCAGGTCGAAAAATGGCGGTCAGCGACCGCGAAGTTTCGTTCGGCAACAAATTGATCGCCAACGAGCCTTGGTCGCAGATTGAGCCAAGATTCGTACTGTACACGTATCTTTCTGATTTCTTTTTCGAGTGTTTTTCGAAGGAGATGACGGGGATTATCGGCGGGATTTCTCGCGCCAAGTTCTTGGCGCTGCCATTCCCTCTCCCACCTCTCGCCGAACAGCGGCGTATCATCGCTAAGGTCGATGAGCTCATGGCGCTCTGTGATGCTCTTGAGGCCCAGAGCGCTTCAGCGCTGGAGGCGCATCAGGTCCTCGTCGAGACCTTGCTCGCCACGCTCGTAAACGCGAGCGACACCACTGACCTCACGCGTCAATGGGCGCGGCTGCAAGCTCACTTCGACACGCTGTTTTCTACCGAAAGCAGCTTAGATTCGATGAGGCAGACAATTCTCGACCTCGCAGTTCGCGGTCTGATCGTGGGCCAGAGTGCGAACGACGAGCCGGCACGCAAACTCCTCCAACGAGTGGGAAACCAAAAGCGGCCCCGGGGGCAGCTCCGCAAGGGAGGAAGAGCTGCATTTGAGGCACCCAGTGGGTGGGAATGGGCAGTCGTCCAAGAGCTGCTCAACCCCAATCGCGAAATATCCTACGGCGTGATCAAGCTGGGGCCCGAGCCCTCGAGCGGAGGCGTGCCTACACTACGGTGTAGTGACGTTAAGCCGGGTTTCGTGGACCTATCGGGTGTGCGTAAGGTGTCAGAAGACATCGAGTCAGAGTACGCCCGCACCCGCCTCGAGGGCGGTGAAGTTGTCATAAACATTCGCGGGACGCTTGGCGGCGTGTCGGTGGTTAATCAGGATTTGCGTGGGTATAATGTAGCGCGAGAGGTTGCGGTAATCCCTATATCTTGTGAGATTTCCAGTCAATTCGTCGTTTATCTTATGATGTCTTCGTATTTTTGGGGACACATCCAAGAAAATCTTCGCGGAATTGCCTACAAGGGGCTTAATCTGGGAGTTTTGCGTGACCTTCCTGTGCCAGTTCCCCCATTCGCTGAACAGCAACGCATCGTGGCTAAGGTCGACGAGCTTTTTTCGGTGTGTGAGGCCCTGAAGGCAGGACTGGCTGATGCCGCAGAATCCCGCAGACGGCTCGCCGCCGCCATCGTCGAACGCGCCGCCGCCTGATGCGCCTCCGCTCGGTCTGGATCAGCCGCTACAAGAACCTCCGCGACTTCTCGATCACCTTCGAGGGCGATGGCTTCATCGACATTTTCGTCGGCAAGAACGGATCGGGAAAATCCAACTTCCTCGAAGCGTTGATCGAGATTTTCCATCACATCGGCTTCTCCCGGGCCGGGAGCGAAGGGCCGGATTTCGACTACGAACTTCGTTACGAGATCAACGGTCAGCAGGTCCATCTCGCGTGGCGGGACCGCGACTTCTCCGTCGACGGCGCTGTCGGGCGTCAGACAATCGGCCGGACCCCGTCCCCTGACCACCTTCTGGTTTACTATTCGGGCCAGAACGAGAAGGTCTCCAGCCTCGTGCGGCGCTACGAGCGGGACTTTCGAGATAGCCTTCAAAGGGCGGCTGGGCCGATCACCCCACGCATCGTCGGCATTGGGCCTGCCTGCAAGAAGCTGCTTATCGTAACGATGCTTCTGCTCCCCGAAGCCTCGGTGGCGCGCCAAATCCTTTGCCGGAAGCTCGGAATTCTGCACTGTCGGCGCACGATCGATGTCATCATCGCCAGGCCCGACTTCGCGCCGCGCGACGATCACGACCCCATCGATCCGGAGCAGATCTTCTGGGGCTTGAAGGGCTATGCGAGGACCTTCCTCCAGAACCTGCTCGACAGTATCGAGGGCGAGTTCACGCCGGGACAGCTCTACGACCGTGACGCCGGCGTCTACCGGCTCACGTGCAACATCGATCGCCTGCGCGTGGCGCTAGGCGACGAAAGCGGCGTCGTGCTGTTCCGATCCCTCGACGCGCTCCGCGTCCTGGGCATGTTGAACGACATCCAGCTACCGCTCACCCTCGAAGGCCTCGAAGTGTCGGGCCTCGACCTCTTCAGCGACGGACAGTTTCAGTCAGTCTACCTGTTCGCCGTCGCGGAGCTTTTCAAGCACCTGAACTGCGTGGCGTTGCTGGACGAGCCCGACGCTTTCCTCCACCCGGAATGGCAGTTCGAGTTCCTGCAGCAGGTCAACGCGATTTCGGAACAAGCGGCGCGGACCAATCACATCCTGCTGACCAGCCACAGCGCGTCTACGGTGGCAGGGAAGTCGAACGGGCGACTGCGATTGTTCTCGATGGGGGCCAGCGGCGTTGAGGCGGTTGAGAACCAGAAAGGCGATCTGGTCAGGTCTCTGTCGGCCGGCCTGATCACATTCTCTGAGCAGGAAGCGACGCTCAGCATCGATCAGATAGTGTTGCAGAGTGATGGTCCGGTCCTTTTCACCGAGGGGCTCTCGGATGCGGTCATCCTGCGCACCGCCTGGGACAAGCTGAACCCGAACACCGAGCGCCGCTTCGCAATCGAGCATGGCTATGGCAGGAGCTTCCTCCGCAATCTCTTTTCGAACGCTCACCTTTTTGAATCGCATCCGGGCCGCAAGTTCTTCGCGCTGTTTGATTTCGACGAAGCCTACCAGGACTGGAGTCAGCTAGGCGCTGATGTCGAGGTCGATCCGGCGCGTTGCTTGGCGAAAAAGCTAGGCGGCCGGGAGGCCTACGCCCTTCTGCTGCCCGTGCCCGACCAGCTGAGCGTGCGCGGCCAAGTTTTGAAGGCCGACGGCAGCGGGCATTTTGGCGACAAATCCCGACTTTCAATCGAACTGATGTTCCGGGACGTTCCGGAATTGGCAGACCGCTTCGAGCCAGACCCAGCCGAACGTGACGCTTGCATCAGGTTCCTGGGTGACAAGGTGCAGTTCGCGCAAGACGTGGTGTCAAATCTGCCGCCTGAAGCATTCGAAGTCTTTCGGCCAATTTTCGATTTCGTCGAGGCCAAGACCGCATAGCTGCCGATGGCCCAGGACCCCCTCATTACAATCCGCAACGTTCGAACGCTCGACGATCTGATTTCGGTCGAGAACAACGTTCGAAGGCTGCGAGCGGAGACGCCTGAAATCCGCGCCGCCATCGAAGGCCGATTTGCCGATTTCGGGCGCGCGATGGTGGCGGAGAAGACGGGATTGGATCTGGAGGGGCTCAGCCCCGCCGAGGAGCGAATTCTCAACGCCATCGGGCGCTACGTCGCCCTGCAGAAGCGGGACGGCAAGGGCGCCGCGCGCACCTTTCAGCTAATCGCCAATCGAGGTCTCATCGACGCCGCCGAGGTCACCGTCGGGCGGTCGAGAGTCACGCAAGGGTTCGAGGTCCTTGACGAGGCCGACCTGCGCGACCTGTCCTTCGAGCAAATCATCGTCGATCATCCTGAGGAGTTCTCGGCGCGAGCACTCTGGTATGCCAAGCGAACGCTCGGTCTGCCGAACGACCTTGCCAAGCCGCCCGCTGACTTGGGGACAGTGACCCAGCAGAGGACCGAAAAGCTTATCGACTGGCTAGGGGAGCGAGCTCAAAGCCACGGAGGCCGCCTCAATGGCTACACGAACGCCGAACTTGGCGCAGCCCTCGGCTTCAGTGACTTGACGCGGCATGGCCGGCACCTCGGCAACATGCAGTCTAGGATCGACTTCGGTTGCTACATGGCCTGCGTTCCGCCGCTGGGACTGTGCGCCATCGAGCACTTTGCTAGGGGCTGGGCGACGGAGGGGCGTAGCTGGGTCTTCCCTGTCGCAACGATGAGGCAGAGCGCTCAGACCTTCGCCTGGACAGAGGACATCCTCGATCGGATCAGGCTGAATACGCGCACCCTGCCTGGCCAAGCCGCCATTCCTTGGCGCAAGGAACTGTTGGCGCACGAAGCCCGAGTTCGGACGTGGGCGGAATCTCTGGCCGCTTCCGAAGTGGTATGGGCGCAATCGCCAGCGGCAGGTTCGCCAGATGCGCTCCGGCTCATAGAGATCGAGAAGAAACTTCTCGACCGAAAGCCGGAGGTGCGTGAACGCGTTAGCCAGTCTATAGAACGGGGATCGATAGGAGCAAAGCTGAAGAGAGCCAACAGCTTCAAGTGCCAGCTATGTGAAGCTCTCGGACTGAATCCGATCGGCTTCCTGAAGACCAATGGTGAACCTTATGTCGAGGCTCACCACGCGACCCCGGTGTCCCAGCTGGAGATTGGCTCCCTCGCCTCCAGCAACATAATGATCCTCTGCGCCAACCACCACCGCGAAATGCACTACGGCGATGTCGAGATTTCGCGCGAAGACCAAGCTTTTTTGATCAAGCTTGGCGGGGCGGATCTCCGCATCAAACGCTTTTCGGCCTAGGCGCACTGCGGGTGGGGAGAGATTCCCCGCTCCGGCTGGATAGGCGCGAGCAGCGGTATGTCAGGTGCCGGCAGTCGTCTGCTGTCGACTGAACGATCGAGGCCATCCTACGCGCAAGCTCTCCTGCTTGACGCACGTCACTTAAGGTCCTTATAAGGAGTTATAATCGCTAAGAGGAGCTTTTGAGCATGGCGATCATCGCACGAGCTGAGGCATTGGCCAGAGTTTTTGAGGAGAATGCACGCTCCTTTGGACCTCAGGTTTGGCTTGATCCAGTACATGGACTTGTCGCCGGGGTTTTCCCGTCCGCAGTGGTGACGTTCGACTTTGCCTCCGAGAAGGCTGTCGCGCTTTCCGGCGAGTTTGAAGAAACAGTAGCAAATCCGACGGCGCCGAAGCGTCACATTTCGCTCCTCCACGAGGCCAAACGGGTAGGGCAAGTCTATGAGATTGAGACCGTCGACGCCGTCTACCGCCTCGGTTCGGCTACCCAGATGCTCATTCACGGCCTCGACTTGATCGAGGCGGCCCGGCCGGGGACGATGGAAAAGCTTACGGCTCGCAAGAAGCAGAGCAAGCGCCCGGTGGCGAAGACGCGGGCAGCGCTCTACGACGTCGCGCATCCCGAATCCCATTCCGCCCAGCTGAAGTCCGGATGGTACGTCGCCACCAACAACAAGGCATCAGAGGCGCGCGGGGTCCTGCGCCAAGCCGCGGAGCTTGCCGGGCTTGTCTGGGGCGAGGACTTCGCCGTTCGGCGAGTATGACAGAGGGGCGCGCGGCGCTGGAGCGAGCCCAAACTGACCCCGCTTGAGTTGCGCCGCGTTCGGTATCTTATCTGAATACATGCATGTGCCGCGACCCCACCAACATCCGCGCGGCCTGCGCCTCCTGACGTCTGCAGCACGTGCGACTGGGCGCGGCTAAGGCCAAGCAGCTTAACGAGTTTCCGCCCGATCACTGGCCCTCCCACCAGCACCTCCCCCCCTCTGCTCGACCCCTTGCCCTCGCGACCATCGTCGCGGGGGTTTTTTCATGTCCTGAAAGGAACCCCCATGCTGTCACTCACCGACCGCGACGCGGTCACCGCCGCCCTTACCGACCCCACCCTCGACCCGTCCTTGCGCGCCCTCATCGGCCTCCGCGTCTGGCAGGTGGACACCGACCGCCGTCGCCCCCTGGGCGAGACCCTCCAGATCGTCGTGGTGCAGCCCGGCGATCCTCCCGAAGTCATCCACGAGGCCGTCGGCTACCCGATCTGCTGGGACCAAGCCGAACAGCCCGGCTGGGAGTGGATGAACGACCACGGCTCATGGTTCGAGCTCTGCTACGTCCTCACCGACGACTTCGGGATGCTGGTCTTTGTGCCGGACCATCCCGGCATCAACGACACGCTGCGCTTCAACTGTCTCGGCGTCGCGGATCGTCCCCAGACGACCGCCTGAGGCAGACCTAGACCCATCCGACCCCGAGCTCTCCCGGCACCGCCGCGAGGGCTTTTTTCATGCCCGAAGGGATCCCCATCATGCTTTCGCTAACCGACCGCGCTTCTGTGGCGCGCGCACTTTCTGACACCGCACTCGATCTCGACCTCCGCGCCCTCATCGGCCTCCGCGCTTGGCAGCTCCATGTCGAGCAAGGCCGCCCCATCGGAACGGGCTTCAGGCTTGTCGTTGTCCAGGGTGGAGACACCCCGGACGTGGTCGACACCGCCCTCGGCTTTCCCATCACGGGCGATCTCGCCGGGAAGCCCACCTACGACTGGATCGAGGACCACGGCCTTTGGTTCGAGATTAGCTATGGGGCCCATGGCGAGGCGCTGACCCGCGTCTTCGTGGAGAATGGCCCCGGCACCGAACTGGGCGTCCACTCCCTGTGTCTCTCGCACTTCTGGCGAGACGGGGCGGGGAGCGACCGATGAGCAAGGTCGTCGGCCTCCTCGCTCTGTGTGTTGTCCTGGCGATCTTTAGGGCGGTGGTGCTGGCGCTGGCCGCAGCGCTGATGCTCGGACTCATTTACTCGTTCGTGAGGCGACCGAGGGACACGCTCTTGTTCTTGGCTACCTGCGCACTTTCATGTGTCGCCGTGGCCAAGCCACTCGCTTGCATCGTCGGCGTTACCGTTGTTGCCCTAGCGTTGGTGCTGGCGGGACGTCGGCGAATGCCCCCGATATCACCTCATCGACCCCGCATTCGGTAGCGGGACTGGCTACCCGGGGGCGACTCTCGATCATTCGAGAGCACCCCCACTGCTCCCCCAAAGCTCAACACTAACACACGGACAAGGCACGCTTTTCTAAGCGCGTCCAATCCCGTTCACTTAACCCTATTCACGCCCCGTGGAAGGGACACCGATGCGAGGAACGCATGATCGATCCCCGACAACTAATCCCACCCAACCTAACCCCGCCAGCAAAGGAGGAACGAGAGTACGAACCGCCGGCCTCGACCGAACCCCTCAGGCCCACTAGTCAATCATCTGATCCGCCACGGATCACGCCAGAGCCTCTCGCTCATCCTCTTCTTCAGTTCAGCCTGCGAGGCCATGCAGACGAACTTGAGGCGGGCGCGGCGGACACGAAGCCTCTGCTCGGGGACTTCGTGTTCGATGGCCAAGCCACCATGATCTACGCCCCGCCAAATACGGGCAAGACGTTGATCCTCCTGCACCTGCTGCTTGGCGCAATCGAACAAGGCCGCATCGATCCGAACCGCGTGTTCTACGTCAACGCCGATGACGGCAGCCGGGGTTTGGCGGTCAAAGTCCGGCTCCTGCAGGACGTGGGCGCACACATGCTGGCCCCCGGCCGCAAGGCTTTGAAGATCGCGCACCTCGTGGAGATGATGCTTCTGGCCATCGAGGAGGGGTCGGCGCGAGGCACTCTGATCCTCATCGACACGCTGAAGAAGTTCACCGATCCGATGGACAAGAAGCAGAACAGCGCGTTCGCCCAAGTGTGTCGGCAGTACGTAATGGCTGGAGGCACCATCATCGCGCTGGGGCACACGAGGAAGACCCCAAAGGCCGATGGCACGCCACAGTACCAAGGCACCACCGACATCCTGGAGGACTTCGACGCGGTCTACATCGCCCAGCTGCTCGAAGCCAAAGCCGGCGTGAGCGAAAGCGTGGTTCGGTTCAAAATGGAGAAGAGGCGGGCAGATGCCCCGGATGCCGTCGTCTACGCCTATTCCGGCGAATCCGGCATCAGCTACGAAGCGAAGTTGGCATCGGTGCACCCTGTCGATCCATCTGAGCTGGACCACTACAGGACCGAAGACGAGGAAGCCGGTGGCTACCGCGTCGCGATGGCCATCTCAGAGCTCATCGATGATGGGTTCAGCGGCGGCAAGATGGCACTCGCGAAGGCCGCAGCCCGAGCGTGCAGCGTCTCTCAACGTTCGGCGCTTGCAGTGCTGGAGCGGTACACGGGGACGACCGTCGGAGAACACTACTGGACCTTCGACACGGGTCCTCGCGGTGTCCGGCAGTTCGTCCTGATTCCGAAGGCCTGATCCGGCAGCTTCGCAGTTTTTCAGTTTCGCAGCTTTTCAGCGTGTCCGACGCCTCGTGGGCCCGGCACCCGTCGGGAAACTGAAAAACTGAGAATCTGCGGCTGCCGGCGATCCTCCAGGAAGCCGCCAAATGCGGCCCGCCTGAGCCCGCTTGGGGTCTCCCAAGCTCCGACCATCCCCGCCCCTAGCGCCTGGCCTCTCTGGCCCGAGCTGGGGGCACCGCGGGCCCGCCCCGCTCCCGACCACCCCCACCCCACCGACCGCCTCCCGGCGGCCCGACGGCGCTCGTGCGCCGATCACCCAGACATGCAAGGAGACTACCTATGCCTAAGGCTCATCTCACGCAGGCCTTCATCGACACACTCGAGTGCCCGCCGGGCAAGGCGAAGGTCGAAGTTTTTGACACCCTCATCCCGGGGTTCACGTTCGAGCGCCGGGCAAGTGGGCACGGGACGTACTACCTCCGACACTCGGTAGCCGGTCGGCAGCGCCAACTGAAAATCTGTTGTGAACGGGACGCCTCTTGCGCGCAGGTGCGGAAGAAAGCCCAACAGCTGCGGTCGGAGGTCGTACTCGGCGGCGACCCGAGTGCCAGAAAGGCCCAAGCCAAGGCGGTGCCCCTGTTCTCTGAGATCGCGGAACAGCACCTCGCATATGCGAAGTTGCACCTGAAATCGTACGACGACGTCGAGTCTTGCTACCGTGTCCATATCTCTCCGAAATGGTCGAAGACGCGGGTCAACGAGATCACCCGGGGAGCGGTGGCGCAGTGGCTGGCTGACAAGCGAGTCGCCGGGCTCTCCGCAGCCAGCGTCGAGAAGCTGCGCATTCTGATGGGCCGCGCTTATTCTCTGGCATCACAGGAGGACATCCCGGGCTGCGAGCGGAATCCGACACGGTTGCCCCGCAAGCCGCTGAACAATGCCCGTCAGCGTTTCCTCACGAAGGAGGAGGTCTCGCGCTTGATGACTGCGGTGGCGGCCTCCCGGAATCCACAACTCCAGCACATCGTGGGCCTGCTTCTCCAAACCGGTGCGCGGATGCGGGAAATTCTGGACTCCAAGTGGGACGCTGTGGATCTGGAGCGCCGGCAACTCTTCATTCCCACGAGTAAGACTGGACGCTCGCGCTACGTCCCGCTGTCAACGCCTGCCCTGGAGATCATCGCCAAGTTGCCCCGCTTCAGCGGCTGTCCGTATCTCGTACCCAACCCGGCGACGCTGAAGCCTTTCACGACTCTCAAGACGGGCTGGGCCGAGGCCATCAAGGTGGCCAAACTCCCCAACCTGCGCATCCACGATCTGCGGCACTCTTGTGCGTCGTTTCTCGTTGCCGCTGGGGTTGACCTTTATGCGGTCGGCAAGGTGCTCGGCCACGCGAACGTCGCATCGACCGCCCGTTACAGCCATCTATCTCAACAGGCCCTCTTGGACGCTGTTGAGCGAGGCGCTGCCAAACAGGCCGACTGATCCATCCTTGGTCCGCCCCGCGCGCTAGCTTCGGCCAGTGCGCGGGGTGGCCTCTTTTTTTTCGGGTTGCATCAATCACCCGTGCGACTTTCCTCTGCGCTCCGGCGTCGGATCGGCTCCGCCAGAGCGGCCATCAGCGCCCCTCGCGCCTCGGGCGGACCCACGGTTTTCGCCCCGTCGCTTGCAGGCTTCCAAGTAGGCGCCAGTCGGTATAGCCGGGGTGACCTCCGAGGTGCGCATTGGACGAAAGCGCCTTCCGCAGGAGGTGTTCTTGCGGCCCGATCTCCGCGGTTTGGGAAGTGGCTGGGAAGGGGCGGCCCGAGGGGGCTTGATTTGCGCTTGTTGGCAGAAATCTAACAGCTTTTCGCCGTGCTCGGAGTAAAATTCGTAATGAGGGGGTCGCGTGTTCGAGTCACGCAAGCGGCACCACCTTTCCTGCCCCCCGCCTTCCGGAACGGCCGCGGCGCTGGACGAGTCGCCTCGCGCGCCATAGGCAGGTTTCGGCAACTTGTGAGGGTGTCGATGCCGCCGCGGCCCAGTGCGCGCCAGGAAGAGTGTCTCAGGCTGACGGCCTTCCTGACCGACAAGGAGATCGCCGCGCGGCTCGGCCTGTCCGAGGCCACGGTCAAGAAGCACGTGCACGAGGCCTGTCGCCGGCTGGGGGTCAACCGGCGCAAGGCGGCGCTGGCGCTGCTGGAACGAAACGTACCAGGGGCTACGAAAGACCCCATAGCCGACCCGACCGCCGGGGCGTCATCTCCCGCCTCAGTCAGGGAGGCCGATGATGAAGATGGCAGACACGCCGCTCCCGCACTGGACGTGGGAGGACCTCGAGGCGGCGCTGGACGTGTTCAGCCCGCCGGGCGCCCACGATCCGGTGCGCGCGCACCTCTTGCGGGGGCTGGCCGAGGACGCGCGGCGGGTGACCCCGCAGGAGCTGCTGCAGCAGGTGCTGAGCGCGGGCTGGGTGATGGCCCAGATGGGCGCGCGGGAGGGCGGCTCGGCTATCGACCCCCGCCCGGCGGTCCCGGCCTCCGGCTCCTGATCCTGCTGGTCGTGATCGTGGTGGTCGCCGTGCTGCTGAAGGCGGTGGCCGACCTCGTCCTGGCCTATGTCGATCAGGCCAGCGAGATCGGGCGCGCCACCCAGGCTCCGCCGCCGGCCGCGACCGGCTGACCGTTCCGCCCGCGGACGACGAGGGAGAGACCCCGATCCCGCCATTTCTGGCCGCCTACTATCTGGTCCTGCTGGTCGCCGTGTCGCTCGCTTGGCTGAAGGGCGGGCACCCGGAGCGCTTCGGCGCGACCATCCTCATCCTCGTGTTCGGCCTGTCCTTCATCGGGCATCCATGGCGGCTGTGGAACGTGCACGTCTTCGACGCCGCCTTCGACGTCGCGACCACCCTGGTGTTCGGCTGGATGGCCGCGACCGGCCGGCGCTGGTGGCCGCTGGCCATGACCGGGGTGATGGCGCTGACCGTGCTGGTGCACGTGGCCGCCTTCGCGGACCCGACGATGAGCCGGTACGCCGACATCTCGGCGCGGATCGGCCTGGGCATATTGATGGGGCTGACCCTGCTGGCCGGCGTCGGCGAGCGCTGGCTGGCCGGCGAGGCGCCGGTCAGCGCCGGCGCGCGCTGGCGCCCGTGGAAGAAGCCTTGAACATATAAGGATCGCTTTATATCTCTGACGGCCGCCCCGGCCTCCAGGAGCCCGCCTTGTCCCGATCCTCCTTCCTCTTCACCTCGGAAAGCGTGTCGGAGGGCCATCCGGACAAGGTCGCCGACCAGATCTCGGACGCCGTCGTCGACCTGTTCCTGTCCAAGGACCCCGAGGCCCGGGTGGCCTGCGAGACCATGACCACCACCAACCGGGTGATCCTCGCCGGCGAGGTCCGCGCCCGCGACCCGAACAACCCCCATGATCCGGTTGCGGAACGGAAGGCGTGGGAGGCGCACAACGAGGCTTTCACCCAGGCCATCCTGGACAACCTTGAACCGGTCGCCCGGCAGGTCGTCCGGGACATCGGCTACGAGCAGACCGGCTTCCACCACGAGACGCTGGTGTTCGAGAACCATCTGCACGGCCAGTCGGCCCACATCGCCCAGGGCGTCGACGCGCGCGAGGGGAAGGACGAGGGCGCCGGCGACCAGGGCATCATGTTCGGCTACGCCTCGAACGAGACGCCGGAGCTGATGCCGGCCACCCTGCAGTACAGTCACAACATCCTGCGCAAACTGGCCGAGGCCCGGCACGCCGGACGCGAGCCGGGGCTGGAGCCCGACGCCAAGAGCCAGGTGACGCTCTATTACGAGAACGGTCGCCCGGTGCGCGCCGCCTCGATCGTGGTCTCGACCCAGCACAAGGCCGGGCTGAGCCAGGACCAGGTCGCGGCCATCGTGAAGCCCTACGTGCGCGAGGTGCTGCCCGAGGGCTTCATCACCAACGAG
Organism: Pseudomonadota bacterium; assembly: GCA_023434265.1. Classification (GTDB taxonomy): domain Bacteria; phylum Pseudomonadota; class Alphaproteobacteria; order Caulobacterales; family Caulobacteraceae; genus Brevundimonas. The sequence continues at coordinate 16,745 of JAEYTA010000108.1, forward strand.
ACCGAGTGGCACATCAACCCGACCGGGGCGTTCGAGATCGGCGGGCCGGACGGCGACGCCGGCCTGACCGGGCGCAAGATCATCGTCGACACCTACGGCGGGGCGGCCCCGCACGGCGGCGGCGCCTTCTCGGGCAAGGACCCGACCAAGGTCGACCGCTCGGCCGCCTACGCTTGCCGCTACCTGGCCAAGAACGTGGTCGCCGCCGGCTTGGCCGAGCGCTGCACCATCCAGATCAGCTACGCCATCGGCGTGTCGAAGCCGCTGTCGGTCCATGTCGACCTGCACGGCACGGGCAAGGTCGAGGAGGCGGTTCTCGAGGCCGAGCTGCCGAAGCTGATCGGGGGGGCCAGCCCGCGGGCGATCCGCGAGCACCTGGGCCTGAACAAGCCGATCTACCGCCGCACCGCGGCCTACGGCCACTTCGGCCGCGCGCCGGAAGCGGACGGCGGCTTCAGCTGGGAGCGGACGGATCTGGTGGAGAAGCTGCGGGCGCTGGCCTGAAGAAGGGTCGAGGGTCGAGGGTCGAGGGGGTTTCGCGCAGGCCGCCGAGGTCACAGTCAGACCGCCGGGCAGGCGGCCGCATTGTCTCAGCTTGTCCCCGACCCTCGACCCTCGACCCTCGACCCTCTAAACGCCGCCGCATGTCATCGCCCTCCGACGCCCCGACCTGGGGCCCGCTCCGCTCGTTCGGCCGCATCAAGTCGCGGACACTGAAGCCCCGGCAGGCGGCGCTGTTCGACACCCTGCTGCCGACCATCGCCGTGCCTGATCCGTCGGCGGGGCCGATCGACCCGGCCGCGCTCATGCCAGGGGCGACCGAGGTGTGGCTGGAGATCGGCTTCGGCGGCGGCGAGCATCTGGCCGAACAGGCGAGCCGTCACCCCGACGCCCTGATGATCGGCTGCGAGCCGTTCCTGAACGGGGTTGGCTCGGCGCTGCGGCACATCGACGAGCGCGGGCTGAAGAACGTGCGCCTGCACGCCGGCGACGCCCGCGACATCATGAAGGCCCTGCCCGACGCCTCGCTGGACCGGGTGATGATCCTGTTTCCGGACCCGTGGCCCAAGGCGCGGCACAACAAGCGGCGGCTGGTGCAGGACGAGACGGCGGCGGAGATCGCGCGGCTGCTGAAGCCGGGCGGGCGACTGCGTTTCGTGACCGACTGGAAGGACTACGCCGACTGGGCGCTGGAGCGGTTCGAGCGCACGCCGGGGCTGGTCTGGCAGGCGGAAGAGGCCGACGACTGGCGCGTGGCGCCGCCGGATCATGTGGTGACCCGCTACGAGGAGAAGAAGCTGGGCGATACGCCGCCGGTCTTCCTGGAGTTCGTGCGCGCATGAGGCTGGTCGATCTCAGCCATGTGATCGAGGACGGGATGGTCACCTACAAGGGGCTGCCGGCGCCGCATGTCTGCGATTACCTGAGCCGCGAGGCCTCGCGGGCGCATTACGAGGCGGGGACCGAGTTCCAGATCGGCCGGATCGAGATGGTCGGCAACACCGGCACCTATCTGGACACGCCGTTTCACCGCTACGCCGACGGCGAGGACCTGTCGCAGGTCGGGCTGGAGCGGCTGGTGGAGCTGCCGGGCCTGGTGGTGCGGACCGGCGCGCGGCAGGCCATCGACGCCGACGCCTTCGAGGGACTGGACGTGGCCGGCAAGGCGGTGCTGGTGCACACCGGCTGGAGCCGTCACTGGCGGACAGAGGGCTATTACGAGGGCCATCCCTTCCTGACCGAAGCGGCCGCCCGGCGGCTGGTCGCGGGCGGGGCGTGGCTGGTGGGGATCGACTCGCACAATATCGACGACACGACGGGGCGGACGCGGCCGGTGCATTCGACCCTGCTGGGCGCCGGGGTGCTGATCGTCGAGCACATGCGCGGGCTGGACGAGCTGCCGGACGGGCCGTTCCGCTTCTTCGCGGCGCCGCCGAAGGTGAAGGGGTTCGGGACGTTTCCGGTGCGGGCCTTCGCGGCGGTCGACGCGGGCTAGAGCTTCAGACGGCGCAGGGGCCGGTCGGCGAGCAGGACCAGCGCGGACTTGACCGCGGCGCCGATCAGGAAGGGCGTGAAGCCGGCGGAGAGGGCGGCGGCGGGGCCGATGCGCGTCGCCAGCCAGGCGGTTCCGAGGGCGAGGATCAGCAGGTGGGCGGCGCAAAGGAGGGCGAAGCCCTGCACCGGACGCTCGAGCCGCCCGGAGGCGGAGGCCCAGCCGGCGAGGGCGGCGGCGAGCGGGAAGGCGAACAGGTAGCCCGCCGTCGGGCCGGCGAAAGGGGCGAGGCCCGAGGCGCCGTCGGACAGCACGGGCAGGCCGGCCGCGGCGGCGGCGAGGTAGAGCAGCACGGCGGCCGCCCCGCGCCATGGCCCGAGCACGGCGCCGGCGAGCAGGACCGCGAAGGTCTGCATCGTCATCGGCACCGGAACCATGGGCACGGCGAGCCGGGCGCCGAGGGCGATCAGGGCCGCGAAGGCCAAGATTCCCGCCAAGGCCGAGATCGTCGGCCTACCCACGGATCACGATCTCGATAGCGGCGACATCCACTCCATAGTGTGCCGCTAGTTGTCTCTTGGCCTCGGCGATGTTCAGTCCGACAGTCGGTGCAGGCCTCGCCGTGACGGCGACAGGCGCAGGTTCCTCGGTCCCGTTGAGGGGCTGGCGGACCGTCCATTTGGCGAGCTTCGCCGCACCGGAGCGCCTAGGTGCATCCGGGTCGTCATGAAGCGCGATCCACAGCCCGGTCCAGTCACTTACCTTAAGGCCTGCGGCCAGCTTGCTTTCCCGGGCTTCGTCGAAGGCCTTCCTGAGATCGCTCGCCTCGAAGAAATGCACATCGATGGCGCTGGGCCGATCTTCGTTATCGGCCGTGGCCACGAGAACGAAGTCACAGTCTCTTAGTGTGCCCCAGTGGTCCTTGTTCCAAGGAAAGGCGAACCATCCATGTTTCGCCGTCCGCACGGCGCAGGACCCGTTGTAGGCGCCCGACAACTGGAAGAAAGTATTCTCCGGTCTCCCGCGCCCGATAATAGACACGGCGTCTGCCCCCTTGGACTCGATGGCGATCCGTGCGGCCTGCCGGAGCCCTGACGTATCAGCTTGGACCATGTGTCTCTCCTTCTCGTCCAACTAAGAAACTAAGAGGGAGAAGCTGTCAACGGAGAAACTCTGAATTTGTCATTGGCGTCTGGGACAGCGGACGCTATATGCCGCCCCACATCGTTAGACCGGCGTCCTAACGGCGCCGTTTGAAGCGGCGGCCGGACGGCCCGCCGCTTTTTTTTTTTGGATCGCCGCGTGAAGGCCAAGACCGCCGAAGACCGCGCCCTGCTGGAGCTCATCGAGCCCGTGGCCGAGAGCCAGGGGCTGGAGATCGTGCGCGTGCGGCTGATGGGCGGGACCCAGCGCCGGCGGCTGCAGATCATGGCCGAGCGCGCCGCGGACCACGACATCGCCGTCGAGGAATGCGCCCGCCTGAGCCGCGCCGTGTCCGAGGTGCTGGACGCCGCCGACCCGATCTCGGGCGAATACCTGCTGGAGGTATCCTCGCCCGGCATCGACCGGCCGCTGACCCGGCTGTCGGACTTCGACCTGTTCGACGGCTACGAGGCGCGGCTGGAGACCGACCGGATGATCGAGGGCCGCAAGCGCTTCAAGGGCGTGCTGGCCGGCGTCGACGGCGACAACGTCGCCGTCGACCTGGAGGGCGAGGCGGACACCGCCCTGATCCCCTTCGCCTGGCTGACCGACGCCAAGCTGGTGCTGACCGACGAACTGCTGAAGGCGGGCGCCGAGAAGCGCGCCGCCCGCAACGACAACAACCCGACTGAAGAAACTGAGGACTGAGGCATGGCCGTCACCGGTGTCGCCGCGAACCGTCTCGAACTGCTGCAGATCGCCGATGCGGTCGCGCGCGAGAAGAACATCGACAAGGAAATCGTCGTCGAGGCGATCGAGGAGGCCATCCAGAAGGGGGCCAAGGCGCGCTACGGCGCCCACCACGACATCCGCGCCAAGATCGATCCGAAGACCGGCGAGCTGGCCCTGACCCGCCACGTCACCATCGTCGAGGACGACTGGCAGCCCGAGGACGAGCTGGAGGAGTTCAACGACTCCGCCATGGTCCGGCTGAAGGATGCCCTGAAGCGCGATCCGGAGGCCGTGGTCGGCAAGGAGTATGTCGAGGAGCTGCCGCCGTTCGAGTTCGGCCGGGTGCAGACCCAGATGGCCCGCCAGGTGGTGACCGGGAAGGTCCGCGAGGCCGAGCGCGCCAACCAGTACGAGGAGTTCAAGGACCGCGTCGGCGAGATCGTCAACGGCACGGTCAAGCGCCTCGAATACGGCAACACCATTGTCGACCTGGGCCGTGGGGAAGGCATCATGCGCCGCGACCAGTCGATCCCGCGCGAGGTGTTCTACGTGGGCGACCGCGTCCGCACCTACATCTACGACGTGCGTCCGGAGGCCAAGGGCCCGCAGGTCATGCTGAGCCGGGCCCATCCGGGCTTCATGGCCAAGCTGTTCGCCCAGGAGGTGCCCGAGGTCTACGACGGCGTCATCGAGATCCGCGCCGCCGCCCGCGACCCGGGCTCGCGCGCCAAGATGGCGGTGCTGTCGAACGACAGTTCGATCGACCCGGTCGGGGCCTGCGTCGGCATGCGCGGCTCGCGCGTGCAGGCGGTGGTCGCCGAGCTGCAGGGCGAGAAGATCGACATCATCCAGTGGAACCCCGACGAGCCGACCTTCATCGTCAACGCCCTGGCCCCGGCCGAGGTGTCGAAGGTGGTGCTGGACGAGGAGGCCGACCGCGTCGAGGTGGTGGTGCCCGACGAGCAGCTGTCGCTGGCCATCGGCCGCCGCGGCCAGAACGTGCGCCTCGCCTCGCAGCTGACCGGCTGGCAGATCGACATCATCACCGAGGCCCAGGACTCGGAGCGCCGCCAGAAGGAGTTCGCCGAGCGGACCGCCCTGTTCCAGGAGGCGCTGGACGTCGACGAGGTGATCGCCCAGCTGCTGGTCACCGAGGGCTTCGCCACGGTCGAGGACCTGGCCTGGGTCGAGCCGTACGAGATCTCGGACATCGAGGGCTTCGACGAGGAGACTGCCGAGGAGCTGCAGGCCCGCGCCCGCGACTTCCTCGAGCGCCAGGCCGCCGAGCAGGACGCGAAGCGCAAGGAACTGGGCGTCGAGGACGGCGTGCTGGAGGTGCCGGGCGTGACCCTGCCGATGGCCGTGGCCCTGGGCGAGGGCGGGGTGAAGACCGTCGAGGATCTGGCCGACCTGGCCACCGACGAAATCCGCGGCGGCTACGAGATGCGCGGCGGCGAGCGGGTCAAGGTGGCCGGCGTGCTGGAAAGCTTCAACCTGGCCCAGGAAGAGGCCGAGATGCTGATCCTGCAGGCCCGGGTGGCGGCCGGCTGGATCGACGCCTCGGAGCTGCCGCAGCCGGAGCCCGAGCCGGAGTACGAGGAAGAGTACGCCGAGGGCGAATACGACGCCGACGCGGTCTTCGCCGACATGGGCGAGGGCGCGGACGAGACGACCGACGGCGACGCGGAGGCTTCGGACGAAGCCGCCGACGAACCCCAAGACGCGTGATGGGAGACCGGGCCGTCCATGGGAGTTCGCGACGCGACGACTGAGCGGGAGCGCCGGGACCTGGTGACGCACCAGGTCATGGATGAATCCCGCCTGATCCGCTTCGTGGCCGCCCCGGACGGCTCGGTCGCCCCCGACCTGGCGCGCAAGCTGCCGGGCCGCGGCCTGTGGGTCGCCGCCGACCGCGCCTCGGTCGAGGCGGCGACGAAGAAGAACCTGTTCGCGCGGGCCGCCAGGGCGCCGCTGAAGCCGGCCGGCGACCTCGCCGACCGGGTCGAGAGCCTGCTCGTCCGGCGCTGTCTGGAGCAGCTGGGGCTTGCCCGGCGCGAGGGCGTGCTTATCTCGGGCTTCGAAAAGGCGGCCGCCGCGATCCGCTCCGGACGGGCGGCGTGGCTGGTCGAGGCGGCGGACGGGTCCGCCGACGGGCGAGGCAAGCTGCTGGCCCTCGCGAAACACCAGCCGAGGCCGCCGAAAGTCTGCGGCGCCTTCGGCGCGGACGAATTGGGTTTGGCCCTCGGGCTGGAAAATGCGATACACGCCGTCCTGCTTGAGGGCGGGCGGGCCGATCGCTGGACCTTCGAGGTCGAACGACTGGCGGGATTTCGACCGTTGACGCCGCCCGGATGGAGCGCGGAGGCGGCTGGAGCCCCGAATGGATTTCAAGACGGGCGGGGTTCTGCTCCCTGAGCGGGGGCGGAGCGCCGCACGGCTTTTTGTGTTTGACGACCCTTGTGACGAGACGGCGGACCGCCCGCCGTCAAAGTAAAGCGACCGGATGACTGACGAGAACGACAAGACCAACGACGGCAAGCCGACCCCGACGACGGGGCCGCGCGCGCCGCTGAGCCTGAAGCCGCGCACGGCGGGATCGGTTTCGACCGGCACCGTCCGGCAGAGCTTCAGCCACGGCCGCTCCAAGACCGTGGTGGTCGAGACCAAGCGCCGCGTGGGCGCCGCCCCGGGCGGACATCAGCGCCCGCAGGGCTTCGACGTGGCGCGCCCGCGCCCCGAGGCTCCGGCCGCCCCGCAGGCGCCGCGTCCGGCCTCGCCGGCCGAGGGTCGTC
>JAEYTA010000187.1 GCA_023434265.1 Pseudomonadota bacterium
GCCCTGGCCAGGGCGCACCCGGCATGGCTGATCACCGGCGCGGCGCACGGGCCCGAAGCGCTGGGCCCGATCCCCGGCCTGCACGCCTCCGTCCTGTCGCCGGTGTTCCCCGCCGGGGGACGCTCGGCGGACCGCCCCGCCCTGGGCCCGGCGCGGTTCGAGGAACTGGCCGCCACGGCGGCGCGGCCGGTCTATGCGCTGGGCGGGATCACGGCCGCCAATGCGCGCGAGCTGGCCGGCTCGGGGGCGTGCGGGCTGGCGGCGGTGGGCTCGATCCGGGCAGCGTTCGCCCCGGCCTGATCCGTCAGAAGCGGAAGATCGATTCCAGGCGGAAGCGGGGGGCGGCGCGCTGGTCGGTCTGGGGCCCGCGGGCCGGGTCACGGTCCGGCTCGGCGAGGCCGGCGGTGGCCCCGACGCGCAGGCGCGGATTGACGCGGTAATAGGCCCCCGCCTCGACGTCGCCGAGGTTGCTTTCGCGGCCCACCGGCTGGTTGAGGTTCAGGTCGAGGCCCCAGCGGCCGCGCTCGGTGAAGCGCAGACGGGTCTGGCCGGCGGGCGCGCCGCGGGCGGCCTGGGCCTCGGTCAGGGAAACGGCGGGGGCGCTGCTGCGCGGCGCGGTCTGGGCGGCGGCCGCGCCGGCGCCGGCGGCGAGAGCCGTCGCGGCGATCAGTCCAGCGATGACGGCGCCTGTGCGCATGTCCTGCCCTTCGCGTCCGGACGGCGAACCCGTCCGACCTCGTCCGGCAAGTAGACACCGCCGGTCAGCCCGGTCAACGGAACGGCGGCGCTGGCTCCCGGTTCCCCGTCGACTCTCCGGACTCCTGTGGCGCGAGCGTCACGCGCCCCCGGAGGCGACGGTCGGAATTCCGCCGCCCGGCAGACGGCAAGGACGACCCGGGACACGCCTTCGCCTTGTCATCGCCCCTTTTCGCCGTGCTATAGAGCCTCACTTCGGTTCCGACCCGCGTTCGGGCGAGCCGGCGTCCGCGCTGGAGGGTCCGGCGCAGGCCACGGTCGTATGGAGAAGTCTCTATGGTGCTGGTACGCGGCGCAGCGGTCGCCCTGATCGCCTCCGGTCTGATGCTGGGCGGATGCAGCGGCCTGCCGGGCATGGGCGGGGCGCGGCCGGCCGCGACGGCCGACCAGCCGGGCATCGGCGTCAACGCCTTCCTGTGGCGCGCCACCCTGGACACCCTCAGCTTCATGCCGCTGGCCAGCGCCGATCCGTGGGGCGGGGTCATCAACTACGACTGGTACACCGACCCGCGCACCCCCAACGAGCGGTTCAAGGCGACGGTGTTCATCCTCGACACGCGCCTGCGCGCCGACGCCCTGAACGTCACGGTGACCAAGGAAGTGCGCGACGAGACCGGCGCCTGGATCGGCGCCCCGGTGGCGGCGCAGACCGAGACCGACCTCGAGAACGCCATCCTCACCAAGGCGCGCCAGCTCAACCTCTCGCGCGCCGGCTAAGCCGACCTCCCCGAAATTCAGCCTCCTTCAAGGCCGCGCCCTTCAAGGAGCAGCCTCAAGGACCGCCGTGGCCCGCTACGAGCCCAAGACCGCCGAACCCCGCCAGCAGGCCCGCTGGGCGGCCGCCGACGCCTTCCGCACCCCGACCGAAGGGACGGGCCGGCCGAAATACTACGTGCTGGAGATGTTCCCCTACCCGTCCGGGAACATCCACATGGGCCACGCCCGCAATTACGTCATGGGCGACGTGGTGGCCCGCTCGAAACGGGCCCAGGGCTTCGACGTGCTGCATCCGATGGGTTGGGACGCGTTCGGCCTGCCGGCCGAGAACGCCGCCATCGAGCGCGGCGTCCATCCGGGCGACTGGACCTGGTCCAACATCGCCGCCATGCGCGACCAGCTGAAGCTGCTGGGCCTGTCGCTGGACTGGTCGCGCGAGTTCGCCACCTGCGACCCGGCCTACTACGGCAAGCAGCAGGCCTGGTTCCTCGAACTGTTCAGGCGCGGCCTGGTCTATCGCAAGGACTCGGTGGTCAACTGGGACCCGGTCGACAACACCGTGCTGGCCAACGAGCAGGTCGTCGACGGGCGCGGCTGGCGCTCGGGCGCGGTGGTCGAGAAGCGCAAGCTGAACCAGTGGTTCCTGCGCATCACCGACTACGCCGACGAGCTGATCGAGGGGCTGAAGGAGCTGGAGGGCCGCTGGCCCGACAAGGTCCGGCTGATGCAGGAGAACTGGATCGGCCGCTCCAGGGGCCTGCAGATGACCTGGGCCTGGGCCGGCGAGGCCCCGGCCGCGGCGCCCGACGGGCTGGAGATCTACACCACCCGCCCCGACACCCTGTTTGGGGCCAGCTTCATGGGCCTGGCGCCCGACCACCCGATCTCGAAGGCGCTGGCCGAGGCCAGCCCCGCCGTCGCCGCCTTCGTCGCCGAATGCCGCAAGGGCGGGGCCAGCCAGGCCGACATCGAGCAGGCGGAAAAGATCGGCTTCGACACCGGGCTGAAGGTGCGTCACCCGTTCACCGGCGCCGAGGTGCCGGTGTGGATCGCCAACTTCATCCTGTCCGAGTACGGCACCGGCGCGATCTTCGGCTGCCCGGCCCACGACCAGCGCGATTTCGAGTTCGCCAGCAAGTACGGCCTGCCCATCCTGCCGGTGGTGAAGCCAGAGGGCGCCGGCGAGGACTTCACGGTCGGCGAGGAGGCCTACACCGGCGCCGGCGTGATCTTCCGCTCGGACTTCCTCGACGGCCTCGACATCGAGGCGGCCAAGGCCGAGGCCATCCGGCGCATCGAGGCCGCCGGCCAGGGTCAGGGCGCGACCATCTACCGCCTGCGCGACTGGGGCGTCAGCCGCCAGCGCTACTGGGGCTGCCCGATCCCGATCGTGCACTGCCCGTCCTGCGGCCCCGTGCCGGCCGACCAGCTGCCCGTGGAGCTGCCGAAGGACGTGACCTTCGACGTTCCGGGCAATCCGCTGGATCGCCACCCGACGTGGAAGCACGTCAAATGTCCCTCATGTCACGGTGATGCGACACGAGAGACGGACACGCTCGACACCTTTGTCGACTCCAGCTGGTACTTCGCCCGGTTCGCCGATCCGACGGCCGCGGAGCCGATCTCGAAGGCGGCCGCCGACAAGTGGCTGCCCGTCGACCAGTACATCGGCGGGGTCGAGCACGCCGTGCTGCACCTGCTCTACGCCCGCTTCGTCAGCCGCGCCCTGTCGGACGCCGGCCTGATGAGCGTGAAGGAGCCGTTCGCCGGCCTCTTCACCCAGGGCATGGTGGTCCACGAGACCTATTTCGACGGGACCGACGAGGTCGGCCGGCCCAATTGGGTCGAGCCCGCGGACGTGCGCATCGAGACGGTCGACGGCCGGCGCGTCGCCACCCGCCTGTCGACGGGCGCCGCCCTGTCGATCGGCGACGTCGAGAAGATGTCGAAGTCGAAGAAGAACGTGGTCGCGCCGCAGGAGATCGTCGACGCCTACGGGGTCGACGCCGGCCGCCTGTTCGTGCTGTCCGACAGCCCGCCCGAACGCGACGTGCAATGGACGCCCGGCGGGGTCGAGGGCGCCAGCCGTTTCGTCCAGCGCGTCTGGGCCGAGGTCGACGGTTTCGACCCGTCCGTCGGCGGCGACGAGGCCGCCAACGCCTCGCTGATCCGCGAGACCCACAAGGCCATCAAGGCGGTGTCGGAGGGCATCGCCCACTTCCGCTTCAACTCGGCCATCGCCAGGCTCTACGCCTTCCTCGCCACCCTGCGCGAGCACGCCGCCGCCGGCGGGACGGCGAAGCGCGAGGCCCTGTCGGCCCTGCTGCGCCTGATCGCCCCCTTCACCCCGCACGTCGCCGAGGAAGGCTGGACGCGTCTCGGCGAAGAGGGGATGATCCTCGACGCGCCGTGGCCCCCCTGGGACCCGGCGCTGGCGGCGGACGACGAGGTGGTGCTGCCGATCCAGATCAACGGCAAGCGCCGCGGCGAAATCCGCGTCGCCCGCGGGCTGGAGTCGGCCGAGGTCGAGGCGCTGGTCCTCGCCGACGCCGAGGTGCAGGGTCGACTGGAAGGGCTGACGGTGAGGAAGGTGGTCGTGGTCAAGGATCGCATCGTCAACCTGGTGGCCAACTGATGCGCCGCCTCCTCCTCGTCGCTGTCTCGCTTGTGGGACTGGCCGGCTGCGGCTTCACCCCCCTCTACGGCGACGCCGGGGCGGGCGCCTCCCTGTCGCGCATCGCCGTGGCCACCCAGGACGACCGTCTCGGCTACCGGGTGCGCGAGCAGCTCGAGGACGCCCTCGGCCGCGACGGCGGCCAGGCGCCGTTGTGGCGGCTGGAGACGACCATCGACCAGTCCCGCCGCCCGCTCGGCCGGCGCATCGACGACACCGCCGCCCGTTACGAACTGACCGTGCGCGGGGCCTGGACCCTGACCCCCCTGAACGGCGGCGAGGCGATTTCCGGCGTCGAGACGGTGACCACCACCTACGCCGCCGCCGACCAGCCCTACGCCGCCATCGCCGCCCAGCAGGACGGCGAGGAACGCGCCGCCGCCGAACTGGCCCGGCTGATCCGGCTCGACCTTCTGCGGGCCCTGTCGACCCCGTGATCCTGTCGAAGCGGCCCGAGGTCGAACGCTTCCTGAAGTCGCCTGACCGCGGCGTCCGCGCCGCCGTCATCCACGGCAAGGACCGCTCCGGCGTGGCCGAGCGCGCCGAGGTTCTGTGCCGGGTGGTCACCCCGGACCTCAACGATCCGTTCAACGTCACCGTCCTCACCGACAGCGACCTCGACGGCGACGAGACGCGGCTCGACGAGGCGCTGACGGCCCTGTCGATGATCGGCGGCCGCCGGCTGGTGCGGGTGCGCCTCTCGGCCGAGAAGGCCTCGATCGACAAGATGCTGGCGGCGGCCCTGAAGGCTCACGCCGCCGGCGCGTACAATCCCGACGCCATGCTGGTGGTCGAGGCCGGGGCACTGGGCCGCGACTCGGCCCTGCGCAAGGCCGCCGAAGCCGACAAGGCGGCGGTCGGCATCGCCTGTTACGAGGACGAGGTCGGCGACATCGCCCGCATGACCCGCGAGGCGCTGGCGGCGGACAAGGTCGGCCTGACCCAGGACGCGCTGGACCGCTTCGTGGCCCGCCTGCCCCGCGAACGCAGCCTGATGCGCCAGGAGATCGAGCGGCTTGCGCTCTACATCGGACCCGGCAGCGGCCGCACCCTCGACGTCGCCGAGCTGGAGCAGCATCTCGGCGTCGAACCCGACGCCTCGCTGCAGGACGCGGCCCTGCAGGCGTTCGGCGGCCGTCCCGCCCCGGCCCAGGCGGGTCTGCGCCGCGCCCTGGCCGAGGGCGAGAGTCCGGTGATGGCGGTGCGCCAGGCGTCGATCCACCTGGGCAAGCTGCGCCGCATCACCGTGCTGCAGGCCAATGGCGCGGGCGCCAAGGAGGCGGCCAAGGCGGCGGGGGTGTTCTGGAAGCAGGAGGCCGAGATGCTGCGCCAGGCGCGCAGCTGGCGGATCGAGGACCTCGACCGGGTGCTGGACAGCGTCAACGCCGCCGACGTGGCGACAAAGACGACCGGCTCGCCCGACCAGCTGATCGCCGAGCGCCTGTTGCTGGAGATTTCGTCCCGGGCGCGGCGACTCGGGCTGTAGGCCGGACGGCGTCGTCAGGATCGACCCGGTCGACTCCATCCAGCCGGCATGTCCCGCTTGTCCACCCGCCGGAATAGACTCCGTACAGGCGTCCCGGGCGGGTTCAGCCGCGCTTCGAGGCGCGGCGGAAGGCCGGCTTGTTCAGGGCCGTGTTCTGGTGCGCCACGCCCTTCTCGGCGTGCTGCGCCGGCTTGAAGCCGCCCGGAGAGGCGGCCGCCGCCCCGGCGCGCTTGGCGGCCAGGGCCTTCTTCATCGCCTCGGCGGTCGGATTGGCGGGCTTGTCCGTCATCCGACCACCTTGCCACCGCGCCGCCGCGCAAGCCAGACGGTCGCCCCGCCACAGTCGGGGTCACCTGTCGTCTGGCGCAGCAGGTCGAAGCCGGCGACGTCCAGCGCCGAGTGGTATTCCGCCAGCGACAGGCTGCCGTGGTAGAGCGGCTCGCCGCGCCACTCACCGACATGTTCGCCCCGTTCGGCGCCGCTGGTGAACATCAGCACGCCGCCTGGACGGAGGTGGCGGGCGAAGACCTCGAGCATCGCCGGCTGATCCTGTGGCGGCAGATGAATGAGGCTGTGCCAGGCGATCAGGCCATCGAAGCGCCGACCGAGGTCGAGGCCGCGCATGTCGGCGACGATCCAGTCCTGGTCGGGAAAGCGGCTCCGGCACAGGTCGACCAGCCCCGGCGCGCCGTCGACGCCGGTCACGCGCCGGCCCTGTTCGATCAAATGACGGGCGATCGGCTCGCCCGCTCCGCAGCCCAGGTCGAGCACCGTTCCCACGGGCGGGATATGTTCGAGGAAGGCGTCCAGCCAAGGCCGCTCGAACAGCGTCTTCGTGCGGTCGGCGTCGAATTCACGGGCCCGCCGGCTGTAGAGGCCGGGGATCGCCTCCGCCGGCGGCTTCACCTCAGCCCCGCATCAGCCGCCGGCACAGGTCGTCCAGCTGCTCCAGGCTTCCGTAGCGGATGGTCAGTTCGCCCCTGCCGTCCCGGTCGGTCAGCTGGACCTTGAGTCCGAGGGCGTCGGCGAGATCCTGCTCCAGCGCGGCCACGTCGGCGGACCCCTCGCCCGCGGCCTTCGCCGGCCGCGTCCTGCCCGGCTTCGGCCCCTCCGCCGCCCGGCGGGCCAGCGCCTCGGCCTGGCGAACGTTGAGGCCTTCGTTGACGATCTGGTCGGCCAGCTCGGCCGGGTTCGGAGCGGTGATCAGGGCCCGGGCGTGGCCGGCGCTCATCTTGCCGTGCCGCACGTACCACAGCACCTCTTCCGGCAGCTGCAGCAGACGCAGGGTGTTCGCGACGTGGCTGCGGCTTTTGCCGACGACGCCGGCGACGGCGTCCTGCGACCGGCCGAAACGCTCCATCAGCATGCGATAGGCGTCGGCCTCCTCCAGCGGATTGAGGTCGGCGCGCTGGACGTTCTCGACGATGGCGACCTCGAACACGTCGACGTCGTCCATTTCGCGGACGATGACGGGCACCTCGGTCAGGCGCGCCTGCTGGGCGGCGCGCCAGCGGCGTTCGCCGGCGATGATCTGCCAGACGCCGTCCTGTCCCGGCTGCGGGCGGACGAGGATCGGCTGCAGCACGCCCTTGTCGCGGATCGAGGCGGCCAGCTCCTCGAGGTCGACGGGGTCGAAATGCTTGCGCGGCTGGTCGGGGTTGGGCTTCAGGCTCTCGATCGGGGACATGCGCACGCCGGCCGGCGTGGCCGTGCCGTCGACCGCCACGGCCTCCACGGCCTGTTCTCCGAGAAGGGCCGAAAGGCCCCGGCCGAGTCCGCGCTGACGTTCACTCAAGATGCCGATTCCATTCTTCTGTTCGTCTTCAGGCCGCGAGTTGCTCACGACGTTTGCGTTCGCGCGCGACCACCTCCCGGGCGAGCCGCAGATAGGCCTGGCTGCCGGCGCATTTCAGGTCGTAGATCAGGGCCGGCTTGCCGAAGGACGGAGCCTCCGACACCCGCACGTTGCGGGGGATGACGCTGTCGTAGACCTTCTCGCCGAAATGGGCCCGCACGTCGTTGGCCACCTGCCCCGACAGGGCGTTGCGGCGATCGTACATGGTCAGCACCAGACCCTGGATCTCCAGCGCCGGATTGAGGCTCTGGCGCACCATGTCGACCGTCTTCATCAGCTGGGTCAGGCCCTCCAGCGCGAAGAACTCGCACTGCAGCGGCACCAGCACGGCGTCGGCGGCGGCCATGGCGTTGAGGGTCAGCAGATTCAGTGACGGCGGGCAGTCGATCAACACATAGTCGTACCGCGTATGGCCTTCGCCTCCCTGCGCCGCCAGGGCGTCGCGGAGGCGGAAGGAACGCCGATCGGCCTGGCTGAGCTCGATCTCCACCCCCGACATGTCGGCGTCGGCCGGAATGATGTGCAGCCCGGGCACCGCCGTCTGCACCGCCGAGTCGTCGACGGCGCGGCCATCGACGATGACGTCGTAGATGGTCACCCGCCGTGTTTCACGTGGAACACCGAGCCCCGTGGAGGCATTGCCCTGCGGGTCCATGTCGACGATCAGCACCTTCTCGCCGATCGCCGCCAGCGCGGTGCCCAGATTGATCGCCGTGGTGGTCTTGCCCACCCCGCCCTTCTGGTTGGAGACGGCGAGGACGCGGGTCTTACCGGCTTTTGACACGGCGAAGGCTCCGGACGGATACGATGCGGCCGCGCGGATCGCTGCGCGAGACGGAGAGGTCGCCATCAAATTGCCAGACGCGACGGGCCTCCGCCACCTCCAGCTCGGCCTTTTCCCCCTTCAGGAATAGCCCCCGGGCGCCGCGCTGTAGATAAGGCTGTGCATAGGCGAGCAGCCTGTCCATCGGCGCCACGGCGCGGGCGGTGACGACGTCGACCGTCAGGGTCTGCGCCTCGGCCCGGCCATTGATCACCGTCGCCGGCAGGGCGAGCTCGTCGACGACCTGCTGGAGGAACCGGCAACGCTTGCCCAAGGAGTCGATCAGCCAGACGTGGGCCGCGGGCGTGTCCTTGAGCAGGATGGCCAGCACCACGCCGGGGAAGCCGGCCCCGGCGCCCAGGTCGGCCCAGGTCCGGGCCTCCGGGGCCAGCGCCAGCAGCTGCGCCGAGTCCCAGTAGTGCCGGTTCCAGATGTCCGGAAGGGTGTCGGGGCCGACGAGGTTCATGACCGCATTGGCCTCGGCGAGGCGCCCGGCGAACGTTTCCAGATCGGCCATGCGGGCAGCGGAAGCGCCGGTGAGGGCCTGGAACTCGGCGGGAGTCATGCCGCCTTCTTGACGTGCGACAGCAGGGCGGTGAGGGCGCCGGGGGTCATGCCCTCGATGCGGCCGGCCTGACCCAGCGTCCGCGGCCGCACCAGCGTCAGCTTCTCGCGCACCTCGTTCGATAGTCCGCCGATGGCGGCGTAGTCGAGGTCGACCGGCAGGGCCAGGGTCTCCTCGCGGCGCAGCGCCTCGGCATCGGCGGCCTGGCGGTCGAGATAGCCGGCATAGCCCGCGTCGATCTCGACCTGCTGCCGCACCCGCCGGGACCAGCCGGCGATCTCGGGCCGCACCGGCAGGAAGGCCTCGAGCGTGACGCCCGGGAAGGACAGCAGATCCCGGATCGAGCGGCGCTGGCCGTCGGCGTTGACCCGGATGCCGAGCGCCCCGGCCTCCTTGGGCGTGAAGGTCGTTTCACGTGAAACAGCGTGCGCCCGCGCCAGCTCTTCGGCCTTGGCGCCCCAGGCCGCGGCGCGGCCTGGGCCGACGACGCCGGCGGCCAAGCCGAGCGGCGTCAACCGTTGATCAGCGTTGTCGGCGCGCAGGGTGAGGCGATATTCGGCCCGGCTGGTGAACATGCGGTAGGGCTCGGTCACACCCTTGGTGACCAGATCGTCGATCATGACGCCGATGTAGGCCTGGTCGCGGCCGAGGATCATGGGATCGGAGCCGGCCGCCGCGCGGGCGGCGTTGAGTCCGGCGATGAGGCCCTGGGCGCCGGCCTCCTCGTAGCCCGTGGTGCCGTTGATCTGGCCGGCCAGGTAGAGCCCGGGCCGCTTCTTGACCTCCAGCGACGGCGTCAGTTCGCGCGGGTCGACATAGTCGTACTCGATGGCGTAGCCGAAGCGGAACACCTCCACCTCCTCCAAGCCCGGGATGGTGCGCAGGAAGGCCAGCTGGGTGGCGTCGGAGACCGAGGTCGAGATGCCGTTCGGATAGACCGTCGGATCGTCCAGACCCTCGGGCTCGAGGAAGATCTGGTGCGAGGTCTTGTCGGCGAAACGCACCACCTTGTCCTCGATCGAGGGGCAGTAGCGCGGCCCGCGACCGGACAGATGGCCGCCGTAGACGGCGCTCTCGCCGAGGTTCTCGGCGATGATGCTGTGAGTTTCCTTGGTCGTGTGGGTGACGCCGCAGGCGATCTGGGGGACGTCGATGTGATCGGTCAGGAAGCTGAACGGAACCGGGTCGGCGTCCGCCTCCTGTCGGTCCAGGCGATCCCAGGCGATGGTGCGGCCGTCAAGCCGCGCCGGCGTGCCGGTCTTCAGGCGGCCCATGCGCAGGCCGGCGCCGTAGAGATCGGCGGCCAGTCCGGTGGATGGGGCCTCGCCGTGACGGCCGGCGGGGATGCGCTGGTCGCCCTTGTGAATGACCCCGTTGAGGAAGGTGCCCGTGGTCAGCACGACCGCGGCGGCGCGCAACTCCACGCCTTCGCCGGCGACGACGCCGATGACGCGGTCGCCCTCGAGAATCAGGCTCCCGGCCGTTCCCGCCATCCGGGTCAGGTTCGGAGTGGCCGCGAGTTCCGCCTGCATGGCCTCGCGATAGAGGCGCCGGTCGATCTGGCTGCGCGGCCCCTGCACCGCGGCCCCCTTGGAGCGGTTGAGCAGGCGGAACTGGATGCCCGAGGCGTCCGCCAGCCGCCCCATGACTCCGTCCAGGGCGTCGATCTCGCGGACGAGGTGGCCCTTGCCCAGGCCGCCGATGGCCGGGTTGCACGACATCTCGCCGATGGTTTCGAGCTTCTGGGTCAGCAGCAGGGTGCGCGCGCCCGCGCGCGCCGACGCGGCCGCGGCCTCGCAGCCGGCGTGCCCGCCGCCGATGACGATGACGTCGAAGGAGTGCATGGCCGGGGACATAGTCGATTGCGGAGGATTACGCCACCGGCGTCGGGGCGATGTTCCACGTGAAACGCCGCGCTACTTGCCGATGCAGAAGGTGGAGAAGACCTCGCCGAGGATGTCTTCGACGCCGATGGCGCCGGTGACCCGGGCCAGGGCGTCGGCGGCGCGGCGGAGGTCGTCGCCGGCCATCTCCGGCGCGAGGTCGAGCGCCCGGCGGCCGGCCTCGACGGCGACCAGAGCCTCCTCCAGCCGGCGGCGGTGTCTCTCGCGTGTGACCGCCGGGAAGTCGGCCCCCGAAAGATCCCGGGCCAGACGCGCCGCGATCCAGTCGTGCAGGGCGGGCAGCCCCTCCCCCGTGGCCGTGCTGACGGCGATCGCCTCGCGGTCGGGCGGCGGCGCGGCGCGGTCGAGGTCGGCCTTGGTCAGGACCAGCAGGTCGCCCGGCCGCACGTAGGCGGCGGCGACGCCCTCCGGGTCGCCCGGCGCGCGCACCCAGAGGCGCAGCTCGGCCTGTTCGGCGCGGGCGCGGGCGCGCCGCACGCCCTCGGCCTCGACCGGGTCGTCGGAGTCGCGCAGGCCCGCGGTGTCGGACAGGGTCACCGCGTAGCCGCCGATGACGAGGTCGGCGTCGAGCACGTCGCGGGTGGTGCCGGCGATGGGGGTGACGATGGCCGCCTCGCGCGCCACCAGGGCGTTGAACAGCGACGACTTGCCGGCGTTGGTCTCGCCGATCAGGACGATGCGGTAGCCTTCCCGCACCCGCTCGCCGCGCCGGGCGTCGGTCAGGGCGGCCTTGAGGTCGGCGATCAGCCCGTCCAGCACCGGCCCGGCGGTGCGGGCGAGATTGTCCGGCACCTCCTCGTCCGGGAAGTCGATCTCGGCCTCGACCAGCGACAGGGCCTTGAGCAGGTCGCGGCTGAAGCCGGCGTA
Source organism: Pseudomonadota bacterium (assembly GCA_023434265.1). Classification (GTDB taxonomy): domain Bacteria; phylum Pseudomonadota; class Alphaproteobacteria; order Caulobacterales; family Caulobacteraceae; genus Brevundimonas. The sequence continues at coordinate 11,648 of JAEYTA010000187.1, forward strand.
GGTCTCGCTCAGCCGGCCGTCGAGCTGACCCAGGGCCTGGGCGGCCTGGGCGGCTGTTTCGGCGTCGATCAGGTCGGCCACCGCCTCGGCCTGGGCCAGGTCCATGCGGCCGTTCTCGAAGGCGCGGCGGGTGAACTCCCCGGGGTCGGCCGGGCGCAAACCAAGGGCGATGAGCGCCTCGCTGACCGCCTCGACCACCGCGCGGCCGCCGTGAAGGTGCAGCTCGGCGCCGTCCTCGCCGGTGTAGGAGTTGGGCGCCGGAAAGCGCAGGACGAGCGCCTCGTCGAGCCGGCGGCCGTCGTGGGTCAGGGCGCGAAGGCTGGCGACACGAGGTCTGAGGCCGGTCGCGCCGAGGGCGGCGAGGGCGGCGTCGGTCCCGGGGCCGCTGAGCCGGAGAATAGCGATGGCCCCCCGGCCGGGCGGGGTGGCGAGGGCGAAGATGGTGTCGGCGGTCACGCCATTCCTCCCCCAAGGGGGGAGGGGGACCGCCGAAGGCGGTGGAGGGGGCGGACCCGAAGCGCCGGCGCGTGGGGATCACCCCCCCCACCATGCTTCGCATGGTCCCCCTCCCCCTTTGGGGGAGGAACGCGCTGTCTCACCGGACCGCCGCCTCCATCAGCTTGCGGAACTGGTCCTGGGCCTGAAGGCCGAAGCTGGTCCAGGTTTTTATTAGCTCCTCGGGCTGCATGGCGGCGACGTTCTCCGCCATCCGCTTCTGCATCTCGGCGACCATGGCCTCGTTGAGCGGGGCCACGTCGGGCAGGCCGAGGAAGGCGCGCGCCTCGGCCGGGGTGCAGTCGATCTCGACGTTGACCTTCATGAACCGCCTCCTGTTTCACGTGAAACGGCCGAGGCCGGATCAGGTGTTCATCGACTGGAAGAAGTCCGAATTGTTCTTCGACTGGCGCAGCTTGTCGAGCAGGAACTCGATGGCGTCCTGTGGCCCCATCGGGTTGAGGATGCGACGCAGGACATAGGTCTTGGCCAGCTGATCCTTCGGGGTGATGAGGTCTTCCTTGCGGGTGCCCGACTTGAGCACGTCGATGGCCGGGAAGATGCGCTTGTCGGCGACCTTGCGGTCGAGGACGATCTCCGAGTTGCCGGTGCCCTTGAACTCTTCGAAGATCACCTCGTCCATGCGGCTGCCGGTGTCGATCAGGGCCGTGGCGATGATGGTCAGCGAACCGCCCTGCTCGACGTTGCGGGCGGCGCCGAAGAAGCGCTTGGGCCGCTGCAGGGCGTTGGCGTCGACGCCGCCGGTCAGCACCTTGCCCGACGACGGGACGGTGGCGTTGTAGGCGCGGCCGAGGCGGGTGATCGAGTCGAGCAGGATGACCACGTCCTTCTTGTGCTCGACCAGGCGCTTGGCCTTCTCGATGACCATCTCGGCCACGGCGACGTGGCGGGTGGCCGGCTCGTCGAAGGTCGAGGCGA
>JAEYTA010000004.1 GCA_023434265.1 Pseudomonadota bacterium
CCGCATGACCTCGATGCCATAGTGGACGAGGTGGTCCGGGTCATCCGCCAGATCACTCCCCTTCCCCTCGAGGGGGAAGGGGTCGGGGGATGGGGCGGAGGCACGATGCCTCCGGCTTCGGCTCTGAAGACGCCGGCGTCTTCCAGCTCCGGTCTTCACCATCCTGCCTCCACCCCCTCCCAACCCTCCCCCCTCGAGGGGGAGGGCTCATGAGCATGACCGCCCTCGAAGCCAACGCCGACGGCCTGATCGGGCCGACCCATTCCTACGCCGGGCTCAGCCCCGGCAACCTCGCCTCCAGCCTCAACGCCGGCGAGGCGTCGAACCCGCGCGCCGCCGTGCTGCAGGGCCTCGGCAAGATGAAGCGGCTGGCCGACCTCGGCCTGCCCCAGTTCGTCCTGCCGCCGCACGAGCGGCCGCACATCCCCTTCCTGCGCTCGCTCGGCTTCACCGGCTCAGACGGCGAGGTGCTGGCCGCCGCCTGGAAGCAGGCCCCCAGCTTCGCCGCCGCCGCCTGTTCGGCCTCGCCGATGTGGGCCGCCAACGCCGCAACCGTCACGCCCAGCGCCGACGCCGCCGACGGCCGGGTCCACTTCACCCCCGCCAATCTGGTCACCAACCTGCACCGCTCGCTGGAGGCGCCGCAGACCAAACGGGCGCTCGACGCCCTCTTCCCGGACCCGGAAAGCTTCGCCGTCCACGACGCCCTGCCCGCCGTCGGCCACCTCGCCGACGAGGGCGCGGCCAACCATGTCCGCCTGTGCGCCGACCATGGCGAGCCTGGCGTCAACCTGCTGGTCTGGGGCCGCGAGGCGTTCGAGGCGTGGGACGTCCAGTACCCCGCCCGTCAGACCCGCGAGGCCTCCGAGGCCGTCGCCCGCCGCCACGGCGCTTCGGGCGTGGTTCTCGCCCGCCAGTCGAAGGCCGCTATCGCCGGCGGGACCTTCCACAACGACGTGGTCTGCGTCGGGGCGTTGGAGACCCTGTTCTTCCACGACCTCGCCTTCGAGGACACGGCCGGCGCGCTCGACGCCATCCGCCGCGCCGCCGACGGCCGTTTCGAGCCGATTTTCGTCGAGGTGTCGTCCGCCGACCTGCCGCTGGCCGACGCCATTTCCAGCTATCTGTTCAACTCCATGCTGGTCCGCCTGCCCGGCGAGGACCGCCTGACCCTGATCTGCCCCACCGAGACCCGCGACAACGCCCGCAGCCACGCGGTGGCGGAATCGCTCGCCGCTTCCAACGGCCCCATCGGCCGGGTCGAGTACGTCGACGTGCGCCAGTCGATGCGCAACGGCGGCGGCCCCGCCTGCCTGCGCCTGCGCGTCGCCCTCACCGAGGCGGAACTCAACGCCGTCTACGACCCGATGCGGATGAACGACGAACTCTTCCGGGTCCTGACCGACTGGGCGACGCGCCGCTATCGCGACCGCCTGACGCCCGCGGACCTCGCCGATCCCGCCCTGCTGGATGAAACGCGCCAGGCTCTCGACGAGCTGACCGCCATCCTCGACCTCGGTGGAAGCTTCTACCCGTTCCAGCAGGCCTGAGGCGGTGACCGGCTTCACCCATCGCGTCGCGACCGAGGCCGACATCCCGGCCCTCGTCGCCCTGATGGATCGCGCCATCGCCGGGCCGCTGGCCGCCTTCCTGACGCCCGAACAGGTCGCCGCCAGTCGCAAGCTGATGGGCCTCGACAGCCAGATCATCGCCGACCGCACCTATTTCATCGTCGAGAGGGACGGCGTCCTCGCCGGTTGCGGCGGCTGGAGCCGGCGCATCACCGAATACGGCGGCGACCATACCCCCGGCCGCGTCCCGGCGCCGCTGAATCCCGGCGTCGACGCCGCCCGCGTCCGCGCCATGTACACGGCCCCCGAGTTCCTGCGCCGCGGCGTCGGCCGGCTCATTCTCGACCTCTGCGAGGCCGCCGCCCGGAAGGAGGGCTACGACCGCGTCGAACTGGTCGCCACCCTCGGCGGCGAGCCGCTGTACCGCGCCGCCGGCTACAGCGAGATCGCCCGCTTCGAGGACGACCGCGGCGGCGTGCCCGTGCCTCTGGTCAGGATGGGCAAACGGCTCGATGATCCCGGCGCCGCGGCCCGGGGGGACTGATTCATGCGCGCCATCGCCTTCGCCTGCGCCGTCCTCGGGCTCGCCATCCTGCTCGTCGCCGCGATCGCCGGCGGCCTCGCCACGCCGGGCTATGATCACGCCCGCCAGTACATCAGCGAGCTCGGCGCGGCCGGCGCCGCGACCGGGCCGGCCGTCAGCGCCGCCTTCATCGTCTCCGGCGGGCTGCAGGCGGCCTTCTGGCTGCTGTGCATCCGTCTGCTTCCCGGCTCGCGTCTCGTCGCCGCCGGCTTCGCACTCAGCGCCCTGAACGGCCTCGGTCTGCTGGCCGGCGGCGTCTTCCCTTGCGACGCCGGCTGTTCGCTCAGCGACCCCAGCCTGTCCGCCGTCCTCCACGACCTGCTCGGGGGGCTCGGCTATCTGTGCGGCGTGGCCGGCATTCTGCTGGTGGCCATGGCCTGGCGCACCGATCCGGCGCGCCGGCGCCTGTCCGGCCTCGCCCTGCTCTGTGGCATGCCGGGCGTCATGCTGATCTGGATGATCCACCCGGGCTTCGAGCTGTTCGGCCTCGCCCAGCGCGGGCTGGAGCTGGCCATCGCCGTCTGGACCCTCGCCGTCGCCCTCGCCGTCCGCCGCGCCGCCGGCTGACCTCCCCCGCCCTGCGCCTGCGGTCGGCATCGCTGGTTCGTCACAACGATCACGACGACCACAAAGGACACGACGGGAGCGAGCCCGTCCCCACCGCCCGCGGGCCGCAGGCCCGCAATCAATCATTCAAGGCGTCGCCCTCCGGGCGCCGCAGGGCCCGCCGGCCCCGTCGTGTTCGTCGTG
>JAEYTA010000086.1 GCA_023434265.1 Pseudomonadota bacterium
GGCTCGTGCTGGACGGCGTGGACTGGGCCCGCGGCGGGGCGGTCGAGCTGTGGCGCGACGGGCCGCCGGCGGCGAACCGCTGGCGGGCCAGATGGGTGGCGGACGCGCGCGGCGACCGGCCGTGGAGCCGCTACGCCGACGCCGCCGTCAGTGGTAGCGGCGGATGAGGCCGACCAGCTTGCCCTGCACCGCCACCTGGTCGGCGCCGAAGATCTTGGTCTCGTAGTTCCGGTTCGCCGGCTCCAGCGCGATCGAGGCGCCCTTCTTGCGCAGGCGTTTGAGGGTGGCCTGCTCGCCCTCGACCAGGGCCACGACGATCTCGCCGGAATTGGCGTGGTCGGCCGATTTGATGATCACCAGGTCGCCGTCGAGGATGCCGGCCTCGATCATGGAGTCGCCCTCGATCTCGAGCAGGTAGTGCTCGCCGGCGCCCAGCATGGCCTCGGGCACCGGATAGCGGGCCTGCTCGTGCTCGATGGCGTCGATGGGCGTGCCGGCGGCGATCCTGCCCATCAGCGACAGTTCGCGCGTGTCGTTGGCGGCCTCGACCGGGGCGCGGCGTCCGCCGCCCTCGATCACGCCGGGGGTGAAGCCGGCCCGGCCGCGCGGCGCGCCCGCCGTAGCCTGCTCCGGCAGCTTGACCACCTCCAGGGCGCGCGCCCGGTGCGCCAGCCGGCGGATGAAGCCGCGCTCCTCCAGCGCCGTGATCAACCGGTGGATGCCCGACTTCGACGCCAGGTCCAGCGCCTCCTTCATCTCGTCGAACGAGGGGGAGACGCCGGTCTCCTTGATCCGTTCGTGGATGAACATCAGCAGTTCGTGCTGTTTGCGCGTGAGCATGGAGACCTCGAGGCGAATCCCGTTGAAGGGAACGCTAGCGGAACAAACCGCAAACGTCCACAAGGTGTTCCTGTGCTGTTCCGGTTAAGGTCCGGTTACCGACGTCGGCAGGTCAGGCCAGCAGCGCCCGCGTCGCCGCCTCGACATCCGCTTGGCGCATCAGACTCTCGCCGACGAGGATCGCCTGGGCATGGGCGCGGGATACCTGGGCGACATCCTCGGGGGTGAAGATGCCGCTCTCAGCCACCAGGAGCGCCTTCACCGGGCTGAGCATGGCCAGCCGCTCCGTCACCGCCAGATCGACCTCGAAGGTGCGCAGCGAGCGGTTGTTGATCCCGACCAGATCGCCGCCGAGCTGGCAGGCGCGCGCCATCTCCGCCTCGTCATGGGTCTCGATCAGGGCGTCCATGCCGAAGCGCTCCGCTTCCGCGAGAAGTTCTGCGGCGACGACATCATCGATCATGGCGAGGATGATCAGGATGCAGTCGGCGCCCAGGGCCCGGCTCTCGGCGACCTGCCACGGATCGACGAGGAAGTCCTTGCGCAGGCAGGGCAGGGCCGTGGCGTCGCGGGCCGCCCCGAGGAAGGCGTCGTCGCCCTGGAAGCTGGGGCCGTCGGTGAGCACCGAGAGGCAGGTCGCGCCGCCGCGCTCGTAGGCCCGGGCGAGGGCGGGCGGGTCGAAGTCGGCGCGGATCAGGCCCTTGGACGGGCTGGCCTTCTTGATCTCGGCGATGAGGGCGGGGCGGCCGGTTTCCTCGACGTGCAGATCGAGGGCGGCGCGGAAGCCGCGCGGCGGCGAGGCGTCGCGGGCGGCGGCCTCGACCGCCTGCTGCGGGCGCGCGGCCTTGCGGGCGGCGACATCCTCGCGCTTGTAGGCGGCGATGCGGGCCAGCACGTCGGTCACTGCGGCGCATCCTCGACCGGCACGTGGCTGACCTCGACCAGCCGGGCCAGGGCCGCGCGGGCGGCGCCGGAGTCGATCGTCTCCGCCGCGAGAGCCGCGCCCTCGCGCAGGTCCGCGGCCTTGTCGGCAACGACGAGGGCGGCGGCGGCGTTGAGCAGAACCACGTCGCGATAGGCGCCCGACGCCCCGTCCAGCAGGTCGCGCAGCGCCGCGGCGTTCTCCTCCGGGTCGCCGCCGCGCAAGCTGGCGAGGTCGGCGCGGGGCAGGCCGGCGTCTTCCGGCGTGACGAGAAAGCGGCGGACGGCGCCGTCCTTCCATTCCGCCGCCTCGGTCGCGCCGGTGATGGTCAGCTCGTCCAGACCCTGGCCGTGCACCGTCCACGCCCGCGTCGCGCCCAGCCGCCCGAGCACCTCGGCCAAGGGTTCGAGCAGGGCCGGGTCGTAGACGCCCATGACCTGCCGCCGGGCCCCGGCCGGATTGCACAGCGGGCCGAGCAGGTTGAACACGGTGCGGAACCCGATCTCGGCCCGCACTGGCCCGACGTGGCGCATGGCCCCGTGGTAGGTGGGGGCGAACAGGAAGGCGATGCCGGCCTCGTCGAGGCAGCGCCGCTGCTGCACCGGCGTGGCGGCGAGGTTGACGCCCAGCGCCGCCAGCACGTCCGAGGAGCCGGACTTCGAGCTCATCGCCCGGTTGCCGTGCTTGGCCACCTTCAGCCCCGCCCCGGCCAGCACGAAGGCGGCGGCGGTGGAGATGTTCCAGGTGTGCTGGCCGTCGCCGCCGGTGCCGCAGGTGTCCACCACCTCGTAGGGGTGGTCGAGGCGGAGCGCGGCCTCGCGCATGGCGGTGGCGAAGGCGACGATCTCGTCCACCGTCTCGCCGCGGATGCGCAGGGCGGTGACCGCGGCGGCGACCTGGGCCGGGGTCGGCTCGCCGCGCAGGCAGGCGGCGAAGAAGGCGTGCGCCTCCTCGCCGGACAGCACGCGGCCGTCGACCAGCTTGGCCAGCAGGGGCTTGAAACCGTCGGCCACGTCAGACCATCGCCGCGCGGCGCACGTTCGCCAGGTCGAGGAAGTTGGCCAGCAGGTCGTGGCCGTGTTCGGTGGCGATCGACTCGGGGTGGAACTGCACGCCGTGGATCGGTCGGGTGCGGTGGGACAGGCCCATGATCTCGCCGTCGGCGGTCCAGGCGGTGACCTCCAGCACGTCGGGCAGGGTCTCCAGCTTCACGGCCAGCGAATGATAGCGGGTGGCGGTGAAGGGCGAGGGCAGGCCGCGGAACACGCCCTTGCCGTCATGCTCGATCGGCGAGGTCTTGCCGTGCATCAGGCTCTTGGCGCGGATCACCTCGCCGCCGAAGGCCTGGCCCATGGCCTGGTGGCCGAGGCAGACCCCGAAGATCGGCATGGCCTCGGGCGCGGTGGCCAGCAGGTCGAGGCAGATCCCGGCCTCGTTGGGCGAGCAGGGGCCGGGCGACAGCAGCACCGCCTCGGGCTTCGAGGCCCAGGCCTCCGCGGCGGTCAGCTCGTCGTTGCGCACCACGCGCGTCTCGGCGCCCAGCTCCGCGAGGTAGTGGACCAGGTTCCAGGTGAAGCTGTCGTAGTTGTCGACGACGAGGATCATGCAGCGCTTCTAGGGGCGAAGGAGGAGCGCGCCAAGCGGCCGTTTGGCAAGGCTTCGTTAACCATGATCGGTCGAACTGGGCTCACCGAGGGAGGGGCGCATGGCCGAGGATGGAATCGCGCGGGCGAAGCGTCTGCTGGAAGCGCCTACGGTCCGGGGCGGGGCCCTGCCGATGCTGGGCGCGGCGGCGCTGGCCGCCATGGCCGCCGTGCTGATGGCGGGGGTGACGGTGCTGGGGCCGGGCGTGCGCTTCGACGAGCCGCCCGCGGCTCAGCCGCCGTTGCCGAACGGATAGCGCCAGGCCTCGTCGGCCGCGCGCATCGGGGCCCGGGCCTTGGCCTTCGTCTCGGCGTATTCGGCGGCCGGGTCGCTGTCGGCCACGACACCGGCGCCGGCCTGGACGTGGACCTGGCCGTCGGCGAACAGGGCGGTGCGCAGCACGATGCAGATGTCGGCCTCGCCGCCGGCCGAGATGTAGCCCACGCCGCCGCCGTAGCCGACGCCGCGCTTGACGCTCTCCAGCTCGTCGATGATCTCCATGGCCCGCACCTTGGGCGCGCCCGACAGGGTGCCGGCGGGCAGGGCGGCGAGCAGGGCGTCGACGGCGTCGAGATCGTCGCGCGCCGCGCCCTGGACGTCCGAGACGATGTGCATGACCGAACTGTAGCGCTCGACGACGAAGCTCTCGGTGACCTCGACCGAGCCGGGAGCGGACACCCGGCCGACGTCGTTGCGGCCGAGGTCGAGCAGCATCAGATGCTCGGCGCGCTCCTTGGGATCGGCCAGCAGTTCCGCCTCGAGGGCGCGGTCGGCCTCGGGAGTGTCGCCGCGCGGGCGGGTGCCGGCCAGCGGGCGGATGGTGACGCGGCCGTCCTTGAGGCGGACGAGGATCTCGGGACTGGAGCCGGCCAGCTGGAAGTCGCCAAAGTCGAGGAAGAACAGATAGGGCGAGGGGTTCTGCCGGCGCAGGGCGCGATAGAAGGCGAACGGGTCGGCGTCCCAGCCGGCGGAGTAGCGGTGGCTGAGCACGACCTGGAAGATGTCGCCGGCGGCGATGTAATCCTTGGCGCGCGCGACCATGGCGCCGAAGTCGGCTTCGTCGACGGGCGAGCGGAAGTCCGGACCGGGAGTCTCGATCGGGGCCGGAATGGCCGGCAGGGGGGCGCGCAGCTCACGCTCGAAGGCGTCGAGCCGGGCTTCGGCCTCTTCGCGGACCACGGCGGCGTCACGCCCGTCGTCGGCCCAGCAGGGGGCGACGAGCACGATCTCGTGCTTCACCGAGTCGAAAATGGCCACCAGCGACGGCCGGGTCAGCACGGCGTCGGGCAGGTCGAGCGGGTCGGGATTGGGCGCGCCCAGCGGCTCGAGCAGGCGAACCATGTCGTAGCCGAAGACACCGAACAGGCCGGCGGCCATGGGCGGCAGGTCGGCGGGCAGGTCCAGCCGCGAGGCCGTCATCAGCCGGCGCAGCGAGGCGAGGGCGTCATCGCCGTCGGGGGCGAAGCGGTCGGCGGCGACGCCGTCGCCGCGGGCCAGTTCGGGCCGGCCGTCGCGGCAGCGCCAGACCACGTCCGGCTCGCGGGCGATGATCGAATAGCGGCCGTTGACGGCGCCGCCCTCGACCGACTCCAGCAGGAAGGCGTGGCGACGGCCCCAGCCCACCTTGAGGAAGGCCGAGACCGGCGTCTCCAGATCGTCGACCAGCCGGCGGACGAGGACGTCGGAGCGACGCGGGCGGTCGCCGGCCGTGGACGTCATTGCGCCGGGGCGGCCGGGGCCGGAGCGCCGGCCGGGCCGGCCGCCGGCGCGGGCGTCGGCTCGAGGCCGAGGGCCTGACGGGCGACCTCCACGTCATACTCCGCGCCGACGCGCTCGGCGGCCCCGACGACTGCGGCCTCGACCAGGGCGTTGAGGTTGTCCGACCCCATGCGCGAGCGGAACTGCTCGGCCATGCCGGCGGCGAGCGTGGCGTTGGGCGGCGTCACCTTGTCGGTGCGGCCGATCACGAAGCTGTCCTGGCTCTGCTGCTGCGAGAAGACCTCGTTGCGACCCGAGGTGAACAGGCCGCCGAGCACGCCCTGGCCGCGGGCCTGGTCCTGACGGCTGACGCCGGCGGCGGTGGTCACCGACGCGTTGACCGAGGCGGCCACGGCGGCGAGGTCTTCGCCGCGACGGATGCGCGAGGCCAGCGCCTCGACCCGGGTGTTCAGCAGGCGGGCGTTCTCGCGCGCGATCCAGTTGGCGGCGAGCTGCGAGCGGATCTCCGGGTCCTCCAGCGACGGCAGGGCCGGAGGCACGATGCGATCGACGCGGACCACGAAATACTGGCCGCCGCCGGCCTCGACGACCTCGCTGACGGCGTTGGCGCCCAGCGACCACATGCTGGCCAGCAGTTGCGGCGGGGCCGTGAAGCCCGGCTGTTCGAGGCTCTGTCCCTCGCGGGTGACCAGCGGGATGCGCAGGGTGCGGGCGCCGACCTCGGCCACCGCGGCCTCGAGCGACTTGCCTTCCAGCCGCGCCTTGTCGAAGGCGGTGACGCGTTCGAAGACCGCCGCGCGGGCATCCTCCTGGCGCAGTTCCTGGACGACCTGGTCGCGCACGTCGTCGAGGGTCGCGGCCTGGCCGGGGGTCACGCCGGTGAGTCGGGCGACCACGAAGCCGACGCGGGCCTGGATCGGATCGGAGACCTGACCCTCGTTCATGCCGAACACGGCGGCGGCGATCGCGGGATCGCTGACGGCGCTGCGCGGGGCGTCGTCGTACTGGGCCGGCTGCAGGTTGTTGGCCTGGCCGACCGCGGCCGGGGTCTGGCCGGCGCGCAGGGCGGCCGCGATGCGGTCGGCCGCGGCGCGGGTCGGGGCGGTCAGGGTGGTGAAGGTCCGGCGTTCCGGGCGCGACAGGGCGTCGCGACGGAACTCGAAGCGCTCCTGTATGCGCGCCTCGGGGATCGCCGCGGTGGCGTCGGCCGGGTTGTCGAACAGCACCACGGTGCCCGAGCGGAACTCCGGCAGGCGGAACTGGGCGGCGTTCTGGTTCAGAAAGGCGGTCAGCTGGGCGTCGGTGGGAGCCGGAGCCGTGCCGGCCATGGCCTGGGTCACGGTGAACCAGCGGCCGTCGCGCGTCTCCATCGCCTGGTTGGCCAGCACCGCGCCGTAGATGCGCGGCAGACGCGCGCCGGCGGCGAGGGCGGAGCCGAAGTGGCGCATGAGCACCTCATCGCGAAGCTCCTTTTCGAACGTCTCCGGCGTCGCGTTGTTCTGGCTCAGAACGTTGCGATACTGCTCCTCGCTGAACCGGCCTGTTACGGAATCGAAGAAGCCCGGCGCTTCGCGGATCTGGCGCAGGACCAGTTCCTTGCCGGGACGCACGCCCGCGTTCCACGCCCAGGCCATGAAGCCCAGCTGCTGCGATCGCCGGCCGAGGTACTGGACCAGTTCGCCGCCTTCGCCGACCAGTTGCTCGAAGCTCACGGCCTGACCGGATTGCTCCTGCTGCATGGAGCGGATGCGCTCCATTTCAGCGCGGAACTCGGCCGGACCCACACTGCGGTCGCCGGCGCTGATGATGTGTTTCGGGCCGAGATTGGCCAGCACGTCCATCTGGGTGCCGCCGGTGATCAGCAGGCCCAGCGCGAGCAGCACGAGCAGGCCGATGGCCCACGGTGACTTGGCGAAGGTGCGAAACGCGGTGAGCATGGTCGGTCCTGGACGGAAAGCCGGCGAGAGTCGCCACTCCGGCCTATAGGGGTTGAGCGGGCCGCCCGGCAAGACGACGCGGCCCGAACGGCTTGGCTTCCGCCGATCCGGCGCCTAAAGAAGCGCGCATGAAACAATCCGTGAAGCTGATCGCCGGCAACTGGAAGATGAACGGTCTGGGCGCCAGCCTGGCCGAGGCCGAGACCCTGCGCGACGACCTCGAGGCGGCCGCCCCGGCCTGCCGCGTGGCGCTGTGTCCGCCCGCCACCCTGATCGACCGCATGGCGGCCGCCGTGCGCGGCAGCCGTATCGAGGTCGGGGGACAGGACTGCCGCGCCGAAACGGCCGGCGCCTTCACCGGCGACATCGCCGCCGGGATGCTGAAGGACGCCGGCGCGACCCTGGTCATCCTCGGCCACTCGGAGCGCCGTCAGGGTCACGGCGAGACCGACCTGCTGGTTTCGGCGAAGGCGGAGGCGGCGCTGGCCGCCGGCCTGGCCCCGATCGTCTGCGTCGGCGAAACCCTGGCCGAACGCGAGGCCGACCGCGCCGTCGAGGTGGTGCGCGGCCAGGTGCTGAACTCCCTGCCGCTGGCGCTGGCCGGGCGCGACTTCGCCGTCGCCTACGAGCCGGTCTGGGCCATCGGCACCGGCCTGACTCCGACGCTGGAGCAGATCGAGGAGGTGCACCGCGCCGTCCGCGCCGCCATGCTGGAGCGCATCGGTCTCGCCGCCGCGACCGCGCCGATCCTCTACGGCGGCTCGGTCAAGCCCGACAACGCCCGCGATATTCTCTCGGTCCCCGAGGTCGGCGGCGCCCTGGTCGGCGGCGCTTCGCTCAAGGCGGCGGACTTCCTCGGGATCATCCGGGCTGTTTAGCCAGCAGCGGGGGCATGCCGCGCAACCCCCGGCCGCCTGGCCCCTAACCCCTAGCCCCCGCCCCGGCGCCGTGATAGACGCCGCCGCTTGATCGGCGCGGGTCCGCGCCACATGTATCGGCCGCCATGCTCCAGACCATTCTCCTCGTCGCCATGATCCTCATTTCGGTCGCGCTCGCCGGCGTGATCCTGCTGCAGCGGTCGGAAGGCGGCGCGCTGGGCATGGGCGGAGGCCCGTCGGGCTTCATGACCGCCCGCGGCGCCGGCAACCTGCTGACGCGGACGACGTGGATCCTGTCGATCCTGTTCTTCATCTGCGCCATCGGCCTGACCATCGTCGGCAACATGGAGCGGTCGAGCCGCTCGATCGTCGACGCCGACGCGGTCGGCGAACTGGCCGCGCCGCCGCCGTCGTCCTCGGCCCCGGCGGCCGATCCGGCGGCTCCCGCCCGTCCGGAAGCGCCGTCGCTGCAGGACCTCGAGTCCAGCCTCACGGGCGCCTCGGCCGCGCCCGCTCCGGCGCAGCCCGCGCCGGCTCAATAAAGGGTGGGCGGGGACCTTATCCCCGCCTTCTCCTCCCGCCCTCAAAGTCTCCGGAGTAGCGGCGCCGAATCGGCGCTAAGGTGATTCCCCATGCCTCGTTATGTGTTCATCACCGGCGGCGTGGTCTCCTCGTTGGGCAAGGGCCTCGCCTCCGCCGCTCTCGGCGCCGTCCTGCAGGCCCGCGGCTACAAGGTCCGGCTGCGCAAGCTCGACCCCTATCTCAACGTCGATCCGGGCACCATGAGCCCGTATCAGCACGGCGAGGTCTTCGTCACCGACGACGGGGCCGAGACCGATCTCGACCTCGGCCACTACGAGCGCTTCACCGGCGTCTCGGCCGCGAAGTCCGACAACATCACCACGGGCCGCATCTACCAGACCATCCTGGAGAAGGAGCGGCGCGGCGATTACCTCGGCGCGACGGTACAGGTGATCCCGCACGTCACCGACCAGATCAAACAGTTCTGCCTGTCGCCCGCCCTGACCGACGACGGCGAGCCGGTCGACTTCGTGCTGGTCGAGATCGGCGGCACGGTCGGCGACATCGAGGGCCTGCCGTTCTTCGAGGCCATTCGCCAGCTGGGCCAGGACCTGCCGCGCGGCCAGTCCTGCTTCGTCCACCTGACCCTGCTGCCGTTCATCAAGACGGCCGGGGAGATGAAGACCAAGCCGAC
>JAEYTA010000098.1 GCA_023434265.1 Pseudomonadota bacterium
TATAAGCCCGCGACCTTCAATCTCCCAAACAGAAGTCACTCCCCATGACCGAACGCACCTTCTCGATCATCAAGCCGGACGCCACCCGCCGCAACCTGACCGGCAAGATCAACGCCGTGATCGAGGAAGCCGGCCTGCGCATCGTCGCCCAGCGCCGCGTCAAGCTCTCGGAAGAGCAGGCGAAGAAGTTCTACGCCGTGCACGCCGAGCGTCCGTTCTACGGCGAGCTGGTCTCGCAGATGACCGCCGAGCCGGTCGTGGTGCAGGTGCTGGAAGGCGCCGACGCCGTGGCCCGCTACCGCGAGGTCATGGGCGCCACCAACCCGGAACAGGCCGCCGAGGGCACCATCCGCAAGCAGTTCGCCCTCTCGATCGGCGAGAACTCGGTGCACGGCTCGGACTCGCTGGAGAACGCCAAGATCGAGATCGAGCAGTTCTTCACCGACGACCAGATCGTCGGCTGATCGGCCGATCCGGCTGAGAGACTGAACGACGGCCGGTTCTCCCGCGGGGAGGACCGGCCGTTGTCGTATCAGGCCGCCTCGCGCGCGGCCTCTAGGCGCTTGCGGGCGGTGGCGAAGCTGCGCGTGAAGTGGACGCGGCGCAGGGCCTCGCGGGGCACGGCCTGCATCAGCGACTTCAGCACGGCGTGATTGGCCCCGACCACGGTGACCTCGGCCCCCTCGCCGTGCATGCGACCGACGAGGTCGGCGAAAGCCAGGGCTCCAGTGGGGTCGAGCAGGGGCACCTCCTCCAGCCGCAGGACGTAGCTGCGCCGCCGCGCCCCGATGCGGTCCATGGCGTCCTTGATCAGGCCGGCGCTGCCGAAGAACAGCGGGCCGCGGAAGGTCAGCACCCCGACATCGGCCGGCAGGCCCTGGTTGGGGGCGTAGCGGCCCTCGCCATTGTCGGCCCGGTCGCCCTCGATCAGCGGCGCGCGGCCCTCCAGCGTGGCGAGCTGCGACATCCGGTGCATGAAGATGAAGGCGGCCAGGGTCATGCCGACGCCGATGGCCACGGTCAGGTCGACCAGCACCGTGAGGCCGAAGGTGGCCAGCAGCACCGCCCGGTCGCCGCGCGAGGTGCGCAGGATCAGCCGGAAGCGGTGGGTCTCAGCCATGTTCATGGCCACCACCACGAGGATGGCCGCCAGCGCCGCCATGGGCACGAAGCGCATCAGCGGGGCGAGCGCCAGCATGAAGACCAGCAGGAAGCCCGCATGCAGCATGCCGGCGACGGGCGAGCGGGCCCCCGAGCGGATGCTGGTGGCGGTGCGGGCGATGGCGCCGGTGGCCGGCAGGCCGCCGACCGCCGCCGAGGCGATGTTGGCGATCCCCTGGGCGGTCAGCTCCATGTTCGAGCGATGCCGGCGGCCGGTCATCTGGTCGGCGACCACGGCGGAGAGCAGCGACTCCACGCCGGCCAGCAGGGCGATGGCGAGGGCGCTGGGCAGGACGTCGGCGGCCTTGCCCCAGGTCCAGAACGACAGGTCGGGCGCGGGCAGGCGGGCGCTGATGTCGCCGAAGCGCGAGCCGAGGGTCTCGACCGGCAGGCCGGCGAGGGCCACGACCGCCGCCGCCGCCACCGTGGCGAGCAGGAAGCCGGGCGCGCGCGGCGCGTGACGACGCAGCAGCAGGATGGCGGCGACGCAGGCCGCCGACAGGCCCACGGCGGGCAGGTTGAGGGTGTCGCGGGCCGCCCACAGCGCGCGGAGCTTGGGAAGGAACTCGGCCGGGACGCCGGCCGCGGTAAGGCCGAGCAGGTCGGGGATCTGGCTGGCCATGATCACCACCGCGATGCCGCTGGTGAAGCCGGTGGTGACCGGGTCGGGGATGTAGCGGATCAGGGTCCCCAGCCGGGCCAGGCCGGCGACGACGAGTATCAGCCCGGCCATCAGGGTGGCCATCAGCAGGCCGTCGTAGCCGTGCCGGGCGATGACCCCGTAGACGATGACCACGAAGGCCCCGGTCGGTCCGCCGATCTGGAAGCGGCTGCCGCCGAGCGCGGAGATCAGGAAGCCGGCCACCACGGCGGTGACCAGCCCCACGTCGGGGGCCGCGCCGGAGGCGATGGCCAGGGCCATGGCCAGCGGCAGGGCGACGACGGCGACGGTCAGGCCGGCGATGGCGTCGCCGCGCAGGTCGCCGAGGCCGTAACCCTGCCGCAGCACGGTCACGGTCTTGGGCAGGAACAGCTTCCAGTCAGAGTTCATCGCGAGGGGCCGCCTTGCGCTCGATCAGCCGCACCCCGCGGCCGGCGCCCGCGCTGGGCGCGCCCTCGGCGATCATTTCGACTCCGGCTTCGGCGAGGGCGGTGACCACCTTCTCGAGGCTGTCCACCACGGCGCGCACCGAGCCGGGGCAGGCCTCCATGCGCTGCACCGTCTGGGGGGAGAGGCCGGCCAGACGGGCCAGTTCGCGCTGGTCGATGCCGAGCAGCGCCCGGGCCGCGCGGAGCTGTGGGCCGGTGATCATCTGAACGACTCCCGAGATATATGAGATATCACCATAGAAGCATGAGCTTGCACATGCGACAGATCAACCGTGCCGCCGCGCCGGGCGCGCCGGAACCCGCCTCCGCCAACAGGCGTTGCGATGGCGTCCTTCTCCCCAAGGAGTCCAACCATGAAGACCACCCTCAAGCTCACCGCCGCGACCGCCGCCCTGACCCTGCTGGCCGCCTGCGGCTCGACCATGGAGCAGCGCGCCGCCACCGGCGCCGTCGCCGGCGCGGTCGCCGGCCAAGCGATCGGCGGCGACACCGGCTCGACCGTCGCGGGCGCGGCCATCGGCGCGGTGGCGGGCGCGGCTCGTCCCGACAAGTAAGACCGACGGGCGAAAC
>JAEYTA010000117.1 GCA_023434265.1 Pseudomonadota bacterium
CGCCCTGGCCTGCGTCGCGCCGGCCGCCGCGCAGCAGCCGGCCCCGCCGCCGGTCCCCGCGGATGCGGCCGCCCCGGCCGACGTCGCCTCGCCCGAGGCTATCGTCGCCGCCCTCTACGAGGTTATCTCCGGCGACGCCGGCGTTCCGCGGGACTGGGACAGGTTCCGCTCGCTGTTCCATCCGACCGCGCGACTGATGCCGTCGGGGACCAGCCGGGAGGGCCAGGGGGTGGTCCGCGCCGTGACGCCGGACGAGTACATCGCGCGCAGCGAGCCCTTCCTCCTCGGCGAGGGCTTCCACGAGCGCGAGATCGCCCGCCGCGCCGAGCGCTTCGGCCGCGTCATGCACGTGTGGTCCACCTACGAGAGCCTGCACAGCCTGTCGGACCCGGCGCCGTTCGCGCGCGGCGTCAACAGCATCCAGCTGTTCCACGACGGCGCGCGCTGGTGGATCCTGTCGGTCTACTGGCAGGCCGAGACGCCGGAGACGCCGATCCCGCCGGAGTATCTGCCGTAGGTGAACCGACCGTTGGCCCCGACTTCCTTCCCCCATTTCGGGGGAAGGTGGGCCGCGGAGCGGCTCGGATGGGGGCGGCTTGCCAAGGCTCAACCCTTGCCATTCAGGGCGCGCCCGACACCCCCATCCGTCAGGCTCCGCCTGACACCTTCCCCCGCAAGGGGGGAAGGGGCGTAGGCGGCGATGGCGGCGATGACCTCGTGCGGCCGCTTCTCGATTTGGCTGTTGGTGAAGCGCAGGACCCGAAAGCCCTGCTTGGCCAGCCATCCGTCCCGGTTGGCGTCATCGAAGGTGCGCAGGGCGTGAACGCCGCCGTCAACCTCCACCACCAGCCGCGCTGAGAAGCAGGCGAAGTCCACCACATACGGGCCGATCGGGACCTGCCGCCGGAATCTCAGCCCGGCCAGACGTCGCTCGCGAAGATGCGTCTACAGGAGGGCCTCGGCCCTGGTCGGCGCCTTTCGCAGACGGCGGGCCCGACGGATCGTCCATGCGGCTGCATCGCTTCCTCCTGCTGTACGCCTACGCCGCGTCGAACAGGTCCAGCTGCTTCTTCATTTCGGCCGGTACGCGAAATCGGGTCGTGTCCAGCGCCGGCCGCGGTCCGTCGAGCCCGTAGCGCTTCAGGGCCGCGCGGAAGCGGGTTCCGATCAGTTCGGCGACCGGACCCTCGCCCTTCATCCGGTGCGACCACTCCGGGTCGTAGTCGCGGCCGCCGCGGGTCTGGCGCACGAGCGACATGACCCGCGCCGCGCGGTCGGGACGGGCGTCGGTCAGCCATTCCCGGAACAGGTCCTTGATCTCCAGCGGCAGGCGCAGGGTGACGTACATGGCCGAGGTCGCGCCGGCCTTCGCCGCCGCCTCCAGCACCGCCTCGAGCTCGTGGTCGTTCAGGCCGGGAATGACCGGCGCGAAGCCGACACCCACCGGACACCCGGCCTCGGCCAGCCGCGAGATCGCCTCCAGCCGCTTCGTCGGCGTCGAGGCGCGCGGCTCCATGGCCCGCGCCAGCTGGCGGTCCAGCGTGGTGATCGACACCAGGGCCGAGGCCAGTCCCTCGCGGCCCATGGCCCCGAGGATGTCGGCGTCGCGGGCGATCAGCACCGACTTGGTGATGATGCTGAGCGGATGGTTGAAGCGCTGCAGCACCTCCAGCACCGAGCGCGTCGCCTTCAACTCGCGTTCGACCGGCTGATAGGGGTCGGTGTTGCCGCCTATGTGGATGTGCTTGCAGACATATTTCGGCCGGGCGAGCTCCTGCTCCAGCAGACCCGCGGCGCCGGGCTTCCAGAACAGCCGACTCTCGAAATCCAGGCCCGGGGATAGGCCCATGTAGGCATGGGCCGGACGGGCGTAGCAGTAGATGCAGCCATGTTCGCACCCTCTGTACGGGTTGATCGAGCGGTCGAAGCCGACGTCCGGACTGCTGTTGCGCGTGATGATGGCCCGCGCCCGCTCGGGCGTCAGGGTCGTGCGCAGGGGCGCGACCTCGGCGTCGTCACGGGTCCAGCCGTCGTCGAAGGCCTCGACCGTCTCCGGTTCGTAGCGCCCGGTCGCGTTCGACCTCGCACCACGTCCCTTCGCCGCCTCGACCATGAAGGAAGGATAACAGCAAGCGAGAACAAAGCAAGAACTTACGACGCGGTCGGCGAAGCGGCGCGGTGATGAGGGTGTCGCCTGGGGGCAGGATCTGTCCTGCGAAGCCCGCCGGGGCCAGCAGGATGGTGCGGATGAGAGGACTCGAACCTCCACGCCTCGCGGCGCTGGAACCTAAATCCAGTGCGTCTACCAGTTCCGCCACATCCGCAGGTTCGCCTCCGCCTGTAGGGCAGGCCGCGGCAAAGCGAAAGGCCCGGGATCGCTCCCGGGCCCTTGCTCGATCTGTCCGTGGATCAGTTCCTGTGGTCGTCCGTCGGCGACGGGGCGCCCGGCATCGGCGGCACCGGGCCCGGAGGGGCGTCGGCGGCCAGTTCCGGCACCTCGACCAGACCGCGGGCCACATGGCTCTTGCGGATGCCGTAGAGCAGATAGATCACCAGGCCGATGCCGCCCCAGATCGGCAGCACCATCTTGGCGTCGTGCGGCAGGTTCCAGAACAGGAAGGCGCAGCCGGCCGCCGACAGGG
>JAEYTA010000144.1 GCA_023434265.1 Pseudomonadota bacterium
AGCTGAGCGAGCTGAAGGCGGCCCTGCCGGACGCCTGGACCAGCCTGACCATGAGCCCGCACTGCGACGACGAGCTGAAGTACGAGGTGCTGGAGCGGATCGTGAAGGAGTACGAGGACCTGGCGGCCTCGGGCGGGGAGATCCTCGGGCGCAGGATCGTCGAGGCCATCACCGTCAACGGCGTGCGGGTGCACCTCGAGGACGGCTCCTGGGTGCTGGTGCGCGCCTCGTCCAACAAGCCGGAGCTGGTCGTTGTGGTCGAGAGCATGCGCTCCGAGGACGACATGCGCGCCCTCTTCCGTGACGAGGTGAAGCCGCGGCTGGCGAAGTACGCCGAGATCGGCGCCTACAACCAGGAGATCTGACCCCCGGGGCGGGAAGACAGTCCGCGCGAAAAAAGCGCGAAACGCTGTCTTGTGGAGACAATGTCTCGCCTGTGGCCGGCTCCTCGGCGGAGGCGGCGGGACGGATTTTCAAAGACCGGACGCAGGATGGCGCGCCGGTGCGTCAGACGCGGACGCAGGGTCGCGGAGCCGCTTTGGACCGGTCTTCCGGAGGGCGCGACAGGCGTTCGGCGGACCCCGGGAGCGCCGGAAGCGGCGCGATGACCGCTGCCGCGCGGGCCCTGAAGCGGGAAGACAGGAATAGGGGCGCGAAGGGGCGAGAGGGAAGGTCTCCAGAGTCTCGCTTTCCGGGCGGCTCAGGCGACGGCGAGCAGGCTGACCAGCCCCAGGGCGAGGCCGAGCAGGACCAGCAGCGACAGGCTGACGGCGACGGCGATGCGCGGCCCGGAACGGGCCACGGCGCGGGCGTCCGTGCTCAGCCCCAGGGCGGCCATGGAGATCACCGTCAGGGCGGTGGCGGCCTGGTCCATCGGCGGCAGCCAGGCGGGCGGGATGAGCTCCAGCGAGCGGGCGGCCATCATCAGCAGGAAGCCGACGATGAACCACGGCAGGAGCCGGCCGAGCGGCACGCCGCGCAGCCGGCCGGCCACCGCGCCCGGCGCGCCGCCATGGCCACGCAGGGCGACCATCAGCGACAGGGCCAGCACCACCGGCCCCAGCATCAGCACCCGCACCAGCTTGATCAGCGTCCCGGTCTGGGTGGCCAGCGCCCCGACCGGCAGGGTGGCGGCCAGGACCTGGGGCACGGCGTAGACGGTCAGGCCGGCGACCACGCCGTAGCGCAGTTCGGACATCTCCAGCGCCACGGCGAGCAGGGGCAGCAGCAGCACCACGGCGACGCCGAGCACGGCGGTGAAGGCGATGGCGGCGGTCACCTCCTCCGGTTCGGCGTCGATCACCGGCGCGACGGCGACGATGGCGGAGTTGCCGCACACGCCGTTGCCGCAGGCGACGAGCAGGGCCATGCGGTGCGGCAGGCGCAGCAGCCGGGCGAGGCCGTAGCCGGCGAGGATGGCGACGGCGACCACGGCGACCACGCCGAGCAGCAGGCCGGGGCCGATGGCCATCACCGTGGCGGCGCTGATCGAGGCGCCGAGCAGGACGACGGCGATCTCGAGCAGGGTGCGGGCGCTGAACTCGACGCCGGGCCGCAGGGCGGAGGGCGGGGTCCAGACGGTGCGGATGGCGGCGCCGAGGAGGATGGCCAGCACCACGGCGTCGAGCCAGCCCCGCCCGAACAACCGCAGCTCCAGCGCCTCGACGGCCAGCGCCGCGCCGGTGACGGCGGCGCACAGCAGCACGCCCGGCAGCAGGGCCAGGACGCCGGTCGCGAGGGACCGCCTTTCAGCCGGGGCGGACGCGGGAATCACGGGAACAGACTGCGCCGTACAGCCGGCGCGGTCGAGCGTCCTACCCCGCCGCCTTCACCGCCGCCGCGACGTCGGACACCACCGATTTCACCAGCGCCTCGTCGTCGCCCTCGGCCATGACGCGGATCAGCTTCTCGGTGCCGGAGGGGCGGACGAGGAGGCGGCCGACGCCGGCGAGGCGGGCTTCGGCGTCGGCGATGGCGGCCTTGACCGCCTCGCTCTCCAGCGGTTTGCCGGCGGTATAGCGGACGTTCTCCAGACGCTGCGGGACCTTGTCGAACTGTTTGGCCAGCTCGCTCATCGGGCGGCCGCTCTCGACCAGCACGGCCAGCACCTGCA
This sequence comes from Pseudomonadota bacterium, assembly GCA_023434265.1. Taxonomy (GTDB): domain Bacteria; phylum Pseudomonadota; class Alphaproteobacteria; order Caulobacterales; family Caulobacteraceae; genus Brevundimonas. The sequence continues at coordinate 2,114 of JAEYTA010000144.1, forward strand.
GGGCCGACATCAGGCCGTCGCCGGTGGTGGCGTAGTCGTGCAGGATGATGTGGCCCGACTGTTCGCCGCCGAGGTTGAATCCCTTCTCGCGCATCCGCTCCATGACGTAGCGGTCGCCGACCTTCGTCCGCTCGAGGGTCAGGCCCTCGGCCTCGAGCCGGCGCTCCAGCCCGAGGTTGGACATGACCGTGGCGACGAGGCCGCCGCCCTTGAGCTGGCCGCGACGGGCCCAGTCCAGCGCCACCATGGCCATGATCTGGTCGCCGTCGACGATCTGGCCCTTCTCGTCGCAGATGATCACCCGGTCGGCGTCGCCGTCCAGCGCGATGCCGATGTCGGCGCGATACATGCGCACCGCCTCGGCCAGGGCCTCGGGATGGGTGGAGCCGCACTCGGCGTTGATGTTCAGGCCGTTGGGCTCGACGCCGACGGCGCAGACCTCGGCGCCCAGTTCGTAGAGGGTGGTCGGGGCCACCTTGTAGCCGGCTCCGTTGGCGCAATCGACGGCGATGCGCAGGCCCTGCAGGCTGAGCCCCTTGGGGAAGCTGGCCTTGGCGATCTCGACGTAGCGGGCCTGGGCGTCATCGATGCGCTTGACCCGCCCCAGGGCGTCCGGCGGGGCGAGGTCGGCGTCCAGCGCCTCGTCCATCATCGACTCGATCTTCAGCTCGACGGTGTCGGACAGCTTGTAGCCGTCGGGGCCGAACAGCTTGATGCCGTTGTCGAGGTAGGAGTTGTGCGAGGCCGAGATCATCACCCCGATGTCGGCGCGCATGGAGCGGGTCATCATGGCCACGCCGGGCGTCGGCAGCGGACCGAAGGTGCGCACGTCCATGCCGGCGGCGGAGAAGCCGGCGACGAGGGCCGGCTCGATCATGTAGCCCGACAGCCGGGTGTCCTTGCCGATGACGACGAGGTGGCGGCGATCGTCCGAGGACATGAACATGCGCCCGGCCGCGAGACCCACGCGCAGGGCGACCTCGGCGGTCATCGGATGGGCGTTGGCGCGGCCGCGAATGCCGTCGGTGCCGAAATAGCGTCTCTCGCCCACGTTGTAAGTCCCTGTCATTGCAAGCGTAACCTTGCGAAACGGCTTTTCAGATGCCAATCCGCCCGTCAATCACATAAACCGTGCCGGCGGGCAGGTCGCCTGCTCTCTCGCACGACCGGACGACGGGCGGCGAACGACTTCAGGATTTGGGGACAGGCACATGTGCGGCATCATCGGCGTCACCGGAACGGGTCCGGCGGTTCCCCGGCTGATCGACAGCCTGAAGCGGCTCGAGTACCGCGGCTATGACTCCGCCGGGGTGGCGGCGCTGGTCGACGGCCGCATCGAGCGGCGCCGGGCCAAGGGCAAGATCCGCGAGCTGGAGTCGGTGCTGGCGGGCGACCCGCTGCAGTCGACCATCGGCATCGGCCACACCCGCTGGGCCACCCACGGAGCCCCGACCACCGAGAACGCCCACCCGCACAAGGCCGGGCGGGTGACGCTGGTGCACAACGGCATCATCGAGAATTTCGCCGAGCTGAAGGCCGAACTGACGGCCGAGGGCCGGGTGTTCGAGAGCCAGACCGACACCGAGGTGGTGGCGCACCTGATCGACCGGGCGCTGGACGGCGGCAACGACCCCGTCGCCGCCTTCAAGACGGTGCTGGACCGGCTGACCGGGGCCTACGCCCTGGCCGTGCTGGTCGAGGGCGAGGCCGGCCTGATCATGGGCGCCCGGCGCGGCAGTCCGCTGGTGGTCGGCTGGGGCGAGGGCGAGATGTACCTGGGCTCCGACGCCCTGGCGGTGGGGCCGTTCACCCAGAAGATCAGCTATCTGGAAGAGGGCGACTACGTCGCCATCGACCGCTCGGGCGCGCGCATGTTCGACGTCTCGGGCGCGGCGGTGGAGCGGCCGATCGTGCAGGTCTCGGCCTCCTCGGCCCTCGTCGAGAAGGGCGAGTACCGGCACTTCATGGAGAAGGAGATCCATGAGCAGCCGGACAGCGTGCAGCACACCCTGTCGCACTACCTCGACTTCGTGAACGGCAAGGCCAAGCCGGGCGAGATCGATTTCGCCGGCGTCGAGCGGCTGCAGATCGTGGCCTGCGGCACCGCCTTCTACGCCGGCCAGATCGGGCGCTACGCCTTCGAGCGGCTGGCCGGCCTGCCGTGCGACGTCGAGATCGCCTCGGAGTTCCGCTACCGCGAGCCGGCGGTGACGCCGGGGACGCTGGCGGTGGCGGTGAGCCAGTCGGGCGAGACCGCCGACACCCTGGCCAGCCTGAGCTGGTGCAAGGGGCGGGGGCTGAAGACGGCGGCGTTGGTCAACGTCCATTCGTCGTCGATGGCGCGCGAGGCCGGGGCGCTGTGGCCGACCCACGCCGGTCCGGAGATCGGCGTCGCCTCGACCAAGGCCTTCACCGCCCAGGTGGCGGCCCTGCTGGCGCTGGCGGTGACCGCCGGGGTGCAGCGCGGCCGCATCGACGCGGCGACCGAGGCGGAGCTGGTCAAGGCGCTGTTCGAAGCCCCGCGCCTGATCGCCGAGGCGGTGCAGATGGACGGCGCCATCAAGGACATCGCCGCCGAACTGGCCAAGGCCACCGACGTGCTGTTCCTCGGCCGCGGGTCGATGTTCCCGCTGGCCATGGAAGGCGCGCTGAAGCTGAAGGAGATCAGCTACATCCACGCCGAGGGCTATGCCGCCGGCGAGCTGAAGCACGGGCCGATCGCCCTCGTCGACGAGCTGACCCCGATCGTGGCCCTGGCCCCGCTGGACGAGGTGTTCGAGAAGACCGCCTCGAACCTGCAGGAGGTGGCGGCGCGCGGCGGGCCGGTGATCATGATCGCCCCGGCGAACGCGCCCGACCCGCACGGGGCCGGCATCGAGCGGGTCGACGCGCCGGACTGCCACCCGCTGATCGCGCCGCTGGTCTACGCCATCCCGGTGCAGCTGCTGGCCTATTACACGGCGGTGCAGAAGGGCACGGACGTGGACCAGCCGCGCAACCTGGCGAAGTCGGTGACCGTCGAGTGACGCCACGCCTTCGCCGCCGCCCCTCCGCCACCCGCGAAGCGCGCGGGTGGTCCCCCTCCCCATTCGCGCAGCGAACGGGGAGGATATGCGTTAGGGTCGCCGCCTTCGCTGATCAGGATCCCGCATGACCACCACGAACCGCCGCCTCCGCAAGGCCGTGCTGCCCGTCGCCGGGCTGGGCACCCGGGTGCTGCCCGGCACCAAGACCACGCCCAAGGAGCTGCTGAACGTCGTCGACCGGCCGATCCTGAGCTACATCGTCGAGGAGGCCCGCGAGGCCGGGATCGAGCACATCGTCTTCGTCACCGGCCGCTCGAAGGGGGCGATCGAGGACTATTTCGATCACCAGGTCGAGCTGGAGGCGCAGCTGGAGGCCAAGGGCAAGACCGACATCCTCGAGATGATGAACGCCGAGCTGGCCAGCGCCGGCGAGATGAGCTTCACCCGCCAGATGCAGCCGAAGGGGCTGGGCCACGCCGTGTGGTGCGCCCGCGACATCGTCGGCGACGAGCCGTTCGCGGTGATCCTGCCGGACGTCATCGTCGACTCCCAGCCCGGGGCCCTGAAGCAGCTGGCCGAGGTCTACGCCGAGGTCGGCGGCAATGTCATCGGCGTCGAGCAGGTGCCGCACGACCAGACCCACAAATACGGCATCGTCGACCCGGAGAGCCGGGACGGGCGGCGCATCCGCATGAAGGGCATGGTCGAGAAGCCGCCGCGCGGCGAGGCCCCGTCGAACCTGTCGATCTCGGGCCGCTACATCCTGCAGCCGGAGATTTTCGGCATCCTGGAGAAGACCGAGCGCGGCGCGGGCGGCGAGATCCAGCTGACCGACGGCATGGCGCGGCTGATGCGCGACCAGACCTTCACCGCCGTGGAATACGAGGGCGTGACCCACGACTGCGGCGACAAGATCGGCCTGTTGCGCGCCAATGTGGCGCTGGCGCTGAAACGGCCCGACCTCGGCGAGGCGGCCCGCGCCGCCGTGGCCGCGCTCCTTTAGACCCGTCCGGCGCGCAAGCGCGCCGGGGGCGCGGCGATCGAGGCCCTGCTCTAGGTCCCCTCAGCCGCCGGGGAGGCGGGAAGCGCCGCCGGTGATGCGGCAGTGGTTGTCGACCTCGGGCCGGCCGGTCAGCGGCCCGCCGGAGGCGACGAGGATGCCGCCGCGGGCCCGGCACTCCTGCTGCAGTTCGGCCAGCCGCTCGGCATGGGTCTGCAGCGGCCGGTCCGTGGCGCAGGCCGACAGGGCCATGGCCGCCACGGCCGGGAGAACAAGGGCGCGCACGGTCAGTTCCCCGAAGGGACGCGGCCGGTCTCGCCGGTGACCTTGCACACGTTGTCGACCTGCGGGCGGCCGGACTGGCTGCCGGTCGGGGACAGGATGCCGCCACGGGCCTGGCAGTCGGCGGCGAGGCGCTCAAGCTCGCTGCCGTAGCGGTCGGCGGTCGGGCCTGCGGCGCAGGCCGACAGGGCCAGTCCGAGGGCGGCGGGGGCGATGACGATCAGGTTTCGCATGACGATGCTCCTTCGCATCAGACCAATGTAGGGCGAAGCTTGCGGTTCCGCTCGACCGCTTCGACCAGACGGTCGAGATCGGCGGGCGAGGACAGACGATGATCCCCGCCCTCGATCAGGTCCAGCCTGACGTCGCCGCCGACCAGCCGTTCGGCCAGCAGGGCGGCGTGGCGCCACGGCACGACCGCGTCGGCGCGGCCCTGCAGGATGTGAACGGGGGCGGCGAGCGGGATCGGGGCGTCGAGCAGCAGCCAGTCGCGGGCCTCCTCGAACATGCGGGCGGTCAGCACGTATTCGCCCAGCCCCTCCTCCACGATCAGGGTCTCGCCGTCGCGCAGGATGGCCTGGCGCTGGTGGTCGGCGAGGTCCGGCCACATCAGCCGCTCGGTGAAGTCGGGCGCCGGGTTGACCAGCACCACGCCGTGCATCCGCCGCGGCCGGGCCACGGCGAGCAGCAGGGCGACCCAGCCGCCCATCGACGAGCCGACCGGGATGACCGGGCCGTCGAGGCTGTCGATCAGGGCGACGGCGTCGTCGCGCCAGCGGCCGATGGTGGCCTGCCGCCAGTCGCCGGACGAGGCGCCGTGGGCGAAGTGGTCGTAGCGGACGTAGTTCCAGCCCCGCTCGCGCGCCGCCGCGTCGAGCGCCAGCGCCTTGGTCCCCTCCATGTCGGAGCGGAAGCCGCCGATCCAGACGACGGTCGGGCCGCTCCCGCGCACCCGCTTCAGCGCCAGGGTCTCGCCGTCGGGCCGGGTGAGGCGTTCGATGTCGTCCATGCCGTTCCTCTCGCGAATTCGTTCCGGGACTGATAGCCAACCGCGAGCAACGAAGCGAAGGCCGAACCCGCGTGTCCGACAAGAAGGTCCTGTTCGTCACCTCCAACCGCATCGGCGACTGCGTCATCTCCTCGGGGGTGATCCGGGAGATCGGGCGGCAGATCCCCGGCGCGCGGATCACCGTCGCCTGCGGCCGGCCACCGGCGCCGTTCTTCCGCTCGGCCCCGGGCGTGGAGAGGGTCATCGTGCTCGACAAGAAGAAGCTGGCCGGCCACTGGCTGGACCTGTGGCGCCAGACCGTCGGGACCCGCTGGGAGATGGTCATCGACATCCGCGGCTCGGCGCTGAGCTACCTCCTCCCGGCCAGGCGACGGGTGGTCTACAACCGCTCGTGGGAGACCGGCCTGCGCAAGGTCGAGATGGTGTCGCGGCTGCTGGGGTCGGAGACGCCGCTGGACCCGGAAATCTTCCTCGACGTCCGGGCCGAGCGCGAGGCCGGCGAAGTGCTGAACCCGCAGCTGTGGGAGGGCCCTGGCCCGGGCCCGATCCTGGCGCTGGCCCCGATCGCCCACCAGCCGGGCAAGAGCTGGCCGGCCGACCGCTGGGGCGGGCTGGTCGAGAAGCTGAAGGCCGAGCCGCGCTTCGCCGGCTGGCGCTTCATGCTGGTCGGGGGTCCGGGCGACCACGCGCCGGCGGCCCCGGCGCTGGCGGCGGCGGGCGACCGCGGACTGGACTTCGTCGGCAAGGGCGACATCCTCGCCTCGGCGGCGGCCATCGACGGCGCGGCCCTGTTCGTCGGCAACGATTCCGGGCTGATGCACGTGGCCGCCGCGCTGGGCCGGCCGACGCTGGGCCTGTTCGGTCCGACCGAGTGGTGGCTGTACGGACCATGGGGTCCGAAGACCCGCACCGTGGCCTCGAACGAGACCCGCGGCGAATTCGCGCCGATCGAGGACCTGACGGTGGACCGTGTCTTCGGTGCCGTGATCGGGCTGCACGACGACTACATCGGCGGCGGCGGCGGTCCGAAACCTTGAAGAACCGGGCTTTCGCGGTCATATAGCGGCCCGAGGGGAACGCCGCGATCCATCGCGCGCTTCGTCTCGCCGACACACGCCTTCTTCGACCACATAAGGAAACGACGCCCATTCGCCGTCCCAACAACACGCCGCCCGTGAAGGACGGGCCGCGTATGAACCAGGAAATCCGTTCGCCCCGCGTGCTGCTCATCGACCAGCACGGCGAGAAGCAGGGCGTCATGCCCACCTCCGCCGCCCTCGAGGCCGCCGAGGAGGCCGGGCTGGACCTGGTCGAGATCGTCGCCACCGCCGATCCGCCGGTGTGCAAGATCCTCGATTACGGCAAGCATCGTTTCCAGGAGCAGAAGAAGAAGGCCGAGGCGCGCAAGCGCCAGAAGGTCGTCGAGCTGAAGGAAATCAAGCTCCGGCCGAACATCGACACCCACGACTACGAGGTGAAGGCCAAGGCCATGCACCGCTTCTTCGACGAGGGCGACAAGGTGAAGGTCACCCTGCGCTTCCGGGGTCGCGAGATGGCCCACCCCGAGCTGGGCATGAAGCTGCTCAACAAGGTCCAGGCCGACTTCGAGGAAGTGGCCAAGGTCGAGTACGCGCCGCGCATGGAAGGCCGGCAGATGATCATGATCCTGGCGCCGAGGTAGGGGCCGGATCGGACGAGACAGGACGCGCCCCGGTCGGAGACGGCCGGGGCGTTTTCGTTGGCGGCTCACGCTCCGGGGGCCTGTGCTCGAATCTCCAAGAGAACGACAGAGTCCATGTGTCGTAGAGCAGTGACGGGTCAGGCGTCGCTGGCGCCGGATCGGACCGGCCAGCCTCTGAAGTCACCGCCGGTCGACGCTCTCCCGTTTTCGCCCAACGCGCTTTCGGCTAAGTCTGCCGCCATGTCCGCCCCCGCCGCGCCCCCCTCTTCCACACCCCAGGCGCCGGCGTTGGCGGTGCTGTTCGGGGTGGTGTTCATCAACCTGGTCGGGTTCGGCCTGGTGGTGCCGCTGCTGCCCTTCTTCGCCCTCAGCCTGAAGGCCGAGGCGTGGCAGATCACCCTGATGTTCTCGGCCTATTCGCTGGGGCAGTTCTTCGCCGAGCCGTTCTGGGGCCGGCTGTCGGACCGCATCGGGCGCAAGCCCGTTCTGCTGATCACCCTCGTCGCCAACGCCGTCGGCTATCTGGCCCTGGCCTTCGTGCCGGACATCTGGACGGCCATCGCCGTGCGGCTGTTCACCGGCCTGGGGGCCGGCAATATCTCCACCGTGCAGGGCTATGTCGCCGACGTCACCCCGCCCGAGCGGCGGGCCGCGCGGATGGGGCTGATCGGGGCCGCCTTCGGCCTCGGCTTCATCGTCGGGCCGGGGCTGGGCGGTCTGCTGACCCAGCCGCAGCTGGGCCGGCTGGGCTACCAGCTGCCGATCTTCGTGGCTGCGACCCTGGCCGCGCTGGCGGCGGTCGGCGTCGTCGCCTTCCTGCGCGAAAGCCGGGCCAGGGCCGATCCGGCCGCGCCGCGGCCACGCTTCCTCGCCGGCCTGCACGACGCGCGGCTCAATCCGGTGGTGTCGCGGGTCCTGCTGGTCACCCTGGTCTACATGGCCGGCTTCTCGGCCATGGAGAGCGTCTTCGGCCTGTGGGCCGAGGCCCGCTACGCCTGGGACGCGCGCGAGGTCGGGCTGAGCTTCATGATCGTGGGCATCGTCTCGACCCTGAACCAGGGCTTCCTCGCCGGGCGGCTGGCGCGACGCTTCGGCGAGGCGCCGGTGCTGGCGACGGGGATGCTGCTGTTCGGGGCCTCGCTGGTGGCCCAGGTGGCGGCCCCCGTCGCCTGGTTCCCGGCGACGTCGCTGGACCTCGGCGCGTGGACCCTGCCGGTCGTGCAGGGCTGGATCATCCCGGTGATCATGGCGCTGGGCGCGTGCGGCATGTCGCTGGCCATGCCCAACATCTCGGCCCTGATCAGCCGCTCGACGCCCCCGGACCGGCAGGGGGCGATGCTGGGGCTGAACATGGCCTCGGGTTCGATCGCCCGCATCTTCGGACCGATCGCGGCGGGCGCGCTCTATTCCGCCCTCGGCCACGACTGGCCCTTCCTCGTCGGGGCGGCGCTGACGGTCCCGGCGGCGGTGATGGCGATCAACGCCGGCCGCGCCTTCCGCCGGCGCGAGGCGGCCGTCGCGGCGCCGGCCTGAGCCGCCCTCACCAGCTCAGGCGCAGACCGGCGCGCCAGCGCGAGGCCGTGTCGTCGCCGGCCTCGACGCGGTCGCCCGAGGCGAACAGGACGAGGCCGTTGCGCAGCTCCAGCGCGCCGTCGACGCGCCAGGCGATCCCGCGCCCGTGCTCGGGCGCGCCGTGCAGGGTGAGCGGGGTGTCGGGCAGGTCGACCATGACCACCGGCAGGCTGCGTTCCTCGCCGTCGACGACCTTGTAGACGCGGGCGTGGCCGCCGAGATCGAGGACCGCGCCCTCTCCCAGCCGCATCCGTCGCGCCACGCCGAGACCCGCCCAGACGCTGTCGCGGCCGGAGGCGGTCTCTTCCACCATCAGGGCGATGCCGCCGGTCTCGGTGAAGGCCTCGCTGCGCGCCCGCACGCGGTCGTAGCCGAGGGCCGGCGCGACCGACCAGCCGCCCGCCTGCAGCCGCCGCCCCGCCTGCACCGAGGCCCCCCAGGTGCGGACGTCGTAGGCGGCCGTCGAGACCCCGCCGATCGAGGCGTCGCCGTGGCGGGCCTCGACATCGCCGCGTCCCGCCGCCGCGACGCCGCTGACGAACCAGCCGCCCCGCCACAGCGCGCCCGCGCGCACCGCTCCCTGGGTCAGCGACAGATCGGCCGCCTCCGGTTCGCCCGGCGTCTCGATCCGGGTCTCGCCATGGTCGAAGGCGAGGCCGAGCCGCCACGGGCCGACCGCCCAGTCGACGCCCCCCTGCAGGCCGTCGGAGCGCCGCTCGGACCCCGCCACCCGGCCGACGCCCGGCGTCTCCGCCCGTCCGCCGTAGCCGCCGGCCCAGAGGCGGGCCGTGCGATCGGGCTGCGGTCGCCCGTCCCGTTCCGCGACCGCGTCGAGGAAGCTCGCGCCGCTCTCGAACATCGCCGTCCGCGCCGCGCCGTGGACCACGCCGATCAGCCGGACCTCCCCGACCATCCGGTAGTCCGACACCGTCAGCCAGTCCTCGTTGGTGAAGCTGGTCTCGGTGACGGTGTAGATGTAGGTCGTGTGGGTGTTGCGGTTCAGTTCGCCCGGATTGACGACGTACTCGTCGAAATAGTCGCAGGTGGCGAAGGCTCCGCTCATGTCGCCGTAGTTGGTGGGGCCGTCGGCGCCGGTGTCGTAGCAGAGGCCGCGGGAGCCGGTCTGGACGACCGGATCCGGCCCGTCGCCGGAGGTCCATTGCACGGTGACCACCGTGGTCGTGGTGGTGGTCGTGCTGACCTCGGTGAAGACGTCGAGCAGCTCCTCGTACTGGTCGACCAGTTCCGGCTCGGACCATGTCAGCACCCCGGGGGCGCCGTCGACCACGTGGGCGCGCGGCTCGGCGAGGCCGGCGAGGAAGGCCTGGACGCCGATGTCGTCGAGGCCCCGGAAGAAGGTCTGGTCGAACACCACCTCGCCGTCGAGGAGGCCGACGAAGCGGGTCTGGAAGGTGTCGTTGCGACGGCCGTCGTAGACGTAGGTGAAGTCGTACATTTCGCCGTCGGACCGGGTGTCGGTCACCGTCTGGGCGGCCACGGGCGCGGCGAACGCGGAGAGGACGAGAGCGCCGCCCGCCACCATGGAACCGCGCATGCCCGTCTCTCCCGATGTCGGCGGAAGACTAACCTAACACCGTTCTTCCGCCAAGATGTCGAGGCGGCCGCCGCGGCTCCGTGCTTGCGTTCCGGACGCGCTTCGACTAGAAGCCGCGCCTTCGCGTACCGGACCGCCGGGCGAACAGGCATGCCTGGGCGGTCTCTGAAACTCCGGGTCCAGAACCCGGCAAAGGAGATGAAATGCCGAAACTGAAGACGAAGTCGGGCGCCAAGAAGCGCTTCAAACTGACGGCCTCGGGCAAGGTGAAAGCGGGCGTCGCTGGCAAGCGCCACCGTCTGATCAGCCACAACTCGAAGTACATCCGCCAGAACCGCGGCACCGCGGTGATGTCGGACGCCGACGCCAGGAAGATCAAGTCCTACATGCCGTACGCCTGATCGGCGCGCGCATCTCGATCTCCATCCGCTCAGTTTGAACCGGGCCTCAAGCAGCGACGCGCCGCGCGCGGAGCGATAGGCCCCTCCCGAAGGGAAAATCATCATGGCTCGCGTCACCCGGGGCGTCACGTCCCACGCCAAGCACAAGAAGGTCCTGAAGCAGGCCAAGGGCTTCTACGGCCGCCGCAAGAACACCATCCGCGCCGCCAAGGCCGCCGTGGATCGCGCCGGGCAATACGCCTACCGCGACCGTCGCACCAAGAAGCGCAACTTCCGCGCCCTGTGGATCCAGCGCATCAACGCCGCGGCCCGCATCGAGGGCTTCACCTACAGCCAGTTCATCCACGGCCTCGGTAAGGCCGGCATCGAGCTGGACCGCAAGGTGCTCGCCGCCATGGCCGCCGACGAGGCCGCCTTCAAGGCGGTGGCCGACAAGGTCCGCGCCGCCCTGGCCTGAGCCACGACGACCGCACGTTTCAAAGCGCCCGCTCCGGTCCGCCAGGGCGGGCGTTTTCGTGTCCGGCAACCTCCCCGCCGGCCGCTGCGTTGGGCAAGCGTGGCCGCAGCGCGGCCCCGTCCGGAATGAGGAGCCCTCGCCATGTCCATCGCCAAGGTCACCGAAATCACCGCCTCGTCCACCGTCAGCTTCGAGGACGCCCTGAAGCAGGGCATCGCCCGCGCCGACAAGACCCTGAACAATGTCGAAGGGGCCTGGGTGCAGGAACAGAAGGTGGTGGTCCGCAACGGCGAGATCGCCGAGTACCGGGTCAACATGAAGGTCACCTTCGTGCTCGAGGGCTGATCCCCGGCCGCGGGCGCGCGGGGCGGGGTGACGAAAGGCCTGCGTCCCGCTAGACGACTGCGGCGATGACCGACCTCAGCCAGCTCGAACTCGACCTGATCAACGCCATTGGCGGCGCGGAGACCGCGGCCGCCGTGGAGGAGCTGCGCGTCGCGGCGCTCGGCAAGTCCGGCTCCATCTCCGGCCTGCTCAAGGGCATGGGGGCGATGAGCCCGGAGGAGCGGCGCGAGCAGGGGCCGATGATCAACGGCCTGCGCGACCGGGTATCGGCGGCGCTGGCGGCGCGCAAGGTGGAGCTGGAGGCGGCCGAGCTCGACGCCCGGCTGAAGGCCGAGCACGTCGACCTGACCCTGCCGTCGCGGCCGCGCCGCAAGGGCAGCGTGCATCCGACCATGCAGGTCATGGACGAGATGGTGGCCATCTTCGCCGACATGGGCTTCGCCGTGGCGGAAGGCCCGGACATCGAGGACGACTTCCACAACTTCACCGCCTTGAACTTCCCGCCGAAGCATCCGGCGCGGGAGATGCACGACACCTTCTTCCTGAAGCCCGACCCGGAGACGGGCGAGCGCAAGGTGCTGCGCACCCACACCAGCCCGGTGCAGGTGCGGACCATGATGAGCCAGAAGCCGCCGATCCGGATCATCGCCCCGGGCCGGACCTTCCGGAAGGATTCCGACGCCACCCACACGCCGATGTTCCACCAGGTCGAGGGCCTGGTGATCGACCGCGACATCCACATGGGCCACCTGAAGTGGACGCTGGAGACCTTCGTGGCCCGCTTCTTCGAGGTCGACGACGTCGACGCCCGCTTCCGGCCGCACCACTTCCCGTTCACCGAGCCGTCGGCCGAGATGGACATCCGCTGCGACCGCTCCGGCGGCGAGCTGAAGCTGAACCAGGGCGACAGCTGGATGGAGATCCTCGGCTGCGGGATGGTGCACCCGAACGTGCTGCGCAACTGTGGCATCGACCCGGAGGAATACCAGGGCTTCGCCTTCGGCATGGGGGTCGATCGCCTGGCCATGCTGAAGTACGGCATCCCCGACCTGCGCCCCATGTTCGAAGCCGACACCCGGTGGCTGGCCCACTACGGCTTCTCCGCCTTCGCCGCGCCGAATCCGGCCAGCGGCCTCAGCTGATCGAGTAGTCCCATGACCGATGTGATGTCCGAAGCCTTCGGCCGCGAGATCGTCGCCCGCACGACGTTCGAGAAGGAAGGCGTGTGGCTGCCCCTGCTGGCGGTGCACACCATGAACGCCGGCGAGGCGGTGATCAGCGGCAAGACCTTCACCGACTGCGTCATCCAGGGGCCGGCCCTGGTGGCGATCCTGAAGGGCACCACCTTCGACGGCTGCAACATGGGCGCGGCGTCGGACGCGAAGTCGATGCTGTTCGCGCCGCAGGGCGACAAGCTGGTCGGGGCCATCGGCCTGCAGGACTGCCGCTTCGTGCGCTGCCGCTTCGTGCAGATCGGCTACACCGGCAACGTCGAATTCCTCGAGGACATGGCCCGGAACCTGACCCGGGCGACGGGGACCGCCGGCTGATGGCCTACGTCCCGATCAACCGCCCGGTGCGGGTGGCCACCGACCTGAAGGCGTCCGTGTTCGAGGACGTCGACATCAACCTGTTCGAGCTCTACGCCGCCGTCGTCGGCGGAGCCGCGCCGGGGCTGATCGAGGGCCGCACCTTCCGCCGCTGCCGACTGCAGGGCCCGGCCATCGTGCTGGTCTCCTCGGGCGTCACCTTCGACGACACCAATTTCGGCGACAGCGGCGGCGACATCCGCAACCTGCTGCTGCAGCCGATGGGCACGCGGGCGCTGGGCACGATGCCGATGCGCGACTGCGCCTTCGACAACTGCGAGTTCTTCAACGTGGGCTTCACCGGGCCGCAGCACGTGCTCGACATGATGGCGGGCGTGCCGGCGCATTTCGGAGCCGCGTCGTGAAGTTCACCCTCTCCTGGCTGAAGGAGCATCTCGACACCACGGCCGACATCGCCGCGGTGGCAGACGCCATGACCATGGCCGGACTCGAGGTGGAGGAGGTCCACGACCCGGTCGCGGCCCTGGCCCCGTTCACGGTGGCGAAGATCGTCTCGGCCGAGCGCCACCCCAACGCCGACCGCCTGCAGGTCTGTCAGGTGGACACGGTCGACGGCCGCAAGGAGATCGTCTGCGGCGCCCCGAACGCGCGGGCGGGCCTGACCACCATCTACGCCCCCATCGGCGCCTTCGTGCCCGGCCTGGGCGTGACCCTGGTCGAGAAGCCGGTGCGGGGCGTGGTCTCGCACGGCATGCTGTGCTCGGCCGCCGAGCTGGAGCTGTCGGCCGAGAGCGACGGCATTCTGGAGCTGGCCGACGACCTGCAGGTGGGTCAGCCGGCCGCCGGCGTGTTCGGCGCCGAGCCGGTGATCGACTTCGAGGTGACGCCGAACCGGCCCGACTGGCTGGGCGTGGCGGGCATCGCGCGCGACCTCGCCGCCGCCGGGGTGGGGACGCTGAAGACGCCGGAGATCGAGCCGGTGGCGGGCGGCTTCCCCTGCCCCGTCTCGGTGCGCCTCGAGGCGCCGGAGATGTGCCCGGTGTTCGCCGGGCGGGTCATCCGCGGGGTGAGGAACGGGCCGTCGCCGGAGTGGCTGCAGCACCGGCTGACGGCGATCGGCCTGCGGCCGATCAGCCGTCTGGTCGACGTGACCAATCTGATCTCCTACGACCGCGCCCGACCGCTGCACGTCTACGACATGGCCAAGCTGGTCGGCGACGAGATCGTCGTGCGCGGCGGCCAGGTGGCGCTGGGGACCGCTGAGCACGAGGGCGGCGAGCACGAGCATCTGATCGCGCTGGACGGCAAGACCTACACCGTCGACCCGACCATGTGCGTCGTCGCCGACGCCGCTGGCGAGCGGCCGATCGGCCTGGGCGGGGTGATGGGCGGGGAGTCGACCGGCTGTTCGGACGAGACGGTCGACGTCTTCATTGAATGCGCCTGGTTCGACCCGATCGTCACCGCCCAGACGGGCCGGACGCTGGGCCTGACCTCGGACGCCCAGTATCGCTTCGCGCGCGGGGTGGACCCCGCCTCGGTCGTGCCCGGATTGGAGCTGGCCACGCGGATGATCCTCGGCCTGTGCGGCGGGGAAGCGTCGGACATCGTGGTGGCGGGCCAGGCCCCGGCGAACCCGGAACCGTTCGCTTTCGACACCGAAACCGTCGCGCGGCTCACCGGGCTGCAGCTCTCCGCTCACCGGATCAACGAGATCCTCTCCGACCTGGGCTTCCGGATCGAGGCCCACGGGAACACGGCCACCGAAGTCGAGGTTCGCGTCGAGAACGGCGACGAGGTCCATCACGGCGCGCCCATCCGCATCAGGGTCACCCCGCCGTCGTGGCGGCGCGACGTCGAGGGCCCGGCCGACCTGGTCGAGGAGATCGCCCGCATCGAGGGCTATGGCGAACTGCCGTCCACCCCCCTGCCGGGCCTCGGCGCCCCGGCCAGGGGCGTGCTGAACCCGCGGCAGGCGCGGGTGCGCATGGCGCGGCGGGCGCTGGCGGCCATGGGTTACGCGGAGGCGGTGACCTGGTCCTTCACCCGCCAGTCGACCGCGGCCCTGTTCGGCGGCGGCCCGGATGCCGCCTCGGGGCGGCTGGTGCTGGAGAATCCGATCGCCGCCGACCTGGACTGCATGCGGCCGTCGGCCCTGCCCAACCTGATCGAGGCGGCGGCGCGCAACGCCGCCCGCGGTCATCCGGATGCGGCCCTGTTCGAGATCGGTCCGATCTATCTGGACGACAGTCCGACCGGCCAGCGCACCGTCATCGCCGGCCTCGTCGCGGCGAAGTCGCCCCGCCACTGGGGCGGCGCGGGCGAGGACGGCCTGTTCGCGCTGAAGGGCGACCTGATGGCCCTGCTCGAGGAGCTGGGCGCGCCGGTGGGCTCGCTGCAGCTGGTCCAGGGCCAGAACCGCGACTGGTGGCACCCCGGGCGCTCGGCCCGGCTGCAGCTGGGACCGAAGACCGTCATGGCGGAGTTCGGCGCCCTGCACCCGGGGGTGCTCAAGGCGCTCGACGCCGACGGACCGATGCTGGCCTTCGAGATCGTGCTCGACGCCGTGCCCGAACCGCGCGGCAAGGCGACCAAGGCGCGCGGCGCGGCCCATCTGTCGGCCCTGATGCCCCTGACCCGCGACTTCGCCTTCGTGGTCGAGGACGGCAAGCCGGTGGGCGACCTCGTCCGCGCCGCGGCCGGGGCCGACAAGGCCCTGATCGCCGAGGCGCGGGTGTTCGACGTCTATCGCGGCCCCGGCGTGCCCGAGGGCATGAAGTCGGTGGCGCTGGAGGTGGTGGTGCAGCCGCGCGAGGCGACCCTGACCGAGGCCGAGATCGAGGCGCTGTCGGCGAAGGTGGTGGCGGCGGCGGGCAAGCTGGGGGCGACGCTGCGGGGGTGAGGCCGACCGAAGGGTGGAAGCGTGGGCGATCTACCTCTGCTGCGCTTCCCCGCCGCTTTCGAAGCACGGCCGAACGCTGGCCTCGGCCCGCTCGATGGTTTCTGCCAGGTATCCCGTCCCGGCGGACACGCTCAGATAGGCGGCTGAACTGTCCGCCTGACGGGCCGGTCCCCACGCCCGGTACCCCGGCGCGTCCGGAGGCGGCGGAAGGATCGCCCGCGCGTTGGCCCCGGCGGGCGGATAGCCGTACAGCGGCGGCAAGGAAAATACGGCGGGCATCATACGGTCGAAGTCCATCAACACGCCGATGATTTGCGGGCAGTCCGCCGAGCTTCGCCAGACCTCGTGGCCGTCGATCACGGCGCCCAGCAGGAATTCCTTGGGACCGCGTATTCCGTCCGGGCTCTGGTCGACCAACTGCCGACTGTAAATCCACGCCGTAAAGGACCGCTCCCCGCCTGATCGGGAAAAGCCGAGCGCGAACGTGGCTGATGCGGGGGCGCTTTGGGGAGCCTCGGGCGTGGCGTCCTGGGTCGCTTGTGCAGCGGCCGGGAGCGCCAGAAGGTCCCCCAGGAGTACCGCCACGACCGGCGCCGCCAACTTACGGACAAGGCTGCCCATTGGGATCGACCTCCACGCTGGGCTCACCATTCTGGATGTCGCCTTCAAGGTTGTTCTGGTCGTAGTAGTGGATGGCGTTATAGGCCGAAACGTCCGCTGGCGGAGTCGTCTGGGCCCCGATGTACATTCGCACCTGTGCAGCGTTGCCACCGGCGGCGCCGACCATGTTCACCATGCCCCAGAAATGGTCGTAGTCGCCCAGGCCGCCCGGATCTGTCGAGGGCAGGAAATTGCCGACTCCGTGGCTATGGACGGAGCCGATCACAGTCGCCGGATCACGCCCACCAAGATCGAG
The DNA here is from genome assembly GCA_023434265.1 of Pseudomonadota bacterium. Taxonomy (GTDB): domain Bacteria; phylum Pseudomonadota; class Alphaproteobacteria; order Caulobacterales; family Caulobacteraceae; genus Brevundimonas. The sequence continues at coordinate 18,810 of JAEYTA010000144.1, forward strand.
ACCTCCGGTGGTCCCAACGCCGCCGTTGTCAAAGAGGTCGCCGACTGAAATCGGGCCGAGAGTCACGGAGCCGTCCGAGTTCAGGAACAGGTAGGCGCCGCGTTCCCGATCATTCAGGCCGTCTTCACCGGCCGAGCGCGCGAGTTGGTCGAAAAGGGCGATGGCTTGGGCCGCTGCAGCATCGGCGGCCTTTTCCAGGCGGCCCTCGGGTGTGGCGCAGGGGTCCTCTGCCGGTGGTCGGCCGCCGCCCTCGCCGTCAGGATCGAGTTCCTGTTGATGGGGGCCTCCATCGTCGCCGGCGCCACCTGAACTTCCGCCGTAGGGGCCCGGCCGTCCCAGCCGCCCGACGATTGCCAACGACGATTATCTCACCAAGATTGGTAGGCGGGTCGGCCAACTGGTCCTCCGTGCTGACGCCAAGCCTAAGCACTGCTGTATCGTTAGGCTCGTCACTTTGGTGTGAGCCCTAGTCGCGCCCTCCATCCGACAGCCCGTCCGCCCGGCAACCCCTCGTTAACCTTGCCGCCGCAAGGCTGACTCAAAGACCCGCGACGCTGGCCGTCAGCGCCCGCGCGAGTCGGGCGATCCCGCCTTCGGAGCCAGAGCCATGCACCGCCGCCAGATGATCCTCTCGGGCCTCGCCGCCACCGCCGGCGCGTCGGGCCTGTCCGCCTGCGCGACCAACGCCCCGGCCGACCCCAACTATCCGATCCGCTCCGACCAGACGGCCCCGGCCTACACCGCCGACGAGCTGATCGCCGCCGGCTCGCGCGAGCTGGGCATCGCGGCGGAGGCCATCGGCGCCGCCATCGAGCGCATCTTCGCCGACCAGGGCGACCGGCCGACCGCCTACATCGCCGGCGAGGAAGCCGCGGGCGCCGTCGGCGTGGGCCTGCGCTACGGCCGCGGCGCGCTGCACATGAAGGACCTGTCGGCGTCGCAGGAGGTGTTCTGGCAGGGCATCTCGATCGGCTGGGACATGGGCGGCAACGCCAGCCGGGTGTTCACCCTGGTCTACGGCCTGTTCCACCCCGACATGATCTACCGCCGCTACCCCGGGGTGGAGGGCTCGGCCTATCTCGTCGGCGGGCTGGGGGTGAACTACCAGCAGGCCGACGGCATCGTGCTGGCCCCGATCCGCACCGGCGTCGGCCTCCGGCTCGGCGCCAACGTCGGCACCATGGCCTACAGCCGGCAGCGGAACCTGCTGCCGTTCTGAGCCGCCTGCGGCCAGCGGCCAGCAGCCAGCTACTCCCCGTCACGCCGGGTTCTGGACCAGCCGCAACAGCGTCCCGTCGGGGTCGACCAGATAGCCGATCCTGAGCCCCGAAGGCTCGAGCGCCGGGGCGTGAACGCGCGGCATGCCGGCGCGCGTCTGCGGGACGCCCGCGGCGACGCAGGCCGCATGGAAGGCGTCGGCGTCGTCGAGGCGCAGGCAGCAGCTGAACGAGCTCGTGGCCGGGTCGAGGTCCGGATACGGAAAGAACTCCAGCGTCAGGCCGCCGCGCTTGAGGATCATCCAGCCCCCGTCGCGCCAGGTCGGCTCGAAGCCGAGCGGGCGGTAGAAGGCTTCGGTCGCGTCGAAGTCGCGGGCGGGCAGGTTCGGGGTGGCGTGGTCGGTCATGGGCCGAGCCTAGCATGCGGCGAGGGCCACCGCGGGAGGCGCGGCGGCGGAGTTGCCGGACTTGGGGGGCGGGATGTCCCGGATTTCCCCGTCAGCCGCCAACCAGCAGCGCCTCCAGCCCCTCCCGCCAGGTGGGATAGCGCGGCCGCCAGCCCAGCTCCGCCTTGGCGCGGGCGTTCGAAAGGCGTTTGGAGTCGCGGTAGAAGCGCCGCATGGCGTCGCTGACCGAGGGATCGTCGAGATCGACCTCGGGCGGCGTCGGCAGGCCGAGGCGGCGGGCGGCGCCCTCCATGACCACGTCGGCCGGGGCGGGCGCGTCGTCGCACAGGGTGTAGGCGGCGCCGGGCCGGGGCCGGGCCATGGAGGCGAAGAAGCCGGCCACGGCGTCGTCGACGTGGATGCGGTTGAACACCTGTCCGGGCTTGCGGACGATCCGGGCGGTGCCGTCGCGGAGCCGCTCCAGCGGCGAGCGGCCGGGGCCGTAGAGCGCCGGCAGGCGGAAGATCTGCACCGTCAGCCCCATGCCGCGCCCGGCGTCCAGCCAGTCGCGCTCGGCCCGCACCCGCCGCGCCCCTTCCAGCGAGGCGGCGTTGAGGGCGTCGTCCTCGAAGGCCCAGCCGCCGGCGCGGTCGCCGTAGACGGCGGTCGAGGAGACGTAGCCGATCCAGTCGGGATAGGCGCCCGTGCGTGTGACGGCGGGGATCAGGCGGCGCAGGCCGGGACAGCCGCCGGCCTCCGGCGGGGCGGTGACGAGGATGGCGGAAGCGCCGGCCACGGCCGCCTCCAGCGCCGCCGCGTCGTCGGGGTCGAGGGCCTCGAGGTCGTCAGCGGCGAGGGCCGCCCGCCGGGCCGGGTCGCGGCTGGTCAGAAC
>JAEYTA010000209.1 GCA_023434265.1 Pseudomonadota bacterium
GGTCCAGGGCGTGCCGCGCCGCGGAGCGCGGCTCCAGGTCCGCCAGCGCCTCGGTCGGCCTCGGATCGCCGACGGCGTCCGCGGCGGCGCCTGACCCGGCCCGGGCCTCGTCCAGCGGGGTCGGCGGCGCCGCCGGTTCCAGCGCGTCCAGCGTCAGCGCCAGCGCGCGCTTGGTCCAGCCTTCGCGCCAGGCGCGCTTGCGGATCACCGCCTTGCTGCAGCCGAAGGTCTCCGCCAGGCTTTGCGCGGTCGCGCCGCCCAGATAGCGGGCCCGGATGATCGCCCAGGTGCGCGGGCCGAGATAGACGGGGGGTTTGCGGGTCTTGGGATCGGTCTGTTTCATGCCGATCAGTCTGCGACCGCCGCTACCTCAGGCGCGTCAATGACGCTGCTTTTTCTGAAACGCCCGCGAATTCAAAGGCCGTTTCGCTGAAATTGCGCGGCCTGAACATTAACTCCCGGCGATTTGTCACACCATCCACCCTGTCCACCCCGTCCTGCCGCGCTGTCCCGCTGATCCACCTGTTCGGATAGACTCCGCCCCGTCTCGTCCGGTCGCCCGGCGGCGAAGGCGGGGGACGGGTCCGACGCTGGCGCCGATCCGGGCCGCGCCCCTTGCGCCCGCCGCCTAAGCCCCCATCTCCAACCTCCCGTTTCAACAGCGAAAGGAGGTGGTCGAATGTCTCATTGTTCCCAGCCGCGCGCGGCCCGGCCGTCGGACGCGACCTCCCCTCTGGCGGGGGTTTGCGCCTGAACCGAAGCCGTCAAGGCTGAACAATGCGGGGCCGCTTCCGAAAGGGAGCGGCCCTTTTTGCTGGGCCGCCGTGCGTGGCGTCCTGTCGCGGCGGCCGCAATCTTCCGGTCATGGCGCAGCGCCGACCGATCTGCGAAGCTTGCTCCATGAAGGCGGGGCAGGCGGGCGGCATCGGGGGTGACATCTACGAACCCGCCTTCGTGAAGGGCGTGTTCGACCGATGCTCGACCCGCTACATCGGCTTCAGCTGGTTCTTCTCCTTCGGATTCACCGAGCGATGGCGTCGCCAATGCGTCGAGGCCCTGCCGCTCGATCCCGGCGCGGGCGCCCAAGGCTACGACCTGATGGCCGGCACCGGTGAGGTGTGGCCGCACCTGCTGCGCCGCTTCCCCGACATCGGCCGCATCACCGCGGTCGACATCTCCTCGGGCATGCACCGGCTCGCCCTCGAGCGCCTCCATCGCGACCGCTCGCACCGTATCGACTTCATCGAGGACGACGTGCTGCGGAGCGACCTGCCGCCCGACAGCTGCGACTTCATCGTCTCCACCTTCGGCCTCAAGACCTTCAACCCGGCCCAGCACCAGGCGCTGGCGGAACTGGTGGCGCGTGCGCTGCGCCCCGGCGGCGCCTTCTCCTTCATCGAGGCCTCGGATCCCAAGGGCTGGTGGCTGCGTCCGCTTTACCTGCTTCACCTCAAGGTGGTGCTGCCGCTGGTCGAGCGGACGCTGCTCAGGGGCGCGCAGGACTTCGCCATGATCGGGACGTACACCTCCAACTTCGGCGACGCCCGCACCTTCGCCGACAGGCTTCGCGCCGAGGGGTTGGAGGTCGAATTCCAGCGCTACTTCTTCGGCTGCGCCACCGGTGTGAGCGGCCGCAGGCCGATGTCCGGCTAGGCCAGCGCTCCCGCCAGCCGCAAAAACCCGGCCAGGTCCACCGTCTCCGCCCGCACCTCGGGGTCGATCCCGGCGGCCTCGCACAGCGCCGCCCCGCCCAGCGGCTTCAGGCTCGAGCGCAGCATCTTGCGGCGCTGGCCGAAGGCCGCCGCCGTGACCCGCTCCAGCCGCTTCAGCGTCTCCCGGTCGGGGCGGTCGGCCTTCGGGACCAGATGGACCACGGCCGAGGCCACCTTGGGCGGCGGGGTGAAGGCGGCGGCCGGCAGGTGCAGCGCGATGCGGGCGTCGCAGACCGCCTGGCTGATCACCGCCAGCCGGCCGTAGGCCGCGTCGCCGGGGGCGGCGACGACACGTTCGGCCACCTCCTTCTGGAACATCAGGGTCAGGGCGTGCGGCGTCCACGGACCGGTCAGCCACTTGATTAGCAGGGCCGTGCCGACGTTGTAGGGCAGGTTTGAGACCAGGTGCGCCGGCCCCTCGACCAGCTCGACTTCACGCACCTTCAGGGCGTCGCCCTCGACGATGCGCAGCCGCCCCGAACCGTCGTCCAGCTCGCCCAGCAGGGGGATGAAGCGCGGGTCCTTCTCGACCAGCACCACCTTGCCGGCGTCGCTCTCCAGCAACGCCCGCGTCAGCCCGCCGGGCCCCGGCCCCACCTCGATCACCGCCCGCCCCTCGAACGGCCCCGCCAGCCGCGCGATCTTCCGCGTCACATTGAGGTCGAGCAGGAAGTGCTGCCCGAAGCTCTTCTTCGCCGCCAGCCCGTGGGCGTCCAGCTGTTCACGCAGGGAGGGGAGGGAGGTCACCGGGTTGGCACTCGACTCTCCTTCTCCCCTCGGGGGAGAAGGTGACCGGCGGAGCCGGTCGGATGAGGGGGGAGCCGGCGCATCCCCGCTGCATGCCGCCGGATCGCGCGGAAGGCAAGGCCAGCGGGATGCTTCGCCCCCTGCCGATCATCGGCGTTCGCGATCCCCCTCATCCGGGTCGCTCCGCGACCCACCTTCTCCCCCGCGGGGAGAAGGCTTTCCAGCGTGCTTCCGGATCGCGTCCAGGAGCGGGTTGGGATTGGCGAGAAAGGCTTCGTTCGGCCACCTCAACACTGAAAAGCCGGCCTGTCTCAGACGTGCGTCGCGAGCCTTGTCGCGTTCGATGTGCAGTCGGTGCACGCCGCCGTCGAGCTCGACGGTCAGCCGGGCCTCCAGGCACACGAAGTCGCAGACCACGCCGGCCACCGGCTGTTGCCGCCTGAACCTCAAGCCCGCGAGGCGTCGTCCGCGAACCATCGAGTAGTGAGTAGTGAATAGTGAGTAGTGAGTAGTGAGTGGCGAAGCGGGGAGTGCAGGATCAGGCGCCTGCGCCTCTACTCACGACTCACTAGCACTTTTCACTCGCCTTCCCGCCATCTCCCCCGCCAGCCGCACCGCCGCGATCAGGCTGTCCGGCCGCGCCAGCCCCTTGCCGGCGATGTCGAAACCCGTGCCGTGGTCGGGCGAGGTGCGCACCACCGGCAGGCCGAGGGTGGCGTTGACGCCGCCCCAGAAGTCCAGCGTCTTCACCGGGATCAGGGCCTGGTCGTGGTACAGGCAGACGGCGGCGTCGTAGGTCGCGCGCGCCGCCTCGTGGAACATCGTGTCGGCCGGCAGCGGGTCCGTGATGGCGATCCCGCCGGCGCGCAGGGCGGCGGCCGCGGGGCGCAGCACCTCGATCTCCTCCAGCCCCATGGCCCCGTTCTCGCCGGCGTGCGGGTTGAGCGCGGCCAACGCCAGCCGGGGCGCGGCGATGCCGAAATCGCGGCGCAGGGCTTCGTGGACGACGCGCGCGGTGTGGGCCACGCGCTCGGCGGTGACCAGTTCGGGCACGGCCGACAGCGGCTCGTGGATGGTCACCAGGCAGGCGCGAAGGTCCTTCGCGGTCAGCATCATCACCGGCCCGCGCGCGCCGGCGAAGGGGACGTCGGCGGTCAGTTCGGCGATGAATTCGGTGTGGCCGGGGAAGCGGAAGCCGGCCGCGTAGAGCGGGGCCTTGGCGATCGGGGCGGTGACCACGCCCGAGGCCGCGCCGGCGACGGCGAGGCTCACCGCCTCCTCGATCCAGTCGGCGACGACGCCCGCGTTGGCCGGGTCCGGACGTCCGGGCGTAACCGGGGCGGGCAGGGGGCGGTCCAGCACCGGCAGGGCGCGGGCGAAGACGGACGGGACCTCGGCGAGGTCGGCGACGGCTTGCACCGGCCGGCCCTGACGGCGCAGCAGGGCGGCGTCGCCGACGACCGCGAAGGCCGGTCCGGCCTCTCTCAGGGCCTCCCAGGCCGCGGCGACGATCTCGGGCCCCACGCCCGCCGGTTCGCCCAGGGTCAGGGCCAGCGGCGCGGCGGGGGCGCCGGCCATCACTTCATCTCGATCAGGGCGTCCTCGCGCAGGTCGCGCATGTACCGGCGTCCCAGGGTGGCGAGGTTCTGACGGAACAGCTGGGCCTCGACCTGCTGCGGGGTCGGGGCCTCGGCCCCGCCGGCGCGGCGGCCGCAGACGGCGAGCAGGTGCAGGCCCAGCGGCGTGCGCACCGGGGCGCTGATCGAGCCGATCTGGGCCTCGCGGGCGACCTGCTGGAACTGCGGCGCGAGGTTCTGCACATCGGCCTCGCCGAGGTCGGCGCCGAGCAGGCCCAGCTCCGAGCTGGCCCGGGTCAGGATGTTGTCGCAGGTCAGCTGCGGCCGGAGGGCCTCCAGCCGCTGGGCGGCCGCCGCCACCTCCGCCTCGGTCGCCGTCTCCGGCAGTTCGATCATCACCTGGCGCAGCTGAACCAGGCTCGCGGAGTCGCCGTCCCGTCTATCCCTCAGATAAATAACGTAAACTCCGCCATCCACCGGGATCGGCCGGGACAGTTGTCCGACTTCCAGCTGGTCAAGCGCCTGTTGCAGGGGCAGCGGAACCGTGCCTTCGACGATCCAGCCGGCGTCGCCGCCGCGGGCCGCCGAGGGGGCGGCGGAGAACTGCTGGGCGACGGCCTGGAAGGGCGCGCCCTGGATCATCTGGGCCACCAGCTGGTTGGCGCCGTTCAGGGCGGCCTGCTGGCCGCCCACGCGGCTGGCGTCGATGAAGATCTCGCCGATCAGATACTGCTTCTTCGAGGCCGCCTCGCCGATCTGGCGCATCGCGGCGTCGACGGCGGCGCGGCTCGGCCGGGCGCGGCTCTGGAAGCGGCCGCCGACCAGGCGGGACCAGCCGAGCTGGACGCGCAGCTGCTCCCGGAAGGTCTGCGGGCGGATGCCGCCCTGCTCGAGGAAGTCGAGGTAGGCCTGGGGCGTGGCCCCGACCTCCTGGGCCATGGCCGCGATCTCTTCCTCGACCTCGGCCGCGGAGACGATCGGGCCTTCCTCCTCGAACTTGGCGATCTCCTGCGCCTGCAGGCGTTCGTCGATCAGGGCGTTGAGGGCCTGTTGCTGGATGGCCGGGATGTTTTCCTGCGTCGGCTGGACCTGGGTGATGGCGATGACCAGCAGCATGCGCTGGCGCAGGTCGAAGCCGGTGATGACGCTGTCGTTGACGGTGGCGAGGATGCCGTCGGCCATGCGGAATTCCGGGGCGGCGGCGGGGGCCTGGGGCGGGGTCGCGCCGGCGGCCGGATTCAGCGCCCCGGCGGCGGCCGGTTGCTGGCCGGGCGCGGTCTGCGCCACGGCCGATCCGGCCAGGAGGGCGGCCATGGCCACGCCCGTCAAGTAACGCTGAAAACGCATGTCAGTCCTGATTCCTCAAGCGGCGCCCGCCGGTTCGATGCCGGCCCCACGGTCCGCCGCGCGCCCCGAGTCGCGCGACGCCGGGCGCCCTTCGCCCTGTCCTTACCCTGTACCGCCGAAAGTGGCGAGGTTTAGGCGCACGTACACCCCCTCGGAGGGCCCGCTGGGCCGCACGCGGGTGTTGTCGCGCCGCCATCCGATTTCGAAGCGGAAGCAGTCGTCGTCGAACAGCAGGCCGACCTCGGACCGGATGACGATGTCCCGCTCCAGATCGGCGATGCCGGAAGCCGCCACGCCCCAGTTGCCGTAGACGAACTGCTGGCCGGTCAGCTGGACGAACTCGTAGTTGCGGTTCTCCGGCCCGGCGACCGGGTTGGAGCGGTCCACGATGTAGCTGACCGAGGCCAGGTTGCGCCGGCCCCAGCGGCCGTCGATGGCCGCCTCGGCGCGGCGGATGTCGCCGGACGAGTCGACCGTGGCGTGGCCCCAGCCGCGGATGCGGTCGGACGGCGAGAAGCTGCCCTGCACCACCCAGTCCGACGTGTCGGAGGCCAGTCCGGTCGGATCGTAGAGCCGGGCCGGATCGTCCGGCGTCGGCGTCAGGAAGGCGGGCTCCTCCGCGTCGCGCAGGCTGCGGCCCACGAACAGGCTGGCCTGGCGGCCCTGGCCCCAGCGCAGGGTCGCCCGCGCGCCGGCGGTGAAGCGCAGCCCGCCCTCCAGCAGGTCGTAGCCGGGGAAGCGATCGACGCGGAACAGCGAGCTCTCGTCCAGCTCCAGCGTCTGGCTGTCCTCGTTGGGGACGCGCGGGTCGAGGTCGGTGTCGGTCGACGCCGACAGCTGGGCCATGGGCTCGAGGATCAGGTCGGCCCCTTCGCCCATGCGACGGATCAGCGGCCAGGAGACGTCGATGCCGGCGGTCGCGCGGCCGCGGCTGATCGCCTCCTCCTCCAGCCCCAGCATCGGGGGCAGGCCCTCGATCGAATAGAGGTCGGCGCGCACGTCGACGAACGGCTCCCACCGCACCCCGATCGGCGAGATCATCGCCCGACGCCATTCCGCCTGGCCCGAGACGCGGCGGCTGTCCACGCCGGGCAGGCCGAGGGTGGATCCCGGGGGGATGATCTCGGGCCGGAGCACCGGCCCGCCGACGAAGTCGTCACGATACAAGGAGGCCGCCGAGCCGCGCAGGCGCAGGCGACCGCCGAACACCGGCCCGTCCGGCTCCCACCGCGCCTCGATCAGCGGGGCCACGAGGGGCAGGGTCCCCTCGTTCTCGAACACCTTGAAGCCCTGGGCGTCGCGGAAGTCAGTGGCGGCGAAGCGCGGATCGAGGCGCAGGCTCTGGATGTGGAAGGCCGCGATCGAGAGGTAGGACCGCTCGGTCTGCCGCTCGGCGTACAGCTGGCTGATCAGGCGGCGCTGGTCGCCGTAGTAGAGGCCGTTGTCCTGGTAGGGGTCGCGGACGTCGTAGCGGTCGAACAGAGTCTTGTCCGATGTCTGCTCGGCCGTGAAGCCCCAGCGCCACGGCCCTTCCGGGTCGAATCGGCCGTGTCCGAGGAAGTAGCTGCGGCTGGTGCGGTCGCCGAAGCGGACGTTGCTCTCGTAGTCCCCGTCGCCGTCCAGGTCGAAGTCGCCGAAGTTGCGCTCGTAGGTGTAGCCGCCGCGCAGGACGACGGTCCCGTCCTCGAAGCGCCGCCGCCACTGCAGGTTCAGCAGGGGCGCCACCTCGGTGTTGAACTGCGGGCTGATCAGCCAGTCCTCGGAGGGCGAGATCACTTGCAGGTAGGGGATCTCGAGGCTGAAGCCGCGCCCTTCGTCGTAGCTCGGCGTCGGCACGAGGAAGCCGGAGGCGCGCTCGACCGTCGGATCGGGATGGGCGAAGACCGGCAGGTAGAAGACCGGCACGCCGCCGACCCGGAACACCGCGTTGCGGTAAAGGACGGCGCGCAGTTCCTCGTCCTGGACCACCTTCTCCGCCTGGATGGCGATGCTCGGCTGCTTCGGATTCCCTTGGGCGTCGCAGATGGGGCAGGGGGTGAAGAGGGCGTAGTTCAGCTCGTTGACGTTGGCGCTGCGCCGGACCGCCGTGGCGGCCATCAGGCTGGCCCCGTTGCGGAAACGGGTGGCGAAGTCGACGGCGACCCCGGCCTTGAGGTCCGAGTCGAGTTCGAGGTGGCTGGCGAAGACGACGTTGCCGTCCGGGTCGACGAACTCGACGCGATCGTCCGCCGTGGCCAGGCCCTGGGCGGTGTCGTAGGTCATCCGTCCGGCGCGCAGCGTGCTGTTGCGGAAGCGCGCCAGCACGCGCTCGTCCGTCCCGGCCGCAGAGATCACGTCGCCTGTGCGGGTGGCGGTGTCGGCCTCGACATAGACGCCGTCGGGCGAAAGGCCGTCGGGGCCCGGTTGCATGGATTCGGCGGGTCGCTGCGGCTCTTGGGCCTGCGCCGCGCCGGCCAGCCCGGTTAGGGCGGCCGCCGCCGCCCCGGCCAGGAGGCGGAAGCGCAGGGCTGCCGTTACGGAGGCGCGACGGTCACGCTGCATGCGGTTCACTCGGGAAGGCCGACGGACGAGGGGCTCGCTTAGCCGTCCTCGGTATAGAACAGCAAGGTGAAGGCGGCGAGCGCCGTCAGCAGGGGCGGCAG
>JAEYTA010000032.1 GCA_023434265.1 Pseudomonadota bacterium
CTGCTGACCCAGATCTTCCGCTTCTTCACCCAGGCCGACATCGAGGTCCAGGACAACTACATGGAGCGCTACGGTCGGGTGTTCAAACCGACCGAGGTCAAGATGATGCTGGCGAGCTTCGCCAACATGGAGACCATCCACATCGCGGCCTACGCCCTGCTGCTCGAGACCATCGGCATGCCCGAGGCGGAGTTCGGCGCCTTCATGGAATACGAGGCCATGCGGGACAAGCACGACTACATGGGCAAGTTCGGCATCGACAGCGACGCCGACATCGCCCGGACGCTGGCCATGTTCGGCGGCTTCGCCGAGGGGCTTCAGCTGTTCGCCTCGTTCGCGATGCTGATGAACTTCCCGCGCCAGAACAAGATGAAGGGGATGGGCCAGATCGTCTCGTGGTCGGTGCGCGACGAGAGCCTGCACTGCGAGGGCATCATCAAGCTCTACCACGCCTTCAACAAGGAGACCGGCGCGGTCACCAGGGCGGTCGCCGACGACATCGTCGAGTGCTGCCGCACCGTGGTCGAGATGGAGGACAAGTTCATCGACCTGGCCTTCGAGATGGGCCCGGTGAACGGCATGACCCCGGCCGACATCAAGGCCTACATCCGCTTCATCGCCGACTGGCGCCTGCGCCAGCTGCAGCTGCCCGAGCTCTACGGCGTGAAGGAAAACCCGTTGCCGTGGCTGCAGGCCCTGCTCTCGGGCGTCGAGCACGCCAACTTCTTCGAGGCCCGCGCCACCGAATACTCCAAGGCCGCCACCAAGGGCGCCTGGCACGGCCCCGAAGGGGTCTGGGGCTCCTTCGACGCCATGATGAAGCGGCGCAAGGAAGAGGCCGCGGCGGAGGCCTGATGGCCCCCGGTCCGGTCGGGGTCGCCCTCGTCGGCTTCGGCTACGCCGGCCGCACCTTCCATGCGCCCCTGATCGACGCCTGCCCCGGCCTCGAGCTCCATACGGTCGTCTCCAGCCGCCCGGGCGAAGTCCTCGCCGCCTGGCCGCGCGCCCGCCCGGTCCCGACCCTCGACGCCGCGCTCGCCGACCCGGCCGTCGGCCTCGTCGTCCTCGCCACCCCCAACGCCCTGCACGCGCCCCAGGCCCGGGCCGCGCTGGAGGCCGGCAAGGCCGTGGTCGTGGACAAGCCCTTCGCGCTCACCCTGGCCGAGGCGAGCGAGGTCGCCGCCCTCGCCGAGGCCCGCAGCCTGCTGCTCTCGGTGTTCCACAATCGCCGCCGCGACGCCGACTTCCTCGCCCTGCGCGAGGCTGTCTCAACCGACCGGCTCGGCCCGGTGACCACCCTGGAAAGCCGCTTCGACCGCTACCGTCCCGAGGTCCGCGATCGCTGGCGCGAGCGCGACGGGCCCGGATCGGGCCTGTGGTACGACCTCGGCCCGCACCTGATCGATCAGGCGCTCGTCCTGTTCGGCCGGCCCCTCGGGGTCAGCTGCGAGCTCGCCGTGCTCCGCCCCGGCGGCGAGGCCGTCGACTGGGCCCACGCCGTCCTCCGCTACCCCGACCGGCGGGTGATCCTCCACGCCGACATGACCACCCCGGCTCCGGATGTCCGCTTCGCCGCCCACGGCGCCCGCGCCAGCTGGCTCAAGTCGGGGCTGGACGTGCAGGAAGACCAGCTGAAGGCCGGTCTGCCCGTCGGCGGCGAAGGCTGGGGCGTCGATCCCCGGCCGCCGGTGATCGTCGACGGGGCCACGGGCCGCCGCGAGACCGTCCCCGGCCCGCCGGGCGACTATCCAGGCTTCTACGCCGCCGTCGCCGCCGCCCTGCGCGGGGCGGGGCCCAATCCTGTCCCGCCGTCGGAGGCCCTCGCGGTCATGGAGGTGCTGGAAGCCGGTCTGGAAAGCAGCCGCCTTCGGGCCGAAGTCGCCCTGCCTCAGATTCCCGCGTACCACTCGTAGCCGCGGTCCTCCCAGTAGCCGCCCCGCCCGCCGCGGATGTTCTCGAAGCTCTCCACCGCCTCGATGCGCCGGATGTATTTGGCGTGCTTGTAGCCCAGCTGCCGCTCGACCCGCAGCCGCACCGGAGCCCCGTGCCGGACCGGCAGCGGCCGGTCGTTCATCTCCCAGGCCAGGATGGTCTGCTCGTGGAAGGCGTCGTCCAGGCCGATGCTCTCGTAGTACCGCTCCCCGTCCGGCTGCTGATCCAGCGCGTCGAAGCAGTGGAACACGATGTAGCGCGCCTCGGGCCGGAGGCCGGCGCGACGGAGCACGGCGGACAGGCGCGTGCCCTTCCACTTGCCGATCGAGGTCCAGCCCTCGACGCAGTCGTGCTTGGTGATCTGGGTCCGCGTCGGCATCCGGCGCAGCTCGGCCAGCGAGAGGGCCAGCGGCCGCTCGACCAGACCCCCGACCTGCAGCCGGTAATCGCGGAAGCCGTTGGCCTTCAGCCGCACATACTCGGCGTCGGCCGGATCGATCGAGCCGTTGGCCCGGAAGTCGGCCGAGATGTCCTTCTCCGCGTACTCGGGGGCCAGGGCGTCGCGCGCCAGCGCCCGCTGCGACCGCCGGGTCGCCTGCTCCGCCTTGCGCAGGGTGCACTGCACCTGGGTCGACCGCGAGGCCGCGTCGCACCCTCCCAGCAACGGCAGTCCGGCGGCCAGCCCGCCCGCCAGCAGCCCGCGCCGGTCCAGCCCGCTCATGACGACTCCTCCTCGTCCGGCCGCTCGCGGATCACGTACCAGCCGATGATCATCGACCGCATGTTGTTGACCGGCCCCGACAGGATCACGAGCAGGACGTGCACGGCGGTGAACAGCACCAGCCCTGTGGCCGAGAGGAAGTGCAGGGTTCGGGCCGACTGCCGCCCGCCGAGGAGGTCCAGCAGACCCGGCAGGGCCGCGTTCATCGCCGGCGACATTGCCAGGCCGGTGACCAGCATCAGCGGCAGCAGGCCCAGCACCACGGTCAGGTAGCTGAGCTTCTGGATGACGTTGTAGCGCCGCGCCGCCTCACCTTCCGGAAAGCGCAGCCGGGCGTGCTCGACTACGCTCTGCCCGAGGCCCGCCAGTTCGGCGCGCGAGGGCTCCAGCACCCGCCGCAGCCGCCCGCCGATCACCGCCCAGGCCAGGTAGATCACGCCGTTCAGGACGAACAGCCAGGCGAAGAAGAAGTGCCAGCGACGGCCCAGCGCCAGATCCTGCCAGCTGGGCAGCGTCGCCCACGCCGGGATCGACGGAAAGTTCAGCCACGGATCGGCGAAGGTCGAGGCCATGCCCCAGTAGAGGTGCGGGTGCGCGCGCAGGATCTGCAGCCCGCTCATCGCCAGCACGAGGAGACACAGCACATTGACCCAGTGGGTCGCGCGAACCAGCCACGGATGGCGATAGATCGCCGTCCGTCCCGGGCCGAGCGTGCGGTCGGCGGGTCGGTTCATGACCCGCCGACTATGGCAAAGCCGGGCCGGGATCGCTACCCGGGATCAGTCGGGCGTGACGCAGATGCGGCCGCTGGCCCGGCAGCGGGCCATCTCGGCCTCCCAGGCCGCGCGTTCGCGCTCGTACCGGGCCTGCGCGGCTTCCGCGGCGGCGGCGTCCGCCTCCCACTGGGCGCGGGCGGTCTCGGCCGCCGCGACCTCGGCGCGCCACCGGGCGTTGGACGCGTCGTACGCCGCCTGGGCGTCCGCCTCGGCCTTGGCCGCGGCCGCGTTGCCGGCGGCGACCTCGGCGTTGAGCCGGACCGTCTGGGCGACCTCGGCCGGGTTCTGCTCCGAATCCGGCGCCCGGTGATAGGTCTCGCCGCGCATCCGCAGCCATTCCTGCGAGCCGGGGTCCTGGGGCGCGGCGGCGAGGGCGGGGGCGGCCAGGGCCGAGAGGGCGGCGAGGCCGGCGAGGGTGATGCGACGCATGGCGTTTCCTCCTGCGGGGCCGGCTCCTGCGCCGGCCGTGTCAGACTTCCATTCTCCATAACGCCGTTCGGGCGTTCCGGAGCCCTCGAGCGAAATCGGTAGAGCTCAGATTTCGCTCCACGCTGAATTCTGGACCAATTTCTGGATTCAGGTTGAATCGACCTGAAGCAAAGATGGTCTAGAGCGGCAATCGCAGCTCGAACACCGTCCCCGTCGGGCCGGTCTCCACCAGCGTCAGCGAACCGTCGTTGAGCGTCGCCAGCTCGCGCGAGATGGTCAGGCCCAGTCCGGTGCCGCCCGAGCCGCGGCCGCTGACGAAGGCCTCGAACAGCCGGTCCGACAGGCGCGGCGGGATGCCCGGCCCGTCGTCGGCGATGCGAATCACGCAGGCGTCGTCCTCGGAGGCCGCGCTCACCCGCACCGCGCCGTGACCCGTCCGCGCCGCGTCCCCCTCGATGGCCTGCCGGGCGTTGCGCATCAGGTTGACCAGGATGCGGTGCAACTGATCCGGATCGGCGTGGATGGTGCAGCGCGCCGGAAGGCTCTTGATCAGCCGCACGCCCTCCGGCGTCAGGCCCGCGTCCTCCGCCGCCGCCGTCACCGCCGCACCCAGGGCCAGCCGCGCCTTCTGAGGGGGCGGCTCCTCGCTGCGCCCGTACTCCAGCACGTTGCGCGACAGGGCCGCGGCCCGGCCCAGCGCCCGCTCGAGCCGCGGCAGCGCCTTGGTCACCTGCGGATCGGGCGAAGCCGCCAGCCGCTCCGAGGCCATCTGCGCGGAGGTCAGCATGTTGCGCAGATCGTGGTTGATCTTGGCCACCGCTTCGCCCAGCGCCACCAGCCGGGCGCGCGAGCGCAGCGAATGCCGCACCTCCTCCTGCATCCGCGCCAGCTCCCGCTCGACGCGACCGATCTCGTCCTGCCGGTCGCTGGGGGGATCGCCTTCCGTCTCGGGATCGCGGGCGAAATGCTCGATCGAGCGGGTCACCCGGCGCAGCGGTTGCAGGACGAGGAAGGCCAGGCCCGCGTACAGCAGCCCCCCCGCCACCAGCGAGATCAGCAGCGAGGTGAGCAGGGTGTTGAGCAGGAAGCTGCGCAGCTCCTGCTTCAGCGGCTCGGCGGGGGCGAGGATCTCGATGAAGTCGCCGGAGCGGTAGCGCGGCCGCGCCTGCACCCGGATCGAACGGTCGGGGTGGCCGAACAGGGTGCGCCACGGGTCGAGCAGCCGCGCCAGGGGGCGCTGCCGCCGCAGGTCGATCAGCTCGGGGGTGCGCGGCAGGTTCGGCGCCTGCAACAGCAGCCGTCGCACGCCTTGGTCGCCGACCACCACCGCCTGGACCCCGCCGATGGCCAGCAGCTGGTTGGCGGTCTCGTCCTCGACCGCTGAATAGGGCAGCGCCTCCACTCCGACCGAGGCCAGTTCGGCCGACTGGAGTCGGTCCAGCAGCCAGCGCTCGTGGAAGTTGGCCGCGCTCGGCGCGACGATCAGCACCTCGACCACGGCGGCGAAGGCGAAGGTCAGCAGCAGCAGCCGCCACGCCAGGGCGTCGGGCGCATGGAAGCCCAGCCGCTCGCGCCAGTCCGCCGGCGCGCCGAGGCGTCGCCGCAGGTCGCTCAACAGGGCGCGCGGACGGGTCATGCCCTCCCCAACGCAAAGCTCGGGCCAGAAGCTGCACCGTTCACGCGGATCGCCTCCCGGCCCACGCCTTCTGCACCCCCTTCAGCACGAAAGGGAGAACGACAGCCAGCACGAAGACGCCCGTCATCGGGGCCCAGAACTGGGCGAACAGGGCCTGGACATCGGGGTCGGGGTTCTCGGCCAGGAGGGTGTTCAGGCGCGCCCCGATCCAGCAATAGATGGTGTGCGCCGGCAACAGGCCGATCACCGTCGCGACGGTGTACGGCCGCAGCTTCACGGCCATCAGCCCCGCCGCGACGTTGATCATGTGAAACGGCACCACCACCGCCAGCCGGGAGCCCAGCACGTACCAGAAGGTGTCGCGGTCGATCGCCGCGCAGACCTTTTGCATCAGCCCCGCGTCGCGCTCGGCCCGCTCCCGCAGGCTCCGGCCCAGAGCCGTTCGCGCCACGCCGTAGATGGCCAGCGCCCCGGCCGTCGCCGCGATCGAGGTCGAGACCCCGCCGACCCACGGCCCGAACAGATAGCCGGCCGTAATGGTGACGAAGAAGACTCCCGGCACCACGCTGGCGGTCAGCACGGCGAACACCAGCATCAACACCAGCAGGGCGATCAGGTAGTTCTCGGCGGTGAAGGCGCGCAGCGTCTGACCATGCTCGCGCAGCGTCTCCAGGGACAGGTAGCGGTTCCAGCCCATGCCGAAGATCAGGGCGATCACGCCCCCCAGCACGATCAGGGGCAGGAAACGCTTCAGCCGGTCCATTCTCTCTCCGCGGCCCTGCCGGCGTTGACTCCGCCGGCCCGTCCCCTTATACGCCCGCCCTTCCTGCGGCGGACGCGTTTCCGTCGCCCGTAAAGACCACAAGAGTGAGGAGCCGACCGTGAAGCGGACCTATCAGCCGTCGCGACTCGTGCGCAAGCGCCGTCACGGCTTCCGTTCGCGGATGGCCACCAAGAACGGTCAGAAGATCGTCGCCCGCCGCCGCGCCAAGGGCCGCAAGCGCCTGACGGCCTGATCCGTCGGGCGTCCGCCCGCGGGCGCATGACCGATCTCCTGAAAATCGAGCGCCTGAAGTCGCGGCCCCAGTTTCTGGCGGCCGCGAAAGGCGTTTCCCAGGCGCGCGGCGCCGTGGTCGTGCAGCGGCTCGATCGGCAGGACGGCGACCCGGTCGTCCGCGTCGGCTTCACCGCCACGCGCAAGATCGGCGGGGCCGTGATCCGCAATCGCGCCAAGCGCCGCCTGCGCGAGGCCGCCCGCGCCCTCGTCCCCGAACACGGGCTTGCCGGAAGCGACTATGTCTTCATCGCCCGGATGGGCACGGCCGACCGTCCGTGGGAGCGTTTGCTTGACGATGTGAAATCGGCGCTTACAAGGCTCGCGACCCCGCGAACGGCGCCCGAAGACGCGCCTCCACCGTCTCGCCCGCCCACGTCCGCCGGCCAGGATTCCTGATCTCCATGCCCCCTCACGACAACAGCCGCAACACGATCCTCTTCGTCGTGATCGCGGCCATCATGCTGATCGCCTACAGCGCCTTCGTCATGCAGCCGCAGGCCGCCAAGCGCCGCGCCGCCCAGCAGGCGACGGCCGAGCAGACGACCGAGGCGCCGATCACCTCGCCGTCGCCCAGCGCGACCATCTTCACCGAGGATCGGCGCGCGGCGCTCGGCGCCAACGGCACGGAGCGGGTGCCGATCGAGACGCCGACCCTGCGCGGCTCCCTGTCGCTGACCGGCGCGCGCATCGACGACCTGTTCCTGATCCGCTACCGCGAGACCCTCGACAAGGACTCGCCCGCCGTCGAACTGTTCCGTCCGGAGGGCATGCGCCACGCCTACCAGGCCCTGTTCGGCTGGAACGGCCCGAACATTCCGGGCGGCGTGCCGGGCAAGGATACGCCCTGGCGTCTGACCCAGGGCTCGACCCTGACTCCGACCACGCCCGTCACCCTGACCTGGGACAACGGCGCCGGCCTGCGCTTCACGCGCCGCATCGCGGTCGACGACAGCTACATGTTCACCGTGACCGACACGGTCGCCAACTTCTCGGCCCAGCCGGTCACGCTCGCCCCCTGGGGCCGGGTCGAGCGCCAAGGTGTGTCCGACGATCTCGGCCGCAACCAGATCCTTCACGAAGGCGCGATCGGCACTTTCGGGGACGGCGACGGCTACACCACCGACCAGGTCAAGTACGGCGCCTGGATCAAGAAGCCCGTGCAGGAGCACGAGTCGACCGGCGGCTGGCTGGGCATCACGGACAAATACTGGATGTCGGCGCTGATTCCGCCGCAGGACGAGCGCATCCAGGCCGCCTTCCGCGTGTCGGGCGAGCAGCGCGACTCCGCCGTCCACTCGGCCACAATGCTGGGCGAGGCGCACACCATCCGGCCGAACCGGCAGATCACCGAGACCACCCGCCTGTTCGCCGGCGCCAAGCGCAACGAGGTGCTGGCCGCCTACGAGAAGTCGCTCGACCTGCCGCGCTTCATCTACGCCATCGACTGGGGCTTCCTGTTCTTCCTGACCCGGCCGATCTTCTGGATCATCGAACAGTTCTACGGCGTGCTCGGAAACTTCGGCCTCGCCATCCTCGGCCTGACCCTCGTGGTCCGCCTCGTCATGTTCCCGCTGGCCAACAAGAGCTACGAGAGCATGTCGAAGATGCGCAACCTCCAGCCCAAGATGGAGGAGATCAAGAAAAAGCATCCCGACGACGCGGCCAAACAGCAGCAGGAGCTGATGGCGCTCTACCAGCGGGAAAAGATCAATCCGCTGGCCGGCTGCTTGCCGCTGCTGCTGCAGATTCCGGTCTTCTACGCCGTCTACAAGATGCTGTTCGTGACCATCGAGATGCGTCACGCGCCCTTCTTCGGCTGGCTTCAGGACCTGTCGGCCAAGGACCCGACCACCATCTGGAACCTGTGGGGCCTGATCCCGTGGGACCCGGCGACCCTGCCCCTGCTCGGGCCGCACCTGACCGGGACCTTCGCGCTGAGCGTGCTGGCCATCGTCTACGGCCTGACCATGTGGCTGCAGATGGCGATGAGCCCGCAGGCGCCGGACCCGATGCAGCGCCGCATCTTCCAGCTGATGCCGATCGTGTTCACCTTCATCATGGCCACCTTCCCGGCCGGCCTGCTGATCTACTGGGCGTGGTCGAACGTGCTGACCATCTTCCAGCAGTACATCATCATGCACCGCTTCAAGGCCGAGAACCCGATCGACACCTTCCTCGACCGGCTGAAGAAGGCGAAGGCCTAGGGTGGAGGACTTCACCCCCGAGGAGCTGGAGCAGGCGCGCATCCTGTTCGCGCGCCCGGCCACCTTCGTCATGGGGTGCGCCAAGATCGAGCAGTTGCCGGAGCCCGACCTGCCCGAGGTCGCCTTCGCCGGCCGCTCGAACGTCGGCAAGTCCAGCCTGATCAACGGGCTGGTGGGCATGCACAAGCTGGCCCGCGCCTCGAACGAGCCAGGGCGGACGCGCGAGGTCAACTTCTTCGATCTCGACGGGAAGATGCGGTTGGTCGACCTGCCCGGCTACGGCTTCGCCAAGGCCTCGAAGACCACGGTGAAGAAGTTCCAGGATCTCGGCCGCGACTACCTCCGCGGGCGGGTCACGTTGAAGCGCGTCTACCTGCTCATCGACGCCCGCCATGGCCTGAAGAAGGTGGACGACGAGGCGCTGGACGCGCTCGACCTCGCCGCCGTCAGCTACCAGATCGTCCTCACCAAGGCGGACAAGCTGAAGAAGGGCGAGGGCGAGAAGATGGTCGCCGCCACCCTCAAGGCGGTCGCCAAACGCCCCGCCGCCTATCCGGCCGTGGCCCTGACCTCGGCCGAGAAGGGCGAGGGGCTGCCGGAGCTGCGCGCCGAGATCATGCGCACCACCGGCGTCCAGCTCTAGGCTTGCCAGCCGGCGGGTCGGGTGGTCCGCTGCCGGCATGCGCCAGCGACACCTCCGCACCGATCGCCTGAACCACCGGATACTCGAGGCTGGCGAGGGGCCGCTGATCCTGCTGGTCCACGGCTTTCCCGAACTGTCGATCAGCTGGCGGGCTCAGGTGGAGGCGCTGGCGGACGCGGGCTTCCACGTCGTGGCCCCGGACATGCGCGGCTACGGCGGGACGGACAAGCCTGCGGAGCGGGAGGCCTTTTCCATACTCGACCTCGTCGGCGATCTCGTCGCTCTGGTCGGGGCCTTGAAGGCGGAGCGCTGCGTCGTCGTCGGCCACGACTGGGGCGCCGCGGTCGCCTGGCACTGCGCCCTGATGCGCCCCGACCTGTTCACCGCCGTCGCCGGACTGTCGGTGCCGTTCCAGCCGCGCCGCGCCAAGGGCCCGCCCACCGCGGCCATGGCCGCCCTCGCCCAGCGCACCGGCCGGGACCTCTACATCCGCCGCTTCCAGCCCGATGACGCCCACCTCGCGTTCGACGCCGATCCGGCCGCCGCCCTGCGCAAGATGTTCCACGCCTACGACGGCGCCAGCGAACGGCAATCCACCGGTTTCCTGGCCGAGGGCGAAAGCCTGATCTCCTCCGTCCCCGACGACGTCCCCCTGCCGCCGTGGATGAGCGAAGCCCACCTCGCCGAATACGTCGCCGGCTTCGCCGACGGCGGCTTCCGCGCCCCGCTGGACTGGTACCGCTGCCTCGACCTCAACTGGTCGCTGACCGCCTGGCTGCAGGACGCCCGCATCCGCGTGCCGGCCGCCTTCATGGTCGGCGAGCGCGACCCGGTTCGCCACTACGCCGGCGCGCACGAGGCGGCGATGAAGGACTGGATCCCCGACCTGCGCGAGCAGCGCGTCCTGCCTGGCGCCGGCCACTGGATCCAGCAGGAGCGGCCGGACGAGGTGAACGCCTTCCTGCTCGACTTCCTGCGCGGCCTCTAGAGCCCCTCGGCGGCCCTGGCCGTGATCTCGAGGCTGCGCAGCCGCGCCTCGAGGTCATGGATCATGCCGGTGACCATGACCTCGTCCACGCCGGTCAGCTCGATGAACTCCGCAAGCTTCCCCCGCACCGTCGCCTCGCCGCCGATCGCGGCGTAGGTCAGGCGGTTTTCCACGGCCGCGATCTGGCGCGCGTCCAGCACCGTGGAGACGTCGTCGACCGGCGGCTTCAGCCGGCCCGGCTTGCCCGTCACCACCGCCGCGAAGGCCTGCTGCATCGAGGTCGACAGCCGCCGCGCCGCCGCGTCCGTCTCGGCCGCGAAGACGTTGATCGCGGCCATGGCGTACGGCTGCTCCAGCTGCGCCGAGGGGCGAAATCCCGCGCGATAGGTCCGCAGCGCCGGCAGCAACATCTCCGGGGCGAAATGGCTGGCGAAGGCGTAGGGCAGGCCCAGTTGCGCCGCCAGTTCGGCGCTGAACAGGCTGGAGCCCAGCAGCCAGATCGGCACCTTCGAGCCGGCGGCCGGCCAGGCGGTCACCCGCTGTCCCTCGACCGGATCGGCGAGGAAGGCCTGCAGCTCCAGCACGTCGCGCGGGAACTGGTCGGCGGCCTCGAAATAGCGGCGCAGGGCCCGGGCGGTGGCCCCGTCCGTCCCCGGCGCGCGACCGAGGCCCAGGTCGATCCTTCCGGGGTGCAGGGCCTCGAGCGTCCCGAACTGCTCGGCGATCACCATCGGCGCATGGTTGGGCAGCATGACCCCGCCGGAGCCGACGCGGATGGTCTGCGTGTTCGCCGCCACGTGCGCCAGCGCCACCGCTGTGGCCGCGCTGGCGATGCCCGGCATGTTGTGGTGCTCGGCCAGCCAGAAGCGGGTGAAGCCCAGCCGCTCGGCGTCGCGCGCCAGTTCGGTGGTTTCCAGCAGGGCGCGGCGGGCGTCGCCGCCCTCCACCACGGGCGACAGGTCGAGAACGGAGACGGCGGTCATTCGCTACAGATCGGGTTGCGGTCCGGCGGTTCAAGGGCGCTTGGCGCGGCCGGGCCGCAACGGTTACGGTTGGGGCTGAAACGAGGGAGACCCGATGACCGTCCTGCCCACCCTGCTCGCCGCCGCCATCGTCGCCCCCGCCATGCCGCAGCAGCCGACCGCGATCGCGGGGGTCTGGGAGGGACGGATCAATGTGGCGGGCCAGTCGATCCGGGTGATCTTCCGCGTCGCGGAAGACGGCGCCACAACCATGGACAGCCCGGACCAGGGGGGCTTCGGCATCGCGGCGGAACGCGCGGTCCTGGAAGCCGGAACGGTGCGGATCGGCGTGCCGGCAGTCGGCGGCCGCTTCGAGGGGGCTCTCGCCGCCGACGGCCGGACGATTTCGGGGGCGCTCCATCAGGGCGGGACGACCCTGCCGCTGGTCCTGACGCGGCAGGCGGCGACCTCGCCGCTCGCCGGCGTTTGGGAGGGAGCCATCGACGCGGGCGGGCGGCGCCTGCGAATCGTGTTCCGGGTGGCCGCCGACGGAAAGGCGGTCATGGACAGCCCCGATCAGGGCGGCCGCGACATCGCCGCCCAGCCGCCCAGCCTGGAAGACGGGGTGGCCCGTTTCGTGGTCCCGGCCATCGGCGGCAGCGTGGAGGGCCGGCTGTCGGAGGACGGCCAGACCATCGCCGGGACCCTGCGGCAGGGCGCGGCCGAACTGCCCATCACCCTGACCCGCACCGCCGAGGTCGCCGACCTGACGCGGCTGCGCCCGCAGACGCCGACCCCGCCCTTCCCCTACCGCGCCGAGGACGTGAGCTTCGACAATCCGGAGGCTCCCGGCGTGCGGCTCGCGGCCACCCTGACCCTGCCGCAAGGGGCGGGCCCCTTCCCCGCCGCCATCCTGATCACCGGCACCGGGCCGCAGGACCGTGACGAGACCATCGAGGGGCACAAGCCCTTCGCCATCTGGGCCGACGAACTGACCCGGCGCGGCGTCGCCGTCCTGCGCTACGACGACCGCGGCGTGGCCGGCTCGACCGGCTCCTTCCCCGCCGCCACCCAGAGGGATTTCGCCTCCGACGTAGAGGCCGCCTTCGCCTGGCTCTCCGCCCGCCGGGACATCGATGCGGAGCGCATCGGACTGATCGGGCACAGCGAGGGCGCGACCTTCGCCGAACTGGCCATCCAGGACGGCGCCGATCCGGCCTGGCTGGTCGCCCTCGCCGGGCCCGCCCTGTCCGGCGGCGAAACCATCACCGCGCAGGTCGAACACCTCGGCCGGGCCGCTGGCATGCCGGCCGAGGCGCTGGCGCGGAACGTCGCCCTGCAGCGGCGGATGATGGAGGCTGTCGCGTCTCACGCCGACGACGCCGACGCGGCCCGGCGCGCCCTCGAACCGCTGCTGATCGAGTCCGGGCGCTCGCCCGCCGAAGCCGCGCAACTGGCCGCGGCCATGTCCGGCGACTGGTACCGCGGCATGGTCGCCCTCGATCCGGCCGAAGCCATCCGCGCGGTCCGCGTCCCCATGCTGGCCGTCTTCGGCGGCAAGGATCTGCAGATTCCCGCCGACCGGAACGCCGCCGCCGTGTCGCGCTACAAGCCCGACGCCGAGGTCCTCGTCCTGCCGGGTCTGAACCACCTGTTCCAGCCCGCCGGAACCGGCCTGCCAGCCGAGTACGGACAGATCGAGACGACGCTCGACGCCGCCGTCATCCGCCCCGTGGTCGACTGGGTCGTCGCCCGCTCCGGCCTCTAGACCGGGTCGGTCGGGTCCGGCTTCACCGGCTCCGGCGCGGGCTCCGGCGTCGCCGGCACGTCCGGCAGGGGGATGAACTCCTGGTCGTCGTCCTTCGGCAACGCCATCCGCCCCGCCTTCCAGTCGGCCTTGGCGGCGTCGATCCGCGCCTGCGACGACGAGACGAAATTCCACCAGATCACCCGGGGCCCGACCGGCTCGCCGCCCAGGACCATGACGGTGGAGGGCTGCAGCGCCTTGATGGTCGGCTCCGCCGTGGGCTCCAGCACGACCATCTGGCCGGCGTGGAAGGTGCGGTCGCCGATCTCGACTTCGCCCTTCACGATATACAACGCCCGCTCGGAATAGCCGCCCGCGCCCTTGCCGGGAGGCGCGGCGGTGCGCACCCCCTCGGCCAATTCCCAGTGCACATAGAACAGCGGCGACGACACCGGAGCCGCCGCCCTGGCCCCATAGGCCTCGCCCGCCACCAGCCGGGCGAACAGGCCGCCGTTCTCGTAGGACGGCTGCCCCTCCTCGCCGTGGTGATGGAAGGACGGATCGACCTCTTCCGTCTCGGCCGGCAGGGCCACCCAGGCCTGCATGCCGTGCATGGCCCCGCCCTGGCTCTTCTTCAGCGGATCGGTGCGCTCGGAATGGACGATGCCCTTGCCGGCGGTCATCCAGTTGACCTCGCCCGGGCGGATCGGCTGCGTCACGCCGGTGGAGTCCCGGTGCATGATCTCGCCTTCGAAGAGGTAGCTGAGGGTCGACAGGCCGATGTGCGGGTGCGGCCGCACATTGATGGCCTCGGCCCCGGCCGCGAACTCCGCCGGCCCCATTTCGTCCAGGAAGATGAACGGCCCGACCATGCGCCGGGCGTGGAACGGCAGCACCCGCCCGACCTCGAACCCGCCCAGGTCCTTGCGCCGGGCCTCGATCACCATCTCGATCATGTCGTGTCCCCCGGGCCCACCGGCCCCGGCGCCACTATCCGACGTGAGGGGTCACGATGCCAAGGGGGAGGGCGGTGACGTTCTTCACCCCGCGGGTGACGATGTGGCTCTCGCAGTCGGAGACGATGCCGAGGCTGAGCAGCTTTTCGCGCAGGAACTTGTCGAAGGCGTGCATGTCCGAGGTGACGATGCGCAGCACATAGTCCTCGCGGCCGGTGATGGTGGCGCACTGCACCACCTCCGGCCAGTCGGCCACGGCCTTCTCGAACACGTCGAGGTTCTCGCTGGACGGCAGGTTCAGCTTGACGATGGCGTAGACCTCGAAGTCCAGTCCCAGCTTGGCGGCGTCCAGCAGGGTTACCCGCTTGCGGATCAGGCCGGAGTCCTCCAGCCGCTTGATGCGGCGCCAGCACGGCGAGGCGGAAAGACCGACCCGTTCCGCCACCTCGGCCACCGACAGACCGGCGTCCTGTTGCAGGATATCGAGGATTCGCGCGTCGACGGGATCCAGCTCGTCAGCCAAGGCGTTTCTCCGGCTAAGGTATTCGCGCAATAAAATACCGGCAAACCGGCGGGCGCAAGGTCGAAATCGAGCGAGCCTTCCCGCGCGGCTCGTGCTAGATGCGCCCTCCGAGGAAACGCGGTCGGATCAACCGGACGGCAGGACGGAATGAAGAAGCCCAACACGCAACCGCTCAGCTTGCGCGTGCCCGAGCCCTCGGGCCGCCCGGGCGACAAGCCCGACTTCAGCCACCTGAAGCTCGACGCCCCCGGCGCGGTCGATCGCCCGGCGGTCTCCACCGCCCCCTTCGACATGCGCGACCACGCCTTCCGCCTCGTGCGCGTGCTTGACGGCGACGGCCGGGCCGTCGGCCCGTGGAACCCGAAGCTGGACGCCGACACCCTGCGCCGCGGCCTGAAGGCGATGATCCTGACCCGCGCCTTCGACGACCGCATGCACCGGGCCCACCGCCAGGGGAAGACCAGCTTCTACATGAAGTGCACCGGCGAGGAGGCCATCGCGGTCGCGCAAGGCATGCTGCTGTCGCGCGAGGACATGGGCTTCCCCACCTACCGCCAGCAGGGCCTGCTGATCGCCCGGGGCTATCCCCTGGTCGACATGATGAACCAGATCTATTCGAACGCCGCCGACCCGATCAAAGGGCGGCAGCTGCCGATCATGTACTCCGACAAGGACTACGGCTTCTTCACCATCTCGGGGAACCTGGGCACCCAGTATCCGCAGGCGGTGGGCTGGGCCATGGCCTCGGCCGTGCGGGGCGACGACAAGATCGCCATCACCTGGATCGGCGACGGCTCGACCGCCGAGAGCGACTTCCACTCGGCCCTGACCTTCGCCGCCGTCTACCGCGCCCCGGTGATCCTCAACATTGTCAACAACCAGTGGGCCATCAGCTCTTTCATGGGCATCGCCGGCGGGCTGGAGACGACCTTCGCCTCCAAGGCCATCGGCTACGGCCTGCCGGCCTTTGATCGGGTCGGCGGCGTTCGAGTAGATCTGGTTCATCATGTCGACCAAGGGGTAGCCCCGGGCGATCAGCAGGCCCTGCTGGCGATAGGTCGGGAAGCCCATGTCCTCGCGCGACAGCAGCATCCCCTGGGCGACGG
>JAEYTA010000178.1 GCA_023434265.1 Pseudomonadota bacterium
CTCCAGGGCCAGCGTCCGGCGCAGCCGGGCGAGACGGACCGGGTCCACGCCGCCCGCCGCCGCCAGCGCCGGCGCGGCGCGGAAGCGGTGCAGGGCGGCCAGCGCCAGCATGGCGGCGAAGGCGAGGAGCTTGGCGGCCAGCAGCAGGCCCCACGGCGACGACAGCAGGCCGCCCCAGCCCTCGGGGCCGACCAGCGCCCCTGCGTTGACGAGGCCGGAGGCCGCCAGGGCGGTCACCGCCGCGCTCCCGACGCCGGCAAAGCCGGTGAGGGCCGCCGCGAGGCCGGTCGACTCTTCCCCGCGCCGACGGCGCGCCAGAAGCAAAAAGGCGAACAGGGCGCCGAGCCAGACGAGGGCGGCGACGGCATGGACCACGTCGGCGACGAGATGCGGCCAGCGCCACGCCCCCTCCGTCGCCGCGCCGTGCCCGGTCCAGGCGAAGGTGGCGGCGATCAGGACGCCCGGCCCGAGCAGGGCCAGCCACAGACCCCGTCCGGGTCGCAGGAGAAGGGCCAGCGCCAGGGCGAGGACGGCGAGGGCCGCCCGCGCGGCGTAGCCGGCCCCGAGCGCCGTGCCCTGGACCATGAAGGCGAGGGTCGCCGGCCGGAGCGCCTCCATCAGCGCGCCGGCCATGATCGCGGTCTGCAGGACCAGCGCCGCGACGGTCGCGGGGACGAGGATCGCCGCGGCCCCCAGGATCGAGACGCGTGGCCAGCCGAGCCGGGAACCTCGGAGGGCGGCGGCGCTGTAGAGCAGGAAGGCGGGCACGCCAAGCATCACCGCCGCCGCGGCGTACTGAACCGCGCGCAGGCCGATCAGCGACGCCTCGATCATGTCAGCGGACGGTGAAGCCGTACGAGCCCGTCATGCGGTGACCGTCGCCCGAGGCGATGCGCCAGTTCACCGTCCACGCTCCGGCCGCCAGCGGACGGGCGAGCCGGGCCGACAGGGTCTTGCCGTCCTCGCTCACCGTGGCGCGGACGGCGACCTCGCGCCCCGCCGCGTCGACCAGATCGAAGCCCGAAAAGGCCGGCACCACGCGCTCGCTGAAGGTCAGGGAGATGCGCTCCGGCGCGGCCACCGTGGTCCCGGCGGCCGGGGTGGAGGCGACCAGGCGGGCGTGGGCGAGGGCCGCCACGGGCGCGGCGGCGACGGCGATCCCGAGGGCGGCGGCGGCGAGCAGACGGTGAAAGGTCATGCTCTCTCCTGACGGCGTCGACACCGCGTTGTCCAGCCCCGACGCGCGACGGCCCTTGGAAGCCCCCCTCGCCTGCCCTATATTCATGCCGTCCGGGTTCGCCCGGACTATGGCGATAAAGGCGCCTGTAATAAGCGGACCGGACCCGGGTGCGATTCCCGGCGGCTCCACCATTCTCTCCCGGTTATCGGCGGGCGAGCGCGGGGCCGACTAGCATCGACGGACGTGTAAAGAGGATTGCTTTCGCCCGTCCTGGCCCACCGTATCGGGCCGTTAAACTACCTGCGAACGATAACTTCGCTGGAGAAGTCGCTCTCGCCGCGTAATGCGGTTCGGGTGATTTCGAACACTTAAGTCCTCGGGGTTCAGATCCCGGGGCGGGGCCTGTCGGGAGCCTGCCAACAGAATCCCGGCGCTTTACCCTCCCGCCATCTTCCGCCCGCCCGCTCGCGCGGCTACACCGTCGGCTGAATAGCCGAGGCGCCCGAATGGCCGAAGAGACGCCCCCCGTCGACGAGATGCACTACGAGCAGCTGGCGCAGGACGCGCTGCGCGGCGTGATCCGCGCCGCGCTGGAGCGCGCCGCCGGCCCCGACGGCATCCCCGGGGCGCACCATTTCTACATCACCTTCCGCACCCGGGCCCCCGGCGTCAGCGTGCCGCCCGACATCCTCGCCAAATACCCGGAGGAGATGACGGTGGTGCTGCAGCACCAGTACTGGGACCTGAAGGTCGAGCCGAACCGCTTCTCGGTGATGCTGAAGTTCGGCGGCATGCCCAAGGTGCTGGCCATGCCCTATGCGGCGGTGACGCGCTTCTACGACCCGTCGGTGCAGTTCCTGCTGCAGTTCGAGACGCCGGTGGAGCTGGAGGCCGTCGCGGAAGAGCCGGCGCCCGAGCCCGAAGCGCCGCCGCCCTCGGGCGACGATGGGCCCAAGGTCGTGTCGCTGGACCAGTTCCGGAAGAAGTGACCCCTTCCCCCGCGCGCCGGCCGGGCTAACATCGGTCCGGAGCTGAACGGGGGGTTGGGCATGGTCCGTTTCCTCATCCTGTGGCTGACCGCCTGGCTGGCCGGGGCGACGCCGGTCGCGGCGGAGCCGCCGGGCGGCCGCTTCGACGGCTGGACCACGGCGATCATCCAGGCCGACTGGCGCGACGGGCGCGGCCGCCCGATCGAGGCGTTCGACAACGCCCGACGCGATCTCGTGAAGGCCTTCGCCGGCGTCGGCCTGCCGCGCGAAACCATGGTCGACTATTCGCTGCGCACCGATCCGCCGCAGACGGCGCTGCGGGGTCTGGCGGAGACGGCGGCGCGGGGGACGCGCGGCTGCCTGCTGTATTTCACCTCGCACGGGGCGCCCGACCACATGGTCTTCGGCGAGGGGGACATGACCCCCGACGTGATGGCCAACCTGGTGCGGCGGACCTGCGGAATGCGGCCGACCGTGGTGATCGTATCGGCCTGCTATTCGGGCCAGTTCGTCGACGCCCTGGAGGGGCCGAACCGGATGGTGTTGACCGCCGCGCGGCGCGACCGCACCTCGTTCGGCTGCGGCGCCGGGGAACGCTATCCATGGTTCGACGGCTGCGTTCTGGAGAGCCTGCCGACGGCGGCCGACTTCCTCGCCCTCGCCGCCGCCGCCCGCGCCTGCGTGGCCCGAAAGGAGGCCGAGGCGGGCGTCGCCCTGCCCTCCGAGCCGCAGCTGTTCGTCGGCGCCGAGATGCAGATGCGCCTGCCGACCCTGCGCTTCGAGAGGCTGTCCGGATGACCCTGGTGGTCGACGCCGAAGGCCGCTCGCCGGGCGCCTGTCACTGCGGCGCGGTGCGCTTTCGCGTGCGTCTCAAGGGCGGGCTCGAGGAGGCCCGCCGCTGCGACTGCTCGCTGTGCCGCATGCGCGGGGCGGTGACGCTGAGCGCGGCGGTGGACGACCTCGAGGTGCTGGCGGGCGAGGCGGTCCTGACCGAGTACCGCTTCAACACCGGCGCGGCGCGGCACTTCTTCTGCTCGCGCTGCGGCATCTACACCCATCACCAGCGGCGCTCGAACCCGGACGAGTACGGCGTCAACGCCGCCTGCCTGGAGGGCCTGAGCCCGTTCGACTTCGCCTCGGTGCCGGTCAACGACGGCGTGCATCATCCCAGCGACGGCGGCGGCGGCGTGGTGGGTGTCTTGAGGTTCGAGCCAGTCGCTAGCGGCGCGGAAAACAGCGCAGGGTGATGCGCTCGCGCTCGCCCTCCCTGCGCTCCACCAGAAGTCGGGCGACCTGGCTGTCGTCGTGGAACAGATAGCCCTTGATGGCGTCGAGCAGGGCCTTGGCGAGGTTGTCGAGATCGATCCACGGCGGGTCGCCGACGTGCTCCATGACGATCTCGACGGTGAAGTCGCCCCACGAGGGCCGCGACGACCACTCCTTGCGCATGAACTCGTAGACCAGCGGCTTGTAGTACTTCGCCTGGGTGGTCAGGCCGTCGATGGCGATCTCGACGGCGTCGCCGCTTTCGCGGGCGCGCACCTTGCCTGCGCCGATCCAGCCGGGGGTCATGCGTCGCTCCGCCGCGAGCTTGCCCGCCCGCGCCCCCGTGCTACACCGCCGGCCATCCTCCCGCCACGCCTGAAAGCCTGCCCGGAAAGCCGCCATGACGCACCGCACAGAAACCGACACCTTCGGCCCCATCGAGGTCGCCGCCGACCGCTACTGGGGGGCGCAGGCGCAGCGTTCGCTGGGCAACTTCAGGATCGGCTGGGAGAAGCAGCCGCTGCCGATCGTGCGCGCGCTGGGCATCGTCAAGCGGGCCGCGGCCGAGACCAACATGGCGCTGGGCAAGCTGGACCCGAAGCTGGGCGAAACCATCGTGGCCGCCGCCCAGGAGGTCATCGACGGCAAACTGAACGAGCACTTCCCGCTGGTGGTCTGGCAGACGGGTTCGGGCACCCAGTCGAACATGAACGCCAACGAGGTGATCTCGAACCGGGCCATCGAGATGCTGGGCGGAGAGATGGGCTCCAAGAAGCCGGTCCATCCCAACGACCACGTCAACATGAGCCAGTCGTCGAACGACACCTTCCCGACGGCCATGCACGTGGCCTGCGCCGAGCAGGTCGTCAAGGAACTGATCCCGGCCCTGAAGCACCTGCACGCGGCGCTGGACGCCAAGGCCAGGGCCTGGGACCACATCATCAAGATCGGCCGCACCCACACCCAGGACGCCACGCCCCTGACCCTCGGCCAGGAGTTCTCCGGCTATGCGACCCAGGTCGCCAACGGCATCGAGCGCATCGAGCAGACCCTGCCCAAGCTGATGGAGCTGGCCCAGGGCGGCACGGCCGTGGGCACCGGGCTGAACGCCCCGGTCGGCTTCGCCGAGCAGGTGGCCGAGCGCATCGCCGCCATCACAGGCCTGCCCTTCA
>JAEYTA010000183.1 GCA_023434265.1 Pseudomonadota bacterium
GTCCTGAAGCGCGGCGGTGGCGGGCGAAGTCGGGGACGCCGCAGCCGGACGCGGGGCGTCGGCGACCGGCGGGGCGGGCGAGGGCGGGCGCACGGTCTCGCCGGGCAGAAGCGGCCGGGGCTCGATCTCGACGAGGATGACGCGCTCGCCGGCGACCGGGCCGATGCGTTCGATGGCCCGCAGCCCCAGCACGCCGAGCACCAGGGCGTGCACCGCCAGCGAGGCGGCGACCAGCGCCGGTCGGCGCCAGCGCCTGTCTCCCGCCGCTCCGATCCACGCCGGCGCCCGCATGCGTCCTCCCTGTCCGCCGGGCAGGTGAGGGGGCGAGCGTGGCGGTATTGGGGCCGGGCGCGGGTCATGTCAGGATCGGCCCCATGCCTTCGCTGGTTCTCGCCGTCGTCCTGGTCTCCGCCGCGTCTCTGCAGGAGGCGCCGGCCTCCGGCGGGCCGCCGCCACATCCGCTCGAAGAGGTGGTCGTCGAGGCGCCGCCGGTCACCGAAGGTCGCGTGGCGCTGAACTGCGCCGTCCAGCGCAGCGGCCGGTTGGACGATTGTCAGGTGGTGTCGGAGGCGCCGCCGGGACGCGGGTTCGCCGAGGCCGCGCTGCGCAACGCGCGGAACGCCCGCATCGATCGGGGCGGGCGCCCCGCAGGCGCGCGGGTGAACTTCACCGTTCGCTACCGGCTGGACGACTGACCGCCGCCCTTGACCTTCGGCCCCCCGGCGCGTAGAAGCCGCGCACTTTCGAGAGGGCGTCTCCGGGCGCCTCCGCGATCGTGACAACCGAAGACACGGGCTGCGCCCGCCGGAACGTCCTTAGCGCGCGTTCCGGCTTTTGTGTTTGTCGCGGGACCGGCTCGGAACCTCACCCGGGGCGGCTTCGGCCGTCCGAAAAGAAGGCCACCGGGGCGCTCCGGCCGAAAGGCACACGCCCCCATCGATCGAAGAGAACGAGTATCCGATGCCCACGATCAACCAGCTGATCCGCAAGCCGCGCGCCCCCAAGCCGGTCCGCAACAAGGTCCCGGCCCTGAAGGGCTGCCCGCAGCGCCGCGGCGTCTGCACCCGCGTCTACACCACCACCCCGAAGAAGCCGAACTCGGCGCTGCGTAAGGTCGCCAAGGTGCGCCTGACCACCGGCATCGAGGCCGTCTGCTACATCCCGGGCGAAGGCCACAACCTGCAGGAGCACTCGGTGGTCCTGATCCGCGGCGGCCGCGTCAAGGACCTTCCGGGCGTGCGCTACCACATCCTCCGCGGCGTGCTCGACACCCAGGGCGTCAAGGACCGCAAGCAGCGCCGTTCGCACTACGGCGCCAAGCGTCCGAAGTAAGCCGCAGCGCCAGAAGATTCAGAGAAGGTAACACCCCATGTCGCGTCGTCACCGCGCCCAGAAGCGCGAAGTCCTGCCGGATCCGAAGTTCGGCGACCTCGTCGTCACCAAGTTCATGAATTACGTGATGTACGAGGGCAAGAAGGCCGTCGCCGAGAACATCGTCTACGGCGCCTTCGACATCCTCGCCGACAAGAAGAAGGAACAGACCCCGGTCGAGACCTTCCACGCCGCCCTGGACAACGTCGCCCCGGCGGTCGAGGTCCGGTCGCGTCGCGTCGGCGGCGCCACCTACCAGGTGCCGGTCGAGGTCCGTCCCGACCGTCGCCGCGCCCTGGCCATCCGCTGGCTGGTCAACGCCGCCCGCAACCGCGGCGAAAACACCATGACCGAGAAGCTGGCCGCCGAACTGCTCGACGCCTCGAACAACCGCGGCACCGCGGTGAAGAAGCGCGAGGACACCCACAAGATGGCCGAGGCCAACCGCGCCTTCAGCCACTATCGCTGGTAACCGCCTTCAAGGGGTCGTCATCGGCCCCTATCTACCGACTATCCGGCGCGGGCGGTTTGAGCTAAATCGCCCGCGCTCGCTTATCCGAACATTCCCGAGGCGCCTGAAGCGGCGCCGCATTGACGCCAAGGCACGCTCCCATGCCCCGCACGCATAAAATCGAAGACTACCGCAACTTCGGCATCATGGCGCACATCGACGCCGGCAAGACCACGACGACCGAGCGGATCCTCTATTACACCGGCAAGTCGCACAAGATCGGCGAGGTCCACGACGGCGCCGCGACCATGGACTGGATGGACCAGGAGCAGGAGCGCGGCATCACCATCACGTCCGCCGCGACGACCGCCTTCTGGAACGGCAAGCGTCTGAACATCATCGACACCCCCGGCCACGTGGACTTCACCATCGAGGTCGAGCGCTCGCTGCGCGTGCTGGACGGCGCCGTGACCGTGCTGGACGGCAACGCCGGCGTTGAGCCGCAGACCGAGACCGTGTGGCGCCAGGCCGACAAGTACAAGGTTCCGCGCATCGTCTTCGTCAACAAGATGGACAAGATCGGCGCCGACTTCGACAAGTCGGTGGAGTCGATCCGCGACCGCCTGGGCGCCAAGGCCGTGCCGATCCAGCTGCCGATCGGCGCCGAGTCCAACCTGAAGGGCGTGGTCGACCTGGTCGAGATGAAGGCCCTCGTCTGGGAGTCCGACCAGG
>JAEYTA010000214.1 GCA_023434265.1 Pseudomonadota bacterium
AGGGCCTGCCGTTCTTCGAGGCCATTCGCCAGCTGGGCCAGGACCTGCCGCGCGGCCAGTCCTGCTTCGTCCACCTGACCCTGCTGCCGTTCATCAAGACGGCCGGGGAGATGAAGACCAAGCCGACGCAGCACTCGGTCAAGGAACTGCGCTCGATCGGCATCCAGCCGGACATCCTGCTGTGCCGGTGCGAGCAGCCCATCCCGCCGGACGAGAAGCGCAAGATCGGCCTGTTCTGCAACGTCCGCGAAAGCGGCGTCATCCAGGCGATGGACTCGGCCGACATCTACGCCGTGCCGCTCGACTACCACCGCGAGGGCCTCGACGCCGAGGTGCTGGCGCATTTCGGCATAGACGACGCCCCCGCGCCGGACCTGTCGGGCTGGGAGGAGATCGCCCGCCGCCGGCTGCATCCGGACGGCGAGGTCACCGTGGCCGTGGTCGGCAAGTACACGGTGCTGAAGGACGCCTACAAATCCCTCATCGAGGCGCTGCACCACGGCGGCGTGGCCAACAACGTCAAGGTCAACATCGACTGGGTCGAGGCCGAGACCTTCGAGGGCGACCGCGAGGCCTGCGACGCGCGTCTGCAGGGGGCGCACGCCATCCTGGTGCCCGGCGGCTTCGGCGAGCGCGGTTCGGAAGGCAAGATCGAGGCGGCCCGCTTCGCCCGCGAGCGCAAGATTCCCTATTTCGGGATCTGCTTCGGCATGCAGATGGCGGTGATCGAGGCGGCCCGGAACCTGGCCGGTTTCCCGAAGGCCTCCTCGACCGAGTTCGGTCCGACCGAGGAGCCGGTGGTCGGCCTGATGACGGAATGGACCCAGGGCAACGAGCGGGTCCAGCGAACGGCCGGCGGCGACCTCGGGGGCACCATGCGCCTGGGCGCCTACGACTCCACCCTGAAGGCCGGGTCGAAGATCGCGGAAATGTACGGCTCGACCACGATCAGCGAGCGGCATCGCCACCGCTACGAGGTCAACATCAACTACCGGGAGGCCATCGAGGCCAGGGCGGGGCTGGTCTTCGCCGGCCTGTCGCCCGACGGCGTCCTGCCCGAAACGGTCGAGCGGCCGGACCACCCGTGGTTCATCGGCGTCCAGTATCATCCGGAGCTGAAGAGCCGCCCGTTCGCGCCCCACCCGCTGTTCGCCGGCTTCATCGCCGCGGCGGTGGTGCAGAGCCGGCTGGTCTAGAGCCTGATCGGCTGAGGTGGAATCGCTTCGCGATTCCGCCGACGCCGTGAATCAGGCTCCGGGAATATGCTGGACCGAAATCTGAGCTTTGTTGGACTGCGTCCAACAAAGCCGATTTCGGTCTAGCGGAGATCGGGGCCGGATTCCGAAGGGGGATCCGCCGGAACCTCGCCCCGCGCGGCCAGACCCTCGAACGGCATGCGATGGCGGCATCGCACGCACACCTGGGTGCCGGGCGTGCTCTTGCTGTCCACGTACAGATGGCCTTTCAGCCGGCAGCGGATGCTCTCGAACATGGTTCGCGCCTCGCAGGCCCGACCGGAGCATGCGCCCATATCGTGCTGCGGTGCAAGCGCGTCCTTAGCGCCCGCAATATCGCGGTTCGTCAGGCGCGCAGGGCCAGCAGGGCGAAGCTCGCCAGCCAGTGCTCGCCCATGTAGTCGCCGGTGACGTGGGGCAGGGCGGCGGCGAGATGGAGTTCCGCCGCCTGGCGGGCCGCGGCGGCGCGCGGATCGTCCTCGGGCAGGGCGGAGGCGATCTCGCGCCAGCACCAGGCGCGGCTGAGGTTGAGGCCGTCGAGATGGGCGATCTTGCCGTCCGAACGGTCGCTGACGCTGGCGGGGCGGAACAGGGTCGCGGGCGCGCGGGCGTGGAGGCGGGGCAGGAAGGCGTCGAACCAGTCGCGGAACTCCGCTTCCGGGAGGGCGCGGCGCATCAGGGCGGCCTCCATCAGGGCGGGGGAGAGGAACTCGTCCTGCGACGGCTCCCACGCCTGACAGTCGCGATCCTCCCCGTGCCACGCCAGGGCCTTGTCGCGGCACAGGCCGGCCAGGGCGGGATCGTTGGCCTCGGCCCAGTCCAGCGTCAGCCGCAGCGCGAAGGCGGTGTTGTAGTGGGTCCCGACCCGCACGGGATAGGCGGCCAGCGGCAGGAAGCTGCGGAAGCGGTCCGCGAAGGCCAGCGCAAGTGGCCGGAGGACCGCGGCGCGCCGCCGGCCGTCGGCGTCCGCGTGGCGGTCCATCTCGGCCGCCAGCATGAGCAGCCAGGCCCAGCCGTAGGGTCGCTCGAAGCCGCGGCTCTCCGGGCGCGCCAGATAGGCGACCTCGGCGGCGACGTTGGCCTCGGTGAACAGTTCGTCCGCCAGCGCCCGGATGCGGGCCGCCTCGGGCAGGTCGGGATGCAGCCGCAACAGGGTGAACAGGGTCCACCAGCCATGAACGCAGGAGTGCCAGTCGAAGCTGCCGAAGAAGATCGGGTGCAGGTCGCGCGGTCCCTGCACGTCGGTCGGGCCGGCCATGACGTGGTCGAGCTTGTTGGGAAACTCGCGCGTCACATGGCCGAGGGCGGCGGCGGCGAAGCGGGAGGCGAGGGCGGCGTCGAGCGTCGGCATGCGGTCAGAACCGGAAGGCGAGGAAATACATCAGGCCGATGTTGATCAGCAGGACGAGGGCCGCGGTCGGGACCTGAACCCGGATCACCCCGTTGAACGGCGCTTCCCGGTCCGGCAGGTCCAGCAGGGCGGCGGGCACGACGTTGAAATTGGCGGCCATGGGCGTGGTCAGGGTGCCGCAGAAGCCGGACAGCATGCCGATGGCGCAGACGATGGCCGGGTCGCCGCCGAACTGGCCGACCACGATCGGCAGGCCGACGGCGGCGGTCATGACCGGGAAGGCGGCGAAGGCGTTGCCCATGATGAAGGTGAACAGGGCCATGCCGACGCAGTAGGCGATCACCGCCAACAGGCGGTGGTCGAGCGGCAGGTATGTCGAGAACAGCTCGCCGATGCGGTCGCCGACGCCGGCGATCACGAACACCGCCCCCAGCGAGGCCAGCATCTGCGGCAGCACCCCGGCCCAGCCGACGGCGTCCATCAAACGCCGCCCTTCCTGCAGCGGGGCGAGGACGGGCGGCCGCAGCCAGGCCATGGCCAGGGCCAGGCCGGCGGCGACGCCCAGGCCGAGGGCGATGAGGGTCGGCTGCTCCTCGCCGAACAGGGGCACGCCGAAGATCACCGTCTTGTCGAGCACGAGTGCGCCGAGCAGGGCGACGATGGGGATCAGCAGGGCGGGCACGAACAGCCAGTCGCCGCGCCGCTCCGCGCTGGCCTGACGCTCTTCGGCCGTGGTGGTGGCCGGCCGGCCCTGACCCAGCCATTTGAATCCGGCGATTACCGCCAGGGCGACCACCAGCAGGCCGTTGGCGAGGTCCGACAGGTGCGAGCCGAACAGGAAGCTGACCGCCAGAAGGCCCCAGAACACGGTGTTGCCGAGCCGCTTCGGATTGGCCCGGTCGCCGGCGCTGAGCAGGGCGAAGGCCAGGAAGGTCAGGCCGGCGAAGATGTAGAGCCACTGCAGGGTGATCATCGGCCGGCCTCCACGGCGGCGACCTGCCGGGCCAGCGAGCGGTCGAGCAGGACCAGCCGGGTCCCGTGCACCAGCAGGGCCGCGATCGCTGTCGGGATGGCCCAGACCGAAAGCTGCAGCGGCTCGACGAGGATGCCGTTGGCCTCAAGGAAGCCCTTGATCAGCAGGATGGAGGCGATGGCGATGAAGATGTCCTCGCCGAAGAACAGGGCGATGTTGTCGACCGCCGCCGCGTGGGCGCGGACCCGGTAGCGAACGGCGTCGGGCAGGTCGCCGTGGCGGGTTTCGGCGGCGGCCTCGGCCATCGGCGCGATCAGGGGCCGGACCATCTGCGGATGGCCGCCGAGCTTGGTCTGGCCGAGCGCCGCGCTGATCTGGCGCAGCACGAAGTAGGCCAGCAGGATGCGCCCGGTGGTGGCCCCGCGCGCCTTGGAGATGAGGATCCGCGCGCGCTCCTGCAGGCCGTAGCGCTCGAGGATCCCGATCAGGGGCAGGACCAGCCAGATGACGCTGATGTAGCGGTAGTCGTTGAAGGCCTTGCCGAAGGCCGCGATGGTGTCGAGCGCGGCGGTCCACAGGGCCACGGGGCCGACCCCGGGGGCGATGGCGGCCGCGACGCCGGTGAGCACGGCGGCGGCGAGGATCACGGCCAGCGGATTGAGCCGCGCCACGAAGCCGCCGACCAGCACGGCGATGCCCAGAAGAACCCACATGCGTCTATCCCCCGCGGTGGACCTCAGAGTGCTAGTGAAGAGTGCTGGTGAGCAAGGGGTGAGCCGGGGACGTGGCTTCGGCGATGGCGGTGTTCCTCACCCACTCACTAGCACTTTTCACTCTTCACCCTTTGGAAGCCCGAAGCCGCCCCCGCCCGGCGTCTCGATCACGAACACATCGCCGGGCTGCATTTGCACCTCTGCCGTCGATCCAAGCGGCTCCACCGTCCCGTCGGCCCGTTCGAGGCGGTTGACCCCGGCCGCGCCGGACCGGCCGCCGTCCGCGCCGAAGGGCGGGACGCGGCGGCGGTTGGAGAGGATGGCGGCTGTCATCGGCTCGAGGAACCGGATCCGCCGCACCGCCCCGTCGCCGCCCCTGCGCCGTCCGGCGCCGCCGGAGCCGCGGCGGATGGAGAATTCCTCCAGCAGCACGGGGAAGCGGGTCTCCAGCACTTCGGGGTCGGTCAGGCGGCTGTTGGTCATGTGGGTCTGGACCGCGGCCGTTCCGTCGAAGTCGGGCCCGGCGCCCGAGCCGCCGGCGATGGTCTCGTAGTACTGACGCGCGGC
Source organism: Pseudomonadota bacterium (assembly GCA_023434265.1). Classification (GTDB taxonomy): domain Bacteria; phylum Pseudomonadota; class Alphaproteobacteria; order Caulobacterales; family Caulobacteraceae; genus Brevundimonas. The sequence goes on from JAEYTA010000214.1 coordinate 4,840, forward strand.
GTCGCCGAAGGTGAAGTTGTTCATCGTGCCCTGGCTGGCCGCCAGCACGCCGAGGGCGCCGTAGAGGGCGTCCACCACCGCCTGGCTGGTTTCGACATTGCCGGCCACCACCGCCGCCGGGTAGCGCGGATTGAGCATCGACCCTTCCGGCACGATCAGCTCGATCGGCTTCAGGCAGCCCTCGTTCAAGGGGATGGCGTCGTCGACCAGGGTGCGGAACATGTAAAGGGTCGCGGCCCGGGTGATCGAGAGCGGGGCGTTGAAGTTGTTGGGCCTTTGGTCGCTGGTCCCGGTGAAGTCGACGACGGCGCTGCGGGCCTGGGAGTCGACGTCGATGCGCACGCGGATGACCGCCCCGTCGTCCATCTCCAGCTCGAACGCGCCGGATCCGAGCACGGCGATGGCGCGGCGGACGGCCTCCTCGGCGTTGGCCTGGACGTGGCCCATGTAAGCCTCGACGGCGGGCCGGCCGAACTCGTCCACCATACGCTGCAGCTCGTCGGCCCCGCGGGCGCAGGCGGCGATCTGGGCCTTCAGGTCGGCGAGGTTCTGGTCGACGTTGCGCGACGGATGCGGGCCGGAGGCGAACAGGGCGCGGGTCTCGGCCTCGCGCAGCCGGCCGGCGTCGACCAGCAGGAAGTCGTCGATCAGCACGCCCTCGTCCTCGACGGTGCGCGAGTTCGGCGGCATCGAGCCCGGGGTGACGCCGCCCACGTCGGCATGGTGGCCGCGCGCCGCGACGAAGAAGGCCGGGGCGCCGTCGCCGTCGAGGAACACCGGCAGGATGACGGTGATGTCGGGCAGGTGGGTGCCGCCGTTGTAGGGGGCGTTCAGCATGTAGACGTCGCCCGGCTTCATGCCGCGCCCGTCGGCCCCGCCGCCGCGCGAGTTGATCACGGTGCGGATGCTCTCGCCCATGGAGCCGAGGTGCACCGGGATGTGCGGGGCGTTGGCGATCAGGGCGCCGGCGGCGTCGAACACGGCGCAGCTGAAGTCGAGGCGCTCCTTGATGTTGACCGACCAGGCCGTGGCCTGAAGCGCCTCGCCCATCTGTTCGGCGCAGGCCATGAAGCGGCTGTTGAACACCTCGAGCAGGATGGGGTCGGCCTCGGTTCCCACGGCGCGACGGGCGGGCAGGGGGACGACGCGTTCGAGGATCAGGTTCAGGCCCGGATCGACGGTCGCGCGCCAGCCGGGCTCGACCACGGTGGTGCCGGTGTCCTCCAGAATGACCGCCGGCCCGTCGACCGTATGGCCGGGCGAAAGGTCGTTCCGCCGCCAGATCGGGGCGTCGCGATG
>JAEYTA010000218.1 GCA_023434265.1 Pseudomonadota bacterium
GGGCGCCTCCCCTCGCCCGCCGCCGACGACCTGCGGCTGGAGCGCGCCGCCCTGTCGCTGGAGGCCGGCGTGGCTCGCCGCGACCCGCGCCTGCTCGATCAGGCCGGCCGGGACCTGCGCGCCCTGATCGAAACCGCCTCGCCCGACCAGCGGCCGCTGACCCGCGCCCGCGCCCTGGGCCTGGCCGGCGCCGGCATGGCGGCGCTGGCCGACCTTGCGACGGACGACGCCGCCGCGCTGCAGGGGCGCGCCCTGTTCGACGCCGCCGCCGACCAGTTCACCGCCGACCACAGTCCGCTCGACTGGGTCGCCGTGGTCCTGGCCCGGTCGGAGGACGACTGCGCCCTGGCCGCGCTGGCGCAGGCGGAGGCCCTGGTTCGCGAGCCCGGGCTGCTGCTTGGCGCCCTGGCGCGCGAACGCCGCCTGGCCGCCGAAACCGCGCTGGCCGCCGGCGCCGGCGATATCGAAGGCCTGTTCGCCCTGGAGGCCCTGATGCGCCGGCGGCTGGGCCGGCCCGGGCCGGTGCAGCCCCTCGACTGGGCCGCCGACCAGATCGCCGTCGCCCGTCTGACGCTGGCCCGGTCCAGGCTCACGTCGGTCGAGCCGCGGGCCGTCGGCCTGATGCTGACCGAGGCCATGGAGACCGCCCGCGAACAGGGCGCGCCCGTGCTGGTCCAGCGCGCCGCGGCCCTGCTGCCGACGGCGCCCTGGCCCGGCTACGCCTAGACCGAAACCGGCCTTGTTGGACGCGATTCCACCTCGGCCGATCAGGCTCTAGCCGCCCAGGGCCACGAAGCCGCCGTTCAGCCAGCCCGGCTTGCCGTAGCGCAGCGGCTGGCCGTCCTCGCCCATGACCCGGCCGCCGGCCGCCTCCAGCACGGCTTGCCCCGCCGCCGTGTCCCACTCCGAGGTCGGACCGGTGCGCGGGTAGGCGTCGAAACGGCCCTCGGCGATGAGGCAGAATTTCAGCGACGAGTCCGTGCCCTGCCAGCTGGCGCAGCCGTGCCGGGTGGCCAGCCGCGCCGCCTCGTCGTCGCTCATGCTGTGGCTGAGCAGGGCCACCGGCTCGGCCGGCCGTTCGCGCACGCGGATCGCCTGCCACGGCTCGCCGAAGCGGCGGCGGAAGGCCCCGCCCGCCGCCGGACCGGTGCGCCAGGTCGTCTGCGTCGCCGGCGCCACCACCGCCCCGGCGACCGGCGCGTCGCCCCGGATCAGGGCGATGTTGACGGTGAAGCTCTCGCGCCCCTGGACGAAGCCGCGGGTCCCGTCCAGCGGATCGACCAGCCAGAACCACTCGCCGGGATGGTCCGGCGGCCCGTGCTCGGCCGTCGCCTCCTCCGCCACGGCCGGCACGTCGGGCCAGCGTTCGGCCAGCCGGGCGAGGATAAGGGCCTCGGCCTGCTGGTCCGCGAGGGTGACCGGACTGTCGTCGGCCTTGGTCGTCGCCGTCACGCCCGTGCGCCAGTAGGGCAGGATGACGTGGGCGGCCTCTTCGGCGATGTCGGCCAGCGCCTCGGCGAGGGCGCCGGAGGCGAGGTCTTCGGGCGATCGGTTACGCATGGCCGCTGCGATAGAACATCCGGGCGGTTTGAAGAACCGGCAAATCAGGGCAGCGTCCGCGACGTTCCGTCCCGTGACCGCGAAGACCCGATGACCGACGCCGCCTCCGCCCCCGCCCTGCCCGACGGCCAGGCCCTCGCCGCCCTGATCGCCGGCAAGCTGTGCCACGACTTCATCAGCCCGGCCGGGGCGATCGGCTCGGGGCTGGACCTGCTCAAGGATCCGTCGGCCCAGGACATGCGCGACGACGCCATGGGGCTGATCGAGGCCAGCTCCCGCAAGATGGTCGCCTTGGTCGCCTTCGCCCGCGTCGCCTTCGGGGCCTCGACCTCGGCCGAGCGCTTCTCGGGGAGCGAGCTCGGCGCGCTGGTCGCCGGGCTGACCGAGGGCGGCCGCGCGGCGCTGGACTGGCGCATCGGCGACGACGGCTTCTCGCGCGCCGAGGCCCGGGCCCTGGTCAATCTGGCGTATCTGGCCATGGCCGCCCTGCCCTCCGGCGGCGCCGCCGTGATCACCGCCCGGCGGGGCGCTGACGGACTCGTGATCGAAGGCGTGGCCGAGGGCGCGCGGGCGCGTCTCAAGCCCGAGGCCGCCGCCGGTCTCGCCGGCCGTCCGCTGGCGGAAGGCCTTCCGGGCCAATGGATCCAGCCCTACTGGCTGTGGCTGACCGTCCACGACGCGGGGGGAACGCTCGACGTCCACGCCGACGAGGGCCGCGTCGCCCTTGTCGCGCGCATGCCTAACTGAGGCTTAAGACCGCTTCCCAAGGACTCGTTAACCGGCGCGCGGCGATCATGAGGCGGCGCGCGGACCGGGCGTGCCGCGTGCGCCTCGCTTGTGGAAAATCCAGTGACCCCAAGGACCTGTCTGATCGTCGACGACAGCCGGATCATCCGGAAGGTCGCCCGGCGCATCGTCGAAGACCTGAAGTTCGAGGTCGACGAGGCCGCCGACGGCTCCGAGGCCCTGACCTTCTGCGCCGGCGTCATGCCCGATGTGGTCCTGCTCGACTGGTCGATGCCGGTGATGGACGGTCTGACCTTCCTCCGCCGCCTGCGCGCCCTGCCCGGCGGCGATCGCCCCAAGGTGCTGTTCTGCACCATCGAGACCCGCGCCGAACGCATCGCCGAAGCCCTGTCGGCCGGCGCCGACGACTATGTGATGAAGCCTTTCGACGGCGAGATCCTGAGCTCCAAGCTGGCCGAGGTGGGGGCCGTCTGACGCCATGTCGCCCGACGATTTCGATCGCCTGCAATCGCTGATGGCCACCCGCGCGGGCTACCGGCTGACGCGCGACCGGATGAAGCTGGCCGAACACCGGCTCGGGCCGGTCGCCCGCCGCGAGGGCTTCGACACCGTCGACGCCATGCTCGCCGCCCTGTGGGCCAAGCCGGTGGCCAGTCTCGGGTGGGCGGTGATCGAGGCCCTGCTCAATCCCGAGACCTGGTTCCGCCGCGACCGGCCGACCTTCGAGACCCTCGCCAACGAGTTGCTCCCCGCCCTTGTCCGCGCCCGCGAAGGCCAGCCGATCCGCGTCTGGTCCGCCGGCTGCTCGACCGGGCAGGAGGCGTGGTCGATCGGCATGGCCGCGCTCGACATCGGCGCCCCGGTGGAGATCGTCGCCACCGATCTGTCCCAGCGGGCGCTGGAGAAGGCCCGCACCGGCGCCTACACGGGCTTCGAGATCCAGCGCGGTCTCCGCGCCGAGACCATGCTGCGCTGGTTCGACCAGGCCGAGGACGCCTGGATCGCGCGCGCCGAGCTGCGCGCCACGACGCATTTCGCCCGCGCCAACCTGCTGACTCCGCCCACCGACGAGGTTCGCTTCGATCTGATCTTCTGCCGCCACGTCCTCGACGACATGACGCCCGAGGTCCGGGGTCAGGTGCTCGACCAGTTGGAGCGCCGCCTCGTCGACGACGGCTGCCTGTTCCTCGGGGCCGAGGAGCGGATCGCAGCCGACAGTCTCGCCTTCCGCGCCGTCGCCGGCCGGGCCGGCCTGTTCGTCAAGTCGCCCGCCGCCCTCAAGCGCGCCGCCTGACGGGACTGTCAGCTTTCCGACAGAGGAACGACTTCGCGCGACGGTAGTTTTCCGGCTCCCATGAGCCAGACCTCCGATCCCTACTACTGCATCGTCGTCCTGCCGCACGAGCCGGTGGCCGACCTGTGCGTCCTCTCCGCCCGCGACGACGCGAGCGCTTTGCGGGCCGCGGCGGACGTCGCCCGCGCCTGGCCGGCCGGGGCGAGGGTGGAGGTCTACCAGGGCGAGCGCCGCGTCGGCGTGCACGAGGCCGCCGAAGCCCTGCCCCGGGCCGCCTGATCTCAGCCCGCGTGCTGCGGCAGCCCGTCGGCGATGTCGTAATAGTCGCCCCTGTCGGCGGTGAAGATGTGCGTCTTCAGCCGCGTCCCGGTGGGGGCGTCGAAGGCGCCCATGGCCACGGCGATCCAGTCGCGCGCCGGCGGATCCCAGAACAGCGACGAGCCGCACTGCGTGCAGAAGCCGCGCCGCACCTTCTCCGACGAGGCGTACCACGCCAACGCCGCCTCGCCCCGCACCGTCAGCGCGGACCGCGGCACGTCCGTCGAAGCGAAGACGTGGCCCGACCAGCGCCGGCACATCCGGCAGTGGCAGGCGTCCGGCGGCGGCAGGGCGCCGGCGACCTCGAAGCCGACCGCGCCGCACAGGCACGATCCGGTGTGAACCTCGCTCATCGCCGGCCTCCCTCGCCTGTCGACCGGTCAGCTTTCCCTCCCGCCGCGGCCGACCGCAAGCGGGGGCGAAAAAGGGCCCCTCCGCGAGGAGGGGCCCGTTCCGACGCGCAGGCGTCGCGGTTCGTCAGTGCATGCGGTGCTTCAGCTGGCTGATGGTGTCGTGGTCCGACTTGATCGAGGCGTATTCGGTCATGACCAGCTGGCGCGCCGGCTCGGGCAGGTCGGCGTCCCGCGTCGCGGCCTCGAACTTGGCCTTGATCACGTCCTCGCCGCGCTCGACCTCGTCGATCACGCCCTTGTCGTCGCGGCCCATCAGGTCGCCGCGCATCTCGGCGAACTTGTTGTGAACCCGGCCCAGCAGCGACTGGTCGTCCTCGGGCTCGCCGCCGAAGCTGCGGACCTCCTGCTGCAGGCGGCGCGACAGCTCCTCGCGTTGGCCGGCGCGCTCGGTGAACATGGCATTGAACTCGGGATTGTCGGCCCCTTCGGCGGCCTTGCGGTAGCCATGGGCGCTGTCCAGCGTCGTCTCGATCAGGCTGTTCAGGACGTGGACGGCGCGGTCGTTGGGAGTGTGCATCGGCGATCTCCGTTGCGAGTTGGGGAGGCAGAAGCAATGGCCGGCGCGTCCCGGCGTTCCCGCCTGCGACCTCACGTTCGCGCGGGCCGCGACCGCCCGTGACGGCCGGGGCGTGACGGTGGCCGCATCTGCCGCTAGCGTGGCCGCCTCACCGGGGAGGGTGTCCGATGCGGCTTCTGTGGCTGACGGGTTCGCTGGCGCTCGCGCTGCTTCTGGCGGTGCTGGCGCTGCAGGTTCCATCGCCGGCGCCGGCCGACGCGCCGGCGACCGAATTCTCCGCCGCCCGCGCCCTCGCCGACGTGCGCGAGATCGCCCGCGCGCCTCACCCGATGGGCTCGCCCGAACACGCCCGCGTCCAGGCCTGGCTCCTCACCCGCATGGAAGGCCTGGGGCTGCAGGTGTCGACCCAGTCGGGGCCGATCTCGCGCGGCGCGGCCCGCTACCTGCGCCAGATGGGGGGCGATCCCGCGGCGGCGGACTTCACCGCCGTCAACCTCGTGGGCGTCCTGCCGGGGCGCGATCCGGACCTGCCGGCCGTCGCCCTGATGGCCCATTACGACACCGTCCCCGGCTCGGCGGGCGCGGCCGACGACTCCGCCGGCGTGGCCGCCGTGCTGGAAGCGGTGCGCGCCGTCCGCGCCCGCGGCCCCGCCGACCGCACGCTCGTCGTGCTGTTCACCGACGCCGAGGAGATCGGCATGGAAGGCGCCCGCGTCTTCTGGGGCGGCCACCCCCTCCGCGACCGCATCGGCGCCGTGGTCAACCTCGAGGCCCGCGGCGGCGGCGGCCGTGCCATGATGTTCGAGACCGGCCGTGGCAATGCGCAGACCATCGACCTGTTCGCCCGCGTCGCCCCCCGGGTCGACGGCGGCGTCACCTCCAACGCCCTGGCCGTCTTCGTCTACGAGCTGATGCCCAACGGCACCGACTTCACCGTGCCGCGCGACCGCGGCGTGCAGGGGCTCAACCTCGCCTTCATCGGTCGCCCGGAGCAGTATCACGCCGCCGGCTCGACGCCGGAGGCGCTCGATCCGGGCAGCGTGCAGCACATCGGCTCCCAGGCGCTGGAAGCCGCCGACGCCCTGCTGCGCGCCCCGACGCTGCCGGCCCGCGGCGGCGACGCCGTCTACGCCGACCTGTTCGGCCGCGCCGTGATCGCCCATCCGCCGGCGGTCGGCTGGGGCCTGTTCGCCCTGGCCGCCGGCCTCCTCGGCTTCGCCGTCTGGCGCGCCCGCGGCCGCGCCGGCCTGACCTTCGCCGACCTCGGCCGCGGCGCCGTCGACGGCCTGTGGTTCCTCTCGACCGGCCTTGTCCTCGCCCAGGCCGTCCGTCTGCTCGGCGGCCCTATGGCCGCCCGCGCCGAGAGCGCCGACGCCTACTACGTCCTGCTCGCCCGCCTGCCGTGGCTCGAGGGCGGCGTCGCCGCCGCCCTGCTCGCCCTCGTCCTGCTGCTGGTCGGCGGACGCGGCCGGCTGGACCGGCGCTGGCTGGCCGGGGCCGTGGCGATCGTCGCCGTCGCCGCCCTGGTCTATGGCGGCTTCGATCCGGTGTTGGCCGGCGCCGCGGTGATCTCCGCCGGCCTGTCCGCCTTCCCCGGCCTCTCGGCCCGCTCGACCTGGGGCGGCTGGACCGGCCTCATCGCCCTCGCCCTGCTGTTCGGCCTGCTCGCCCAGGCCGCCGCCCCGGCCACCGCCTTCCTGTTCC
>JAEYTA010000071.1 GCA_023434265.1 Pseudomonadota bacterium
GCGGTGATGAAGCCGACCTCGCCCGGGCCGAGCTGGTCGACCGGGGTGTTCTTGGGCAGGAAGACGCCGACGCGGTCGACCAGGTGGGTCGAGCCGTTCTGCATGAATTTGACCCGCTGGCCGGCCCTGAGCACGCCGTCGAAGACGCGGACCAGCAGGACCACGCCGAGGTAGGGGTCGTACCAGGCGTCGACCAGCATGGCCTTCAGCGGGGCGGCGGGGTCGCCCCTGGGGGCCGGCAGGCGGGTGACGATGGCCTCCAGCACGTCCTCGATCCCCAGGCCGGACTTGGCCGAGCAGACCACGGCGTCGGAGGCGTCGAGGCCGATGACCTCCTCGATCTGGGCCTTGACCCGTTCCGGCTCGGCGGCGGGCAGGTCGATCTTGTTGAGGACCGGGACGATCTCGTGGTTGTTGTCGATGGCCTGGTAGACGTTGGCCAGGGTCTGGGCCTCGACCCCCTGCGACGCGTCGACGACCAGCAGGGAGCCCTCGCAGGCCGCCAGGCTGCGGCTGACCTCATAGGCGAAGTCCACGTGCCCCGGCGTGTCCATCAGGTTGAGGACGTAGTCGAGGCCGTCCCTCGCCTTGTAGGTCAGGCGCACCGTCTGCGCCTTGATTGTGATCCCGCGCTCCTTCTCGATGTCCATGTTGTCAAGGACTTGCGCCGACATCTCCCGCGCCGTCAGCCCGCCGGTGACCTGAATCAGGCGGTCGGACAGGGTCGACTTGCCGTGGTCGATGTGGGCCACCACGGAGAAGTTGCGGATACGTTCGATCGGAGGGGTCGGCATGGTCCGGCGCGCCTAGCACGCGCGCGAGAAAAGCGCCAACGGGCGGTGAAATCAGGCTTGGACGGTCACTGATTTTGTTGCGGATTACTTCGACGTAAGGCGCGGTTTGGCGGGTTTCCCGGCAGCCCCGGAAACGCTATTCAACGACGGATGACAACCGGGCGCCGGGACGGCGTCCCATCGCGCGCATCGTCCTCCCCGGCGGCGCGCCAAGGGGATAACACTGTGGCCATCAGCCTCCGCATCAACCGGACCCTGGCGACCCTTGTTCTGGCCGCGAGCCTCGGAGCCCTGGCTGCCTGCAGCGGGCATGGGGAGGAGAAGACTGCCGAGAAGGCTGCGGCGGGCGGACAGACCGTGACGGTCGTCACGCCCGTGCTGCAGGACCTGCCACGGATCGTGAACGCGTCGGGCACCATCGCCGCTTGGGAGGAGGTGCCGGTCGGGGCCGAGACCGGCGGCCTGACTGCCGTGTCCGTGCTCGTCGACGAAGGCTCGTACGTCCGGCAGGGGCAGCCGCTGGTGCAGATGAACGACGCCCTGCTCCGCGCCCAGGTGCGCCAGCAGCAGGCCGCGGTGCAGACCGCCCAGGCCAACGCCGCCCGCGACGACGCGGCGCTGGCGCGGGCCCAGGAGCTGAAGGAGCGCGGCTTCCTCAGCCAGGCCTCGCTCGACACCGCCCTGGCCAACCAGCGGGCGTCGCAGGCCAATCTGGCCGCGGCCCAGGCGGCCCTGGCCGAGACGCGGACGCGTCTGTCGCAGGCGACCCTGCGCGCGCCGGTCTCCGGGCTGGTGATCAGCCGCAGCGTCACCCGCGGCCAGATCGTGGCGTCCGGGACCGAGTTGTTCCGCATCGTCCGGGATGGACGGCTGGAGCTCGACGCCCGCGTGCCGGAGACCGAGCTGGGGCTGGTGCGCGCCGGGCAGGGCGCGACGGTGTCGTCGGACGAGGTCGGCGAGACCACCGGCCGGGTGCGGATCGTCACTCCCGAGGTCAACGCCGAAACGCGGCTGGGCATCGCCCGCATCGCGCTGAACGGGTCCGGCGGCTTCCGGCCCGGCATGTTCGCCCGCGCCCGCATCGAGGCCGGCAGCCGCCCGTCCCTAACCGTGCCGACGGCTGCGGTGCTCTACCGCGAGAACCGCGCCGGGGTGTTCGTGCTCGCCGACGGCAACCGGGTGCGCTTCCAGCCGGTGACGGTGCTGTCGCGGACCGAGCAGCGCTCGGCCTTGGAAGGCCTGCCGGAAGGCGTGCGTGTGGTGGTCGAAGGGGCGGGCTTCCTCGCCGACGGCGACCGGGTTCGGGTGGTGGCCGCGGCCCCCGCAGCCGCTCGCGCCGCGGCCCCGGCCGCCGCCGCTCCCGCCGCGAAGAAGTAAGGCCGGGCCATGCGCAATATCTCGTCCTGGTCGATCCGGAATCCCATTCCGATCATCCTGCTGTTCGTGCTGCTGACCCTCGCCGGGGTGGTCGGCTTCATGGGCATGCGGGTCAACAACAACCCCGACATCGATTTCCCGCTGGTGGCGGTGACCGCCGTTCGTCCGGGCGCTGCGCCCAGCGAGATGGAGGTGCAAGTCACCCGGCTGATCGAGGACTCGATCTCCGGCCTGTCGGGCGTGAGGCACATCTATTCGAACATCTCGGACGGGGTGTCGTCGACCACCATCGAGTTCGAGCTCTCGACCGACACCGAGCGGGCCACCAACGATGTGCGCAACGCCATGAGCACGGTGCGCGCCTCGCTGCCGCAGGACATGCAGGAGCCGACCGTCCAGCGCATCGACATAACGGGCGACGCCCTGATCACCTGGGTGGTGCGCTCGCCGACGATGACGCCGGAGGAGATCAGCTGGTTCGTCGACAACGAGGTCAGCCGCGCCCTGCTGGGTCTCGGCGGGGTCGGCGAGGTCAACCGCTCGGGCGGCGTCGACCGCGAGATCCGGGTCGAACTCGATCCGGATCGGCTGGCGGCCTTCGGCGTGACCGCGCAGGCGGTCAGCCAGGCGCTGACCAGCGTCAACAGCGACATGCCGGGCGGCCGGGTGACGGTATCGGGCTCGGAACGGTCCATCCGCACCCTCGGGGCTGCCGGCTCGGTCGACCAGCTGCGCGAGACCCTGGTCCCGCTGGGCGGCGGTCGCACGGTGCGTCTGGGCGATCTCGGCACGGTCGAGGACAAGTGGACCGAGCCGCGGCGGCTGGCCCGCTACAACGGCCAGGAAGCCGTGACCTTCAACTTCCTTCGGTCGCGCGACGCTAGCGAGGTCGACCTGGCGAAGAAGGTGCGGGCCGAGGTGGCGCGGATCGACGAGGCGCATCCGGAGCTGACGATCTCGCAGGTCACCTCGAGCGTGAAGTACATCGAGGAGAGCTACCTCGCCTCGCTGGAGGCGCTGGCCCTGGGCGCCGCGCTGGCGGTGCTCGTGGTGTTCATCTTCCTGCGCGACTGGCGGGCGACGCTGATCGCGGCCACCGCCATGCCGATGTCGCTGATCCCGACCTTCGCGGTGCTGGCGCCCATGGGACAGTCGCTGAACGGCGTGACCCTGCTGGCCCTGTCGCTGACCATCGGCATCCTCGTCGACGACGCCATTGTGGAGATCGAGAACATCGTCCGGCACATGCGGGACGGCAAACCGCCCTATCCGGCGGCCATGGAGGCGGCCGACGAGATCGGGCTGGCGGTGTTGGCCACCACCTCGACCATCGTGGCGGTGTTCGCGCCGGTCGGCTTCATGCCGGGCATCATCGGCCAATTCTTCAAAGCCTTCGCGCTCGCCGCCTGCGTCTCGGTGCTGTTCTCCCTGCTGGTCGCCCGAACGCTCACGCCGCTGATGGCGGCCTATCTGCTCAAGCACACCAGCCACGAGGACAAGGATCCGCCGTGGATGAACGGCTACCTCCGGGCGCTGAGGTGGTCGCTGGCCAACCGTTGGAAGGTCTGGCTGGCCGGGGGCGCCTTCCTCGTCTCGTCCTTCGTGCTGGCCGCGGTCGCTCAACTGTCGTTCGAGTTCATGTCGCCGGCCGACGAGTCGCGCGCCGCCTTCCAGGTGGAGCTGCCGCCCGGCTCGACCCTGCGCCAGACCGACACGGTGGTGCAGCGCGTCACCCGCGAGTTGCGCGAGCGGCCCGAGGTGATCTCGGTCTACGCCGCCATCGGCGGGCAGGACGTCAACCAGGCCAACATCTACGCCGACATGGTGCCCAAGGGCGAACGCGACCTGAGCCAGCAGGAGTTCGCCCGCGTCATGGTCGAGGAATTCAAGGACATCCCCGGCATCCGCGTGCGCGCGGGCATCGCCCAGCAGGGAGGCGGCCCCAGCGACGGGACCAGCTACACCTTCGCCATCCTGGGGGACAATCCGCAGACCCTGAACGCGGCCGCCCGGGCCGTGGAGGCGGAGATGCGGGGCGTGGAGGGCCTGGCCAACGTGGTCAACACCGCGGCCATCGCCCGGCCGGAGATCCTGATCAGCCCGCTGCCGGACCGGGCGGCCTTGGCCGGGGTGTCGACCGCTTCGATCTCGCAGGCCATCCGCGTGGCGACGATCGGCGACGTCGAACAGGCCCTGCCCAAGTACAATCTCGGCGACCGGCAGGTGCCGATCCGGCTGCAACTGACCGAAGCAGCGCGGCACGACCTGTCGGTGCTTGAGACCTTGCAGGTTCCGACCGCCACGGGCGGGACGGTGCCGCTGGGCTCCGTGGCCGACATCCAGTTCGGCGCCGGGCCGGCGACCGTCAGCCGTCAGGACCGGTCGCGCATCGCCTCGATCACCGCCGAGCTGGAAGGGATCACCACCGGAGCGGCGGCCCAGCGCGTGCAGCAGCTGGAGTCGGTCCGGAACCTGCCGACCGGCGTGCGCCAGGTTCCGGCCGGGGACGCCGAGTTCATCCAGGAGATGATCACCGGTTTCGCCATCGCCTTCAGCTCGGGCATCCTGCTGATGTACGCGGTGCTGGTCCTGCTGTTCAAAAGCTTCGCCTATCCGATCACCATCATGGCCGCCCTGCCCCTGGCCATCGGCGGCGCCTTCGTCGGCCTGCTGCTGATGGGGTCCAGCTTCTCGATCTCGTCGCTGATCGGGCTGCTGATGCTGATGGGGATCGCGGCCAAGAACTCGATCCTGCTGGTCGACTATGTGATCATGGCGCGCAAGGACGGGATGACCCGCCGTGAGGCGCTGCTGGACGCCGCCCACAAGCGGGCCCGGCCGATCCTGATGACGACAGTGGCCATGGGCGCGGGCATGCTGCCGATCGCAGTCGGGCTCGGGGCCGATGTCGAGTTTCGCCAGCCGATGGCCATTGCGGTGATCGGGGGCCTGATCACCTCGACCTTCCTGTCGCTGCTGTTCATCCCGTCGATCTTCACCATCGTGGACGACCTCGCCGGCTTCTTCTCGCGGCGGCTGGGCAAGATGTTCGAGGGTCAGCGGCACACGCCGGTCAAGGCGAGGCCGGCGGAGGCCGAGTAGACGGGCGCCAGGGACGCCCCTGCGTGGACGGCGGCATGACAAATTCGCCACGCCCGCCCGAAAGAGTGGGCCGGCGGCGCCTATGGCGCTGGTCTGTCCGATCATTACAGTTGTATGGTGACGCTTCTTTTCAACTCGATTGGGGATTTCCGTGAAAAAGACCATTGCCGCCGTGACGGCGGGACTGCTGCTCGTGGCCGGCCAGGCGGCCGCCGCCAACGGCTCGGCGACCGCCCGCGTCGGCGATCGCATCGGCGCCGCCACGGATGAAGCCAGCGAGTTCGCCGGCGTTCCGCTGCCGATCCTGCTGATCGGCGCCGCCGTCATCGTGGCCGGCGTTGTCGCCGCCACGGACGACGACAGCGAAAGCGACTGATATCCCGAGAGGGATGCCTCAAGCCCTCGCCGTATCACGGCGAGGGCTTTTTGCTGTTTGGCGGCGGTTGGCCGCAGCGTCTTGCGGCGCGCGATCGATCTGCTAGTCGGACATCCGTATTTCGGGGATCGTCTGCGTGCGCTGGCTTCGTAAAATCATCAAGCGTTTGAAGTGCCGCCGCCACCGCTGGCGGCCGGACCGGCGCAAGCCGGGGCGCGAGTTCTGCGACCTGTGCGGCGCGCGCCGGACCGTGGCGGTGGTCGACTGACGACCGGTCGAGCCGCCGCCCGGCCCAGGGGCCGGGCCGACGCTCCACGCCCTTTCTTCCTGGAGCCCGGCCCCGCCAGCTCCCGCCCAAGAAAAAGCCGGCCGGGGTTTCCCCCGGCCGGCTCGTCCGTTCCGCCGTGCGGCGGTGCGATCAGTACCTGTAGCGCAGGGTGGCGCCGAAGGTGCGCGGGGCGCCCAGGAAGGCGTCGTAGGTCTGGGTGTCCAGCGCCTGGTTGTAGTAGGTGCCGTTCGGCTGGACCGTGGTCTGGAAGGCCGAGCCCTGCAGCGGGGCGTTGTAGGCGACCTGGATGTACTCTTCGTCGGTCATGTTCTGGACCCAGAACTCCGCCGTCCAGCGTTCATCCGCGCTGCCGACCAGGAAGCGGCCGTTCAGGATGGTGAAGGCGTCCTGCTGCTTGAACGGGATCAGGTCCGAACCCGTGTTGTAGTCGCTCATGTATTTCGCGGCGAGGCTGAAGCCCGTACGCATGTTGTCGCCGAAGTTGCGGTCGTAGTTGATCGACAGCGTGCTCGACCACTCCGGAGCGAAGGAGGCCGTGGCCCCCGGCAGCAGCGACAGCTGCGGGAAGTTGCCCGGGGTCGCAAGGTCGGCGGCGGTGAAGTTCCCGTACTCCGCCTCGGTCCAGGTGACGCCGCCCTGGAAGGTCAGTCCCTCGACGGGCGAGAACCACAGGAAGTCGGCGTCGATGCCGCGCGAGGTCAGCTCGGGGATCGACTCCACCACGAAGGCGGTGCCGAGGAAGGTGTTGAGCTGGAAGTCGCTGAACGTCTGGTCGAAGTAGGTGGCGTTGAGCAGCAGGGTGCGGTCCAGCAGCGTCATCTTCACGCCGGCCTCGTAGCTGTCCACGACTTCCGACGGGAACAGGGTGGAGGCGGTCGGGGTGATGCCGGCCTGCACGCGGTCGAGGTTGTAGCCGAAGCTCTTGTAGCCGCGGGCGTAGGACAGATAGGTCAGGACCGAGGGGTTGATCCGGTACGAGCCCTTGATGGTGCCGCTGAGCTCGCTGTCCTCGAACTTCTCGTTCACGACGCGATTGTTGAAGGCCATGTTGGACCACGGCAGACAGAAGTTGCCGAGGATGGTGGCCGCGTTGCCGGCGCCCAGCACGGTGCCGATGGCGCCCGCGTTGCTCAGCGCCAGGCCGCAGGTGGTGCCGTTGCCGTTGACGTTCTGCTGGGTCCCGCGGAGCGTCTTCTCGTCCATGGTGTAGCGCAGGCCGAGGGTCACATCGAAGGCGTCGGTGACGTGCCAGGTGTTGTTGGTGAACAGGGCGAACGAGGTCGAACCCTGGTCATAGACGTCCTCGAAGCCCTGGCCGACGGTGAAGCCCGGACCGGTCGCCGCCGTCGGGCCCGCCGGGGCCATGCCGCCGGTGGCGAGGCAGCCGCCGAAGCCGGCCGCGGTCTGTCCCGGACGGGTGTAGCAGCCGATGGTCGCCGGGCTGATCGGCAGGGCCGGGTTGACCGCGTTCAGGCGGGCGCTGAGCAGCAGCGACAGGAAGGGCGTGTAGTCTTCGCCGAAATACCAGCTGTCGGTGCGGTTGATGTCTTCCTGGGTGACGAAGGCGCCGACCAGCCAGTCGAGGGTGTCGTTGGAGCCCGCGAGGCGGAATTCCTGGGTGGTGTTCTCGACGGTGAAGCCGAAGTCGCCGTCCTGTTCGCGATAGGCGATGTCGGCGCCGGTGTAGTCGATCTCGTGGCCGAGGCTGGACGACCACTTACGCCACGAGGAGACGGAGGTCAGGGTCGAGCCGCCGAGGAAGGACGGCATGTCGAAATTGGCCTCGACCGACCAGCCCTTGTCCTCGACTTCCTGGCCGCTGGAGCGGTTGGCGTAGGCGGTGCGCTCGAAGGGCAACATGCCGAAGCCGGCGACCGGCGGGCGCTGGCCCGGGCCGTCGGACAGCATGTCGATGAAGGGATAGGTCGGGCCGGTGCGGACCTGGGTGCCGATGCAGCAATATTCGTCGCGCGAGGAATAGTCGGCGATGAAGCGGACCGAGGTGTTGTCGTTGGGGAGCCACAGCAGCTGACCGCGGACGGTGCCGAAGTCCTGGTTGTTGTCGTCGGTGTCTTCGCGCGGGCCGTCACCGGTGTCGATGTTCATGAAGCCGTCGCGCAGGCGGCGACCGGCGTAGAGGCGGAAGGCGAGGGTGTCGCTGATCGGGCCGGTGACCGAACCCGAGATAGCCATGGCGCCGTAGTTGCCGACGGTGGCCTCGGCGTTGAAGCCGGGGGTGAAGGACGGGGCCTCGGTGATGATGTTGATGACGCCGGCCGAGGTGTTCTTGCCGAACAGGGTGCCCTGCGGGCCCTTCAGCACTTCGATGCGCTGCAGCTCGCCGAGGTCGCCGAAGCCGACCGAGTTGCGCGAGCGGTAGACGCCGTCGATGACCACGCCGACCGAGCTTTCCAGACCGGGGTTGTCGCCGACGGTGCCGACGCCGCGGATACGGGCGGTGGTCGAGGCTTCCGACGACGTCGAGGTGACGGTCATGCCCGGGGTCAGGATCTGCAGATCCTTGATGTCGCGGACGCCGGCGTCCTCGAGCATTTCCTGGGACAGGCTGGTGACCACGATGGGCACGTCCTGCAGATTCTGCTCGCGCTTCTGCGCCGTGACGATGATGTCGTCGACGGTGGTGGCGCGGTCCTGATCACCGTCCTGGGCCGAAGCGACCCCGGCGAAACCGAAGGCGACGGCGCCGACGACGGCGGCCGACACGGTGGTGCGAAGAAGGTTGGTAAGGCGCATGGTCGCTCCCCGACATGGCCGGGGTTCCCGAACGGTCCGGGGCGCCGCGGCGTTTCCTGATCCCTGGCCCGCGCTCTTCTTGCGGAGCGCGGAAACTCCAGCATTTGGGGTAAGCCATGCCGGACTCCACGACAAGCATCGGGGGGCGACGGCGCCGCATTTCGGCCGTGGCGCAAGCCAGACTGTGACGTAAAAGCGACAGAAATCGATGACGTTAGGTCAATATTCACCCACTATCGGGCAGTATCCGGCCCCCGCTCGGCCAAATCTTTCCGGCGACGTCCAGCAACGGCCAGAATCGCGGAACCGGCCAGGGCCGAGAGCAGGGATCCGCCCAGCACCCCCAGCTTGACCTCGACTTGCTGCGGCGAGTCGACGGCGCCGGGGAAGGCCAGCACGCCGATGAACAGACTCATGGTGAAGCCGACGCCGCACAGCAGGCTGACGCCGTAGAGCTCGAGCCAGGTCGCGCCGGTCGGGCGGCGGCCGATCTTCAGCGCCGAGGCCAGCCACGCCGCCCCGAAGACGCCGATCTGCTTGCCCACGAACAGGCCCAGGGCGATGCCGATGACCAGGGGAGCGAAGGCCTGCTCCAGCGACAGGCCGCCGAAACTGACGCCTGCCTTGGCGAAGGCGAACAGCGGCAGGACCAGGAAGGCGACATAGGGGTGCAGGTCGTGCATGGCCTCGCGCAGCGGGCTCTGGCCGTCGCTGCGGCGCGCCCGGACCGGCACGATGGCGGCGAAGGCCACCGCCGTCAGCGAGGTCGACAGGCCGGACAACACGGTGAGGTACCAGACCAGGCCGAAGCCCAGCACCCAGAACGGCGCCGGTATCTTGCCGAACCGGCTGGTCACGCCGGCGACCAGAAGAAGTCCGACGATCCAGACCAGCGGCGGCCAGGCCACGCCGCTCGAGAACAGGGCCGCGATGAGGGCGATGGCCCCCAGGTCGTCGACGATGGCGAGGGTGAGCAGGAAGACCCTCAGCGAGCCCGGCAGGCGCCGCGCCGCCACGGCGAAGACGGCGAGGGCGAAGGCGATGTCGGTGGCCAGCGGAATGGGCCAGCCCTGCGAGGGGCCGTCCAGCGGACCCACGACCGCCAGATAGACCAGCGCCGGGGCGATCATGCCGCCCGCGGCGGCCAGCACCGGGGTGGCCAGCTTCTTCGGATCGCTGAGCTCGCCCTTGAGGATCTCGAATTTGATCTCCAGCCCGACGACGAGGAAGAAGACCGCCATCAGGCCTTCCTTGATCCATTCGGAGATCGACAGCTGGAGCAGCAGCGGCCCGATCTGGAGAATGTGCTCGCTCTTCAGCCAGCCGTAGTAGGCCGACGACAGCGGGGAGTTGGCGACAATCAGGGCCGCCACGGCGGCGAGGCCGAGGACCATGCCGGAGGCGGACTCGGTCTTGAGAAAGTCGAGAGTGATCTTGCGCGCCACGGCGGCCTCCGAAGGTTCGGTTAGGACTGTCGTGGCGCCAGGTTATCGACGGGCGCCGGACCGGATTCGCCCGCAGACACGGGCGCCGGCCTGGCCGTGCAGCGCCGGAATCGGCGGGCGGCCTGATCTCTGCGGCGACAATACCGGACAGGCGGGCGACGGTTCAAGCGGCGGAATGGCCGCCGGACGGTTGCCCTCGCGACGTGGAGACCGCATCTGGCCGGCATGCCCGTTTCCTCCGCCTATCGCCCCGAGCCGCGCTTCTTCGATCTGGGGGAGGACTATGGCGACGCCGTCCGGCCCGCCGACTTTCCCCGGACCCGGCTGCGGTTCCGCAATGACCGGGCCGCGGCGACGGTGGGGCTGGAGGGGCTGACGGACGCGGCATGGGTCGCCCATTTCGGACGGTTCGAGCCGCTGCCGGGCCAGCCGGGCCCCGTGGCGATGCGCTATCACGGCCATCAGTTCCGGACCTACAACCCGGACATCGGGGACGGGCGGGGCTTTCTGGCCGCGCAGCTGCGGGCCGGAGACGGGCGGCTGCTCGATCTCGGGACCAAGGGCTCGGGGCAGACGCCCTGGTCGCGCGGCGGGGACGGACGTCTGACGCTGAAGGGCGGGCTGCGCGAGGTGCTGGCGGCCGAGATGCTGGAGGCGCTGGGCGTTCCGACGAGCCGGGCCCTGAGCCTGATCGAGACCGGCGAGGCGCTGGAGCGCGGCGACGAGCCCTCCCCCACCCGCTCCGCCGTGCTGGTGCGGCTGTCGCACAGCCATGTTCGGTTCGGGACCTTCCAGCGCGCCGCCTATATCGGCCGGCCGGACATGATCGAGGCGCTGGTCGAGCATGCCCGGTCGATCTACCACCCGACGGTGGCGGCCGGCGACGTCGCAGGGTTCCTGCGCGCCGTGGTGGAGGCGTCGGCCCGGCTGGCGGCGCGGTGGATCTCGGCGGGCTTCGTGCACGGGGTGCTGAACACCGACAATCTGAACGTCACCGGCGAGAGCTTCGACTACGGGCCGTGGCGGTTCCTGCCGCACTACGAGCCGGGATTCACGGCGGCCTATTTCGACCAGTTCGGCCTGTATGCGTTCGCGCGGCAGCCGGAGGCGGTGTTCTGGGCCCTGACCCAGCTTGGCGGGGCGCTGAAGCTGGCGGCCGACGCCGAGTCGCTGACCGAGGCGCTGAACGGGTTCGGGCCGGCCTATATCCGGGAACTCAGGGCCGCCTTCCTGGCCCGGCTGGGCGTCGTCAGCCTGGGCGAGGCGGCGGACCAGCGGATGCTGGACACGACGCTGGCGTTGCTGCGCGAGGGAGGCGAGGCGCTGCGCTGGGAGCCGTTGTTCTTCGACTGGTTCGGCGGTTTCGCCTCGTCGGCGCGGGCGCTGGGCGGGGCAAGGGGCAAGCTGTATCAGGGCGAGGTCTTCGACGCCTTCCGTTTCGCCCTCTTCGAGCACGAACCGGACCGGCCCGAACGGCTGGAGCAGCCGATGTTCGCCGCGGCGGACCCGGAGGAAATGCTGATCGACGAGGTCGAGGCGATCTGGGCGGCGATCGACGGCGACGACGACTGGGGACCGTTCGAGGCGAAGCTGGCGCGCCTGGATGCAGCGCGGCGGGGGTGGCATCTGTACGGCTGCTGACAGCGGGCTGGCAGCAGGGTGGCGGTAGGGATGCAGGCCCGCCGGCGCCCGGCGTCGTCAGGACTTCTCTGTTGTGACCTGCCTCAGCCCCTCGCCTCGCGACCCCGATCTTAAGCCGCGCGAAACCGCGGCTGCATTACGGGGAATTATGAATACGGCCACGCTTTGGCCGTCGGGCGCGCGCAGAAGGCGGTCACGGATGGTTTCGATCTCGCTTCGCGCCCTTGCGGAACGGTTCTCTCTATCCGACATCGATACTGTTACCAATCAAAAGAGCGCTCCTCCCCGGGCGTCGCACAAAATGACCTCTCAGGCTCTCACCCCCGCCCGCTCGCGGCTCGCCGCCAGCTACCGCAATCTGACGCTCTGGACGCTGCAGGGCTGGCTGGCGATGTTCTTCATCGCCGCCGGCTACGCCAAGCTGTCCGAGCCGATGGTCAATCTCGTCGAGCTGATGAAATGGCCGGCGATGGCGCCCGAGAACATGGTGCGCGGCCTCGGCGCGGCCGAGATCGTTCTGGCCGTCCTTCTGCTGGCCCCGCTGGTGTCGTGGAAACACGGCCGGCCGCTGCTGGTCACCGCCGCCGCCGGCCTGCTGGCGCTGGAGGTGATCATGCTCGGCGTGCACGCCCTGGGGCTGGAGGGCGGACTGGCGCTGACGAACGTCGCGCTGATCGCCATGACCGCGCCGGTGCTCTGGTTCCGCGCCCGGGAAGTGCGCTAGCAGGCCCCCACCTCCGTCATCCTCGGGCTTGACCCGAGGATCAGACGCTCGACCAGACTGTGCGCCGAAGACGGCCGCAGGACGGTGACCGTGCGCCATTCCACCGAGCACCGGACGGTCTGATCCTCGGGTCAAGCCCGAGGATGACGGTGGAAGATGGAAAGCCCCGCGCCGTCCTTCCCCCAATCCTTCCCTTTACGTGCACGTAAAGATCGGCTTATCTGGCGGGCATGGCGACCGCCGACGATCATCGCACCTATTCGATCCGCCAGCTGTGCCGCGAGTTCGGGGCCACGGCCCGCGCGCTGCGCTTCTATGAGGACAAGGGGCTGCTCACCCCGGCCCGCAAGGGCCAGACGCGGGTCTATGACGCCCGCGACCGGGCGCGGCTGAAACTGATCCTGCGGGGACGCCGCATCGGCTTCTCGCTGCAGGAGATCCAGGAAATGCTGGACCTCTACGACCACGAAAATCACAACGCCCACCAGATGGCCGTCGCCCTGCGCCGCCACCGGGCCCAGATCGCCGCCCTGAAGCAGCAGCGCGAGGACCTCGACGCGGCCATCGAGACCGCCGAGGAGGCCTGCGCCGTGATGGAGCGCAAGCTGGCCGAGCACCGGCCGGACCTGCTGCCGGGGGCCGACGAATACGCCTCGCTGCTGCGCGAGCGACTCAATCCCGAGAACAACCACCAGCCCTTCAAAGCGAGAGCCTAGTCCATGGCCTACAAGGCGCCTGTCCGCGACCTGACCTTCGTTCTGAACGAGGTTCTGGAGATCGACCGCTATTCCAACCAGCCCGGCTTCGCCGACGTGTCCTCGGACCTTGTCGGCCAGATCCTCGAGGAAGGCGCCAAATTCGCCGAGGAGGTCATCGCGCCGCTGAACCGGGTCGGCGATCTGGAAGGTTGCAAGTGGGACAACGGAAAGGTCACCGGACCGACCGGCTGGAAGGAGGCCTATCAGCAGATGGTCGCCGCCGGCTGGCCGGGCCTGTCGTCGGATCCGGAATACGGCGGCCAGGGCATGCCGGCGATCGTCGGCATGGCCTTCGGGCAGATGACGGCCGCCGCCTCGGCCGCCTTCTCGATGTATCCGGGCCTGACGCACGGCTGCTACGAGGCGCTGCACGCCAACGGCTCGGACGAGCAGAAGGCGTCCTACCTGCCCAAGCTGGCCACGGGCGAATGGGGCGGGACGATGAACCTGACCGAGCCGCAGTGCGGCACCGATCTGGGCCTGATCCGCACCAAGGCGGTCCCGAACGGCGACGGCAGTTATTCGATCAC
>JAEYTA010000028.1 GCA_023434265.1 Pseudomonadota bacterium
CGAAATAGGTCTCGATGGTGTCCTGGAAGGGGATGCCGCGGCGCTTCATCTCCTCGACGGTCTCGAAGATGTCGTCGGTGGCCAGGGCGATGTGCTGGATGCCCTCGCCGTTGTAGCGGCGCAGGAACTCCTCGATCTGGGAGTTCTCGTCCTGGCTCTCGTTCAGGGGGATGCGGATGGCGCGGTCGGGCGCGATCATGGCCTGGGAGAAGAGGCCCGTCGCCTTGCCCTTGATGTCGAAATACTTCTGCTCCTCGAAGCCGAAGACCTGGCCGTAGAAGCCCGACCAGTTGCGCATCTGGCCGCGGCGCACGTTGTGGGTCAGATGGTCGAGGCAGAAGAGGCCCACCGAGTTCTTCTTCTCGGCCTCGCGCCAGCCCTCGATCTCGGTCCAGCCGTCGTAGAGCGAGCCGGCGGCGCCATACCGGTCGACGATGTAGAGCAGCGAACCGCCGATGCCCTGCAGCACGTACGGATAGTCGCCGCCGAGCGCTCCGCCGCCGTGGCCCTCGGCCGGGCGGGCGCCGCGCTCCACCGCGCCTTCGTAGGCCGCCTTCGCGTCGTGGACGCGGAAGGCCATGCCGTTGGCCGACGGACCGTGCTCCCGCGCGAACTCTCCGGCCTGCCCCTTGGGCGACTGGTTAACCAGCAGGGTGATGTCGCCCTGCTTCATGCGAACCACGTCGTTGGCCGGGTTCACATGGGTGCGGGTGAAGCCCATCAGCTCCAGCCGGGCGACCATGGCCGCCGGGTCGGGGCCGGTGAACTCGACGAACTCGAAGCCGTCGACGCCCAGCGGGTTCTCCTGGTCGAGCCGGGCGGCGGCGTCGGTCTGGGGGGCGTCGTGCATGGGAGCGTCTCCTGAAAGCGGGTCGGCCACGGCCGATCTTGTGCGCGGAACCTAGTGGCCCCGGACGGTCAAGCCAACCCGCCGGGCGTGCACAGCTTCGGGAGGTGGAACGGCCTAGGGCCGTCCCACCACATCGTCGACCGAGCCGGTGGTGACCGGGTGGTAGCCCGGCCGCGCCTGCGCATAGATGCGGCGGGCGATCGGCCGGCCCCAGTCGCCCTCGGCCCACAGGCTCTGGAACAGCGGCAACACGAATTTGCGCCGTCCCTGGGTGGTCAGGAAATGCTCCAGGGTCGGGACCGCCGGTTCGTAGCGGTGTTGCACCGCGATCTGCAGCCACGCGAAGACCACCTCGGCGTTGCCTTCCTGGCGCAGGTTCAGCGTCGCCTCGAGGTCGGCCAGCTGCGCGGGGGTCAGCCAGTCGGCCCCCTCGGCGCGCCCCTCGGGCCGCCAGGCGAGGAAGCGCTGGCGCTCCTGCGTCGACCAGCCGGCCCACGGAATGGCCGAGGCCGGGCCGCCGGCGGCGAAGGCCGCGGCCGCCGCGTCCACCGGCACGAAGGCGTTGGACACGGGCGGGACCCAGTTCGACGGCATGCCCGGCTGGTAGATCCAGGCGTCCATCATCAGCTGCTGCTCCAGCGCCGCGTCGCCGCGCACCAGGTGCTCGCGGATGTCCTCGAGGAAGCGCTCGGTGGTCATCGGCCGGAAGGCGTTGCGCTCGAAATAGCCGGTCAGCCAGGCGTCGAAGCGGTCGCGGCCGACGATGCGCTCGATGGTGCGCAGGAAGGACGCCCCCTTCTCGTAGGCGACGTCGCTCATGCCCTCGTCGGGATCGCGGCCGGCGAGGTCGAGCTTGAGTCGGGTATCCTCGGGCGGGGTCGAGGCGAGCGTGGACTGCAGGTCGCCCCAGCCCAGCGACTGCAGCATCAGGGCGCGCTCGGGCCCGTAGAGGGCCTCCATGATGCGGTTCTCGAAATAGGTGGTGAAGCCT
Source organism: Pseudomonadota bacterium (assembly GCA_023434265.1). GTDB lineage: Bacteria > Pseudomonadota > Alphaproteobacteria > Caulobacterales > Caulobacteraceae > Brevundimonas. Next base: position 1,842 of record JAEYTA010000028.1, read on the forward strand.
TCGTTGAGCCAGAAGTCGTCCCAGGTCGCGTTGGTCACCAGGTTGCCCGACCAGCTATGCGCCAGCTCGTGCGCCACCAGCGAGACGAGCGAGCGGTCGCCGGCGATGATGGTCGGCGTGGCGAAGGTCAGGCGAGGGTTCTCCATGCCGCCGAACGGGAAGCTGGGCGGCAGGACCAGCAGGTCGTAACGACCCCAGCGGTAGGGCCCGTAGAGGCGCTCGGCCACATCGACCATTTCAGCCGTGGGAACCAGTTCGTCGTGGGCGGCGCGAAGCTGCGACGGCTCGGTGAAGACGCCGGTGCGCTCGTCGATGGCGGCGAAGTCGACGTCGCCGACGCCCAGCGCGATCAGATAGGGCGGCACCGGGTTGGTCATGCGGAAGCGCCAGGCGGTGAGCCCGGCGCCGGCCGGCTCGCCCTCCGGGGTCAGCATCTCTGCGCTCATCACCGCCTTCAGGTCGGAGGGCGCGACGATGCGCGCGTCCCAGGTCTGGCGGATGCCAGGGCTGTCCTGGGTCGGAACCCAGGTGCGGGTCAGGATGGCCTGGCCCTGACTGAACAGATAGGGCAGCCGGCCGCCGGCAGTCTGGGCCGGGGTCAGCCACTGCAGGGCGGCGGCTTCGGGCCGGGTGGCGTAGTCGATGACGATGCGCTGGGTCGCGCCGGGGGCCAGGGCCGGGAAGCGGATGGTCAGCGGCTGGCCGAGGAACTCGGTCGGGGCGCCGGTTTCGAACTGCAGCGGCGCGCCCGAGGCGTCGCGCACGTTGCGGATGTCGAGGTCGCGAACGTCCAGCACCACCTCGTTGGCGCCGGGGACGCCCTGCACGTCCAGCGTCGCTGTGCCGGCGAGAGTCCGGGCCTGGAAGTCGGCGGCGAGATCCAGCGATACATGGCGAACACGGGCGATCTCCGGCCGCGCATAGCTGTGCACGTCGCGCACCCAGTCGACCTCGGCCATGGCCGAAGCCGGAACCGGCGGCATGTCGGAGCCCGAGGCGCCCATGGTCGCGCATCCCGAAAGCGCGGTCGCGAGCGCGAGCGCGGAGACCAGTCCAAGCGTGCGGATCATCGGCGGTTCCTCTTCCCTTGTCGGCCGGGGCCGTGTTTTCGCGCGGGACAACGCCCCGTCCGGCCCAAAAGATCAAGGGCGAGGCGTCAGGCGGCGGGCGCGGCGACCGGCTGATGATGGGCGCGGAACAGCCGGCCCCGCTCGGCCACCAGCACGAACAGCAGGGCGACCACGCCGCAGCCGGCGATGCCCGCGGCCATCGGCGTGGCGCTGCCGGAGAACTGCTGGCCGATGAAGAAGCCGACGAGCGAGCCGAAGGTGGTGGAGATGAAGCCCTGGGCCGAGGAGGCGGTGCCGGCGATGTGTCCCATCGGCTCCATGGCCATGGAGCCGAAATTGCCGGCCACGAAGCCGAAGCTGAACATGGTCAGCCCCTGCAGGGCGGCGAAGGTCCAGATCGTCTCGTGGCCGGTCGCCGAGATGAGGGTGTGCAGCGCCGCGACGGCGGTGAAGGCGAGCAGAGCGGTATGCGACAGGACCCGGCTGCCGAGCCGCTCGACGAAGGTGGCGTTCAGCAGGCTGGCCACGGCGATGCCGCCGGCGATGGCGGCGAAGACCAGCGGGAAGACCGCCTCGGCGTCGAACACGTCGGCGAAGATCTGCTGCGACGAGTTGATGAAGCCGAACAGGGCCCCGGTGATGGCGGTCATGGCCAGGGTGTAGCCGAGCGACTGGCGGTTGGTCAGGGCTTCACGGAAGGCGCCGGCGATGCGGCCGGCGTCGATCGGCAGGCGGTCTTCCGGATGGAGGGTTTCGGGCAGGCGCAGGACCGCCCACAGCATGACCGCGGAGCCGGCGACGGCGAGCAGGCCGAAGATCCACGGCCAGGGCGCGACCGCGAGGATGGCGGCGCCGACGCTGGGGGCGACGATCGGCACGCCGAGGAAGACCAGGAAGCTGAGCGACATCACCCGCGCCATGGTCCGGCCGCTGTAGCGGTCGCGCACGATGGACACGGCCAGCACCCGCAGCGACGCGGCGCCCAGGCCGGTGCCGACGCGGGCGGCGACGAGCAACTCGAAGCTGGGCGCGAGGGCGGCGAGCAGGCTGAACAGCACGTAGAGCCCGATACCGACCATCAGCACCGGCTTGCGCCCGTAGCGGTCGGCGAGGGGGCCGTAGACGATCTGGGCCGCGCCGAAGCCGAGCAGGTAGGCGGTGACGATCCACTGGCGGTCGTTGTCGCGGGCCACGCCCAGCGCCTCGCCGATGGCCGGCAGGGCGGGCAGCATGGCGTCGATGGCCAGGGCGTTGAGCGCCATCAGGCAGGCGATCAGACAGACGAACTCGGGAAAGCCGGGGCCGCGGACGGCGGGCGGCGCGGCGGAGGCTGGGGAGGTCATCGGGGCCAGATGCGGACGCCATGCCGCCGGCGCAACCGCGGGGGCGTGAAAAAGGCCCGTTGAAACCTCTCGTGAGGAGTGGTCGCGAGCGGGGGCGGGCGGTGCTAGGAGGCGGGCCTTGCCGAAGATCGCCGACGGAGCGCCCGATGACCGCCTTCCCCGTGACCGTGTTCCACAACCCCGCGTGCGGCACCTCGCGCAACGTGCTGGAGATGGTCCGCGCCGCCGGCCACGAGCCCGAGGTCGTCGAATACCTGAAGGCCGGGTGGACCGCGGATCAGCTCGGCGCGCTGTTCGCCGAGGCGGGCCTGACCCCGCGCGAGGCGATGCGGACCAAGGGCGACCTGGCCGGCGAGCTGGGGCTGCTGGAGGCCGGCGTCAGCGACGACGCCATTCTCGCCGCCATGGTCGAGCATCCGATCCTGGTCGAACGGCCGCTGGTGAAAACCCCGAAGGGCGCCGTGCTGGCGCGGCCGAAGGAGAAGGTCCTCGACGTTCTCTGAAGCAGGGCCGGTGGTGCGGGCGGTCGGGCTCGAACCGACACTCCTTTCGGAACCGGATTTTGAGTCCGGCGCGTCTACCAGTTTCACCACGCCCGCACAGGCCGATGGGGTCTCACGGCAGGCCGGCTAGGTAGCGCGCGCCGCCGGTGTAGGCAATCGGCCCGCCCTCAGGCGGCGGCCTCGAGATGGGCGTCAGCGGCTCCGGCCTCGATGCGGCGGGCGCGGATGTACATCTCGACCCGCTGGGCGATGACCAGGCCGACGGCGAACAGCAGGAAGGCGTCCTGGACGGCGACGACGTTGAGGCCGAGCTCCGCGGCGTGCGGCTCCAGCCAGGCGCCTAGGGCGCGGCGTCCGAGCAGCAGGGCGACGATCAGGATCAGGCCGATGGGCGACGCTTGGGCCTTGAGCGTGCCGTCGGCCTCGCGATGGATGACCACCGTCTTGCCGCGCCACCACCCCGCCGCGGCGCCGAGGGCCAGGCCGGCGGCCAGAAGAATCCAGTCGAGGGCGGCGAAAGGCGCGCGCGTCGTATCGGCGAAGCTCAGGCCCCACAGGCCGAAGCCGATCAGGGCGACGACGATCGCCGGCACGACCCACATCCACTTCGGCCGGAGGGTGCGCGGCCGGCGATTGCGCAGCAGCACCAGCGGCAGCGCCACGGCGATGGCGATGATCGGGATGAGTTGCTCGTTGTTCATGGCTTCCCCCGGTCGCGCGGGCGGCGCGGACCTGTCGAAAGCTTAATCCCCGCCGCGCATCCGTAAAGCATCGCGAGCGCCTCTCCGACCGGCAAGGAGACGATCATGCGGATGAAGCGACTGATGGCGGCGGCGCTGGGCGGACTGGTCGTGGCCTGCCAGGGCCCGGCGGCCGTGCTGGCCCAGGAGGCGGACGCGGACGCGCCGGCGGGGCCGCACGCGGCGATCACGCGCGAGGTGCGGGCGCGGGCGCTGGACGTGCTGGACCGGAGGCTGGCTCACTATGTGATGCACGAGCGGACGCCGGCGATCCGGGCGCGGCTGGCCGAGCGGCGCGCGGCCTGGCTGGAGATCGCCGATCCCGAGGCTTTCCGGCTGGCCATCAACGCCGACCTGATGGCCGTCTCAGGAGACAAGCACCTGCAGGTCTGGCTGGAGGGGCGCAGCCGCGACGAGGTCGCGGCGGAGGGGCCGCCCCCGTCGATGGAGCAGGCGGCCGCGATGGAGGCGCGAAATGGCTGGGGCGTGCGAGAGGCGAAGGTGCTGGACGATGGCGTCGCCTGGCTGGACCTCGCCTCGTTCAGCGGCCACTCCGACTCGGCGGCGGCCATCGACGCGGTGATGGGCCGCCTGGCCGGCGCTCGGGCCCTGGTGCTGGACCTGCGCCAGAACCTCGGCGGGGGCGAGACGGCCCTGCGCCAGCTGATGGGTCACTTCGCCCCGCAGCCGATGCGACTGGAGGACATCTCCTTCCGCCGCTGCGCGCCCGACCCGGCCGACCCGGAGGGCTGTGTGCAGGACGGCGGCCGCGACGTGTTCGAGCGCTACGCCAACCCGGTCGCGACGCCCGCCTTCCCGACCCAGCCGATCGTCGTGCTGGTCGGGCCGGGGACCTTCTCGGCGGCCGAGGCGGTGGCGTACGCCCTGCAGGCGGAAGGGCGGGCGACGGTGATCGGAGAGCCGACCGGCGGCGGGGCCAATCCCTCGACCGGCATGGATCTCGGACCGTGGTTCACGGTGATCATGCCCATCGGCGAAGCGCGCCACCCGCTGACCGGTACGAATTGGGAGGGCGTGGGCGTGCAGCCGGACGTGGTCGTCCCGGCGACAGAAGCGGGCGCGGAGGCGCTGCGGCGATTGCGGGGCCAGCCCGCCTAGTCGGCCGGCCGCGCGCGCGAGCCGGGCGAACCATAGGCCTCGTCCCGGTTCGGCAGGCGGCTGGGCGGCGGCGCCAGGAAGCCGTTGGCCGTCGAGTAGCGGACCAGGAAGGTCACCGACCTTCCGGCGATGTCGGCGTCGGCGGGGTCGATCGGGCCGACCCGCGCGGTGCGGTGAGCCCCGAGGGTGCCGGCGCGGCCGAAGCCGCTGCCCTCCGGGAACTCGCTCTCGACGCGACAGGCGCGCAAGCCGCCGCTCGCCTCGACCTCGCACTGGATCGCGGCCAGCCCGCCCTCATACCGCGCCCGGTCGGGAAAGTTGACCTCGGGCGAGCGAATCCACTTCAGGCCCGCGAAGCTCTCGCCGTCGGGGGCCGGGCTCGCGTCGCCCCGGTCCAAGGTCCGGCCGCAGGCCTGAAACACCCGTCCGATCGCCGCCTCTGAGGCCGGCAGGTCGACGGCGTAGCGGCGCGTCTGCTCTCCGTCGGGCGCGTCCAGGACAAGACGTCCGCCCTGGCTGAGGCGGGTCGCCATCGCCCGGGGCCAGACCGAAAAGACGGTGGTGCTGTCGCGACCCGAGACCCATTTCGACTCGGCCTCGACATCGTCGCCCAGCTGCAGCCGCAGGGGGCGCTCGCCCGTGCCCACGGGCAGGCCCGACATCACCACGCTCAGGTTGTCGTCCATGCAGCGGACGGCGATGCCGAAATTCTCGAAGGTGACGGCGGCGATGGCGAGGTCGCGCGCGGCGTCCTCGCCGTAGTCCCAGTCGTCCTTGGCCGTCGCCGGAGCCGCCGCCAGCAGGACCGAAACTCCGGCGCAAAGCGCCCACCGCATTCCGTACATCGATCACCCTCACGCCACCTGGCCGCGTGGGCAGCCTAGTGGGCGACGCAGGGGTGTAAAGGCGGAACGGGGCCGAAGACCGCCCCCATCCGGCCTAGCGGGTGAGGGCGGCGCTGATCAGGATGGTGGCCGGCAGGCCGAGGAAGAGGGCGGCGGCGAACAGGGCCACTTCCAACCGATCCTTGGCGTCAACACGGGTCATGTCGCATCTCCTGGGCGGGCGACCGCACATCCTGCGGTCTCTTCACTCGCGAACATACCGGGGGCTGCGGCGTGGAGGTGACGGAAGGTGCATGGAGAAACCGCAGGATCTGCGGTACACTGCCGCCATGGCCGCAGACCCTCCGCTGGACCGCATCGACCGGCGCATCCTGGCGGTGCTGCAGGCCGACGGCCGCATCACCAACCAGGCGCTGTCGGAACAGGTGGCGCTGTCGCCGAGCGCCTGCCTGGCGCGGGTGAAGCGGCTGGAGCGGGCGGGGGTGATCGACGGCTACATGGCCCGGCTGGACCCGTTGAAGCTGGGGCCGCGGCTGGTGGTGTTCGCCGAGATCTGGCTGGAGAAGCACCACCCGGCCAACTTCGCGGCCTTCGAGGCGGCGCTGGCGGAAATCCCGGAGGTGGTGGAGGCCTCGCACGTCACCGGCGACTTCGACTACCTGCTGAAGGTCGTGGTTCCGGACATGGCGTCGTGGACCCGGCTGGCCGAGCAGCTGGTGGCGCGCGACATCGGCGTGGACCGCGTGTCCACCCACGTGCTGATGACCAAGCCGAAGATTTTCCGCGGCTATCCGGTGCAGCCCTGAGGCGGCGGCCGGGTCAGGCCGGCTGCACCGTCTGCTCGATGGCTCCGAAGATCGAATGATGCCTGTCGTCGAGCATCTCGATGCGCACGGTGTCGCCGTGCCGGAGGAAGCCGGTTTCCGGCTTGCCGCGCAGGATGGTCTCCACGGTGCGGACCTCGGCGATGCAGGAGTAGCCGAGGCCGCCCTCGCTGACCGGCTTGCCCGGGCCGCCGTCGGCGTCGCGGTTGGACACCGTGCCCGAGCCGATGATCGAGCCGGCGACGAGGCTCCGGGTCTTGGCCAGATGGGCGATCAGGGTCCCGAAGTCGAAGGTCATGTCGACGCCGGCGTCGGCCTTGCCGAACTCCTGGCCGTTCAGCTGCACCGACAGCGTCCCGTGCAGCTTGCCGTCCTTCCAGTGGTCGCCGAGCGCGTCGGGCGTCACGAACACCGGCGACAGGGCCGAGGCCGGCTTGGACTGGACGAAGCCGAAGCCCTTGGAGAGTTCGGCCGGGATCAGGTTGCGCAGCGACACGTCATTGACGAGGCCGACGAGGCGGATGTGGCCCAGCGCCTCCTCGCGGGTCACGCCCTGGGGTACGTCGTCGGTGACGACGACGATCTCGGCCTCGAGGTCGCAGCCCCAGGCCTCGTCCTTCAGCGGGATGGCGTCGCGCGGGCCCAGGAAGCCGTCGGAGCCGCCCTGGTACATCAGCGGGTCGGTCCAGAAGCTCTCCGGCATCTCGGCGCCGCGGGCCTGCCGGACCAGGGCCACGTGGTTCACATAGGCCGAGCCGTCGGCCCACTGGTAGGCGCGGGGCAGGGGGGCGGCGGCCTCGCGCTCGTGGAAGCGGCCGCGCGGCACGGCGCCGTGCTCCAGGCTTTCGGCGAGGGCGCGCAGATCGGGCTCGACCCGCTCCCAGTCGTCCAGCGCCGCCTGCAGGGTCGGCGCGATGAGGAAGGCGTCGGTGAACCAGGCGAGGTCGTCCGAGACGAGGACGAGGCGGCCGTCGCGGCCGTGCTTGAGCGAGGCGAGTTTCATGCCCGAGGCCTAGCCGGTTTCTGCGGGCGGCGAAACCGTCCGGCTCAATGTGCGGCGCGGACGCCGCTGATCGGAGGGGGCGGAGCGCCGTCGCCGGACAGTTCGGCCAGGGCCGCGCGCAGTTCGCCGGTCCGAAGGGCCTCGTGGCGCCAGTGCTCGTTGAATGCGGCGACGGCGAGACGGAGAGCCTCGGTCTGCTGGCGCGCCGTCAGTTCGCGCGAGCCGTGATGGCCTTTCGATCGTTCGCTGCGGACGGAGCCGCCGGCGACGTTGATGGTGATGCCCGAGGCCACGGCCGAGGCGCGCGCCTCGCCGTCCGTCTCGTGGTGGTGGTGATCGTCCGCGCCGTGGCCGGGCTCCGGTTCGCCGTGTCCGTGATCGGAGCCGTGGTCGCCGGAGTGATCCGGCCCGCCGTGGGGCCCGGGCCGGCGGCCGGCATGGGCGTCGCGCAGCGCCGCGACCCGTTCGGCCAGGCCGTCCGCCGCGCCGCCGACCGCCAGGGTGCGGCCCAACCGGCGATCGACGACGCCGAGCAGGTGGTCGGCCCGTCCGCGCAGCGCATGGTCGTCGGCCTTCATCGCCTCCTTGGCGGCCTTGTCGATCGCCTTCCAGATGGCGGATGTGGCGTCGCCCGTCCGCGGGCCCGATCGCGCGCCCAGCCACCAGCCGAACAGGCCGGCGGCGAGCAGGAGCAGGCCCAGCGCGATCCACATCACCGGATCGGCGCCGATCAGGATCGGCGGGTCCAGCGGGGCGCCGGCCGGATCGGCCGTGACGAAGTCGTCGCCGTACGACATGGAACTCCCCCGCTGGAGCGCCGCGGCTCGCGGCGAACGGCATTCTGCCGCGACGGCGACGCTTGGCAACGGGAAAGGTCAACGTGGCCGCGTTTCGCGCGACAGGCGAGCGGTCAGCTGCTCGGGGTGATCAAGGCCCGCGCCTCGGCCCCCTGCCGACCGCCGACGGCGCGCACCTCGACCTCGACGGCCACCGCGCCCTCCGGCTCGTGGGCCCAGAGGTAGCGGCGCTCGACCTCGACCTCACGGCCCGAGGGGGCGAAGCCGGTGAAGCTGTCGCCCCACGGGGTGATCTTGCGGATGTCCGGCCAAGGCAGGGCGCAGGCGGCGTCCAGCTCCTCGATGGCCATGATCGACAGCTCGTCGTCGTTCACAGCCATCGCCGCACCCGGGCGCGATAGGCGTCGTATTCGGCCCCGAACTTTCCGGCGAGATAGCGCTCCTCGCGGGCGATCACGAAGCGATCGACGACGAGCAGACAGGGGATCAGCAGGGCCAGGGCGACGAGGCTGTTCATGGCGACGGCCAAGCCGATGTAGGTGATCGCGAAGCCGAGGTAGATCGGGTTGCGGCTCAGGCCGTAGAGGCCGCCGGTGGCCAGGGCGGTCGAGGGCTTCCACGGCTCCACCGCCGTGCCGATGCGGCGGAAATAGCCGGCGGCGGCGCCGTCCAGCAGCAGGCCGCCGACAATCAGCACGATGGCCACCCCGCGGCGCACGGGCACGTCGAGGCCGAAACCCCACGCCAGCCAGCCGAGGCCCGCGTCGATGGCGGCGGGCTGCTGGCCGAGCTTGAACAACCCCCAGCCGGCCAACAGGAAGGCGAAGTAGATCAGCGGCGGCGGGGCGATGACGCCGGGGTGATCGCGGTCGGCCATCAGACGGTCTGTCCCTGCGGCGCGGTGAATTCCGAGACCGGCGCATCGCCGGTGTTGACCACCTCCGACGGCTCGAAGATCAACACCTCGGCCTCGTCGTCGGCGGCGGTGCGGTGTTCGACGCCGCGGGGCACGACGAGGAACTGGCCCGGCCCCAGCGTCTCCACGCGGTCACGGAACTCGACCCGGAACTCGCCCTTCCAGACCAGGAACATCTCCTCGGCGTCGGCGTGGCTGTGCCAGTGGAAGACGCCCTGGACCTTGACCAGCCGGATGTCCTGACCGTTCAGCCGCGCGGCGACGCGCGGCCGCCAGTGGTCGGTGAAGGCCGCGAACTTCTCGGCGAGGTCGATGGTCGCGCCCTGGGTCACGGCCGCGGGTCCTCGTCAGCGTAGATGGCCACAGCGGCCGGGCGCCCGCTGGACACGCTGCCGCGGTACATGCCCGAGGTGTTCATGGCGAAGGCGGGCGTGCCGTCGGGGCTCATGACGATGACCCCGCCGTCGCCGCCGATCGAGCCGACGTCGGCGATCTCCGCGTCGGCGGCCGCCTGCACCGCCGCGCCCTCCCGCGTGCGGAAACAGATGTCCCGGGCCACCGTCGAGCGGATGAAATATTCGCCCGAGCCGGTCGCCGAGACGGCGCAGCCGTCGGCGTTGGAGGCGTAGGTGCCGGCGCCGATCACCGGCACGTCGCCGACGCGGCCCCAGCGCTTGGCGGTCATGCCGCCGGTCGAGGTGCCCGCCGCCAGCCGGCCCTGGCTGTCCAGCGCCACGGCGCCGACAGTGCCGAACTTGCGCTCGTTCAGCGGCGGGGCCGGGAGATCGTTGAAGGCTTGCGGCGAGGGCGCGCCTTCCGGCCGTTCGGGGACCGGCTGGCCCTGCTGTTCGAGAGCGCGCACGAGGCCCTGCCAGCGGCGCTCAGTGAAGAAGAAGGACGGTTCGACCTGCTCCAGCCCGACCGAGGCGGCGAAGCTGTCGGCGCCCTCTCCGATCAGCATGACGTGGGGCGACTGCTCCATCACCGCGCGGGCGGCGGCGATCGGGTGGCGGGTCGTGGTCAGGCCGGCGACGGCGCCCGCCTGCAGGTTGCTCCCATCCATGACGGCGGCGTCCAGCTCGTTGCGGCCGGCGGCGGTGAAGACCGCGCCGCGGCCGGCGTTGAACAGCGGATCGTCCTCCATCACCTGGATCGCCGCCTGCACCGCGTCGAGCGCCGCGCCGCCCTCGGCCAGCACGGCCGAACCCGCTTCCAGCGCCCGGTGCAGGGCGGCCCGATAGGCGGCGTCCTGCTCGGGACTCAGGCTGTCGCGCTCGATCACCCCTGCCCCGCCATGGATGGCGAACGACCAGCGCGGCGCCTCCTGGGCGACGGCGGGCGTCGCGAGGAGGGCGAGGGCGGCGGCGAGGGATGTCAGACGGACGGGGTGTTTCATGCCGGCAGGGTCGGCCAGTCCGGGTCGCAACTCAAGGGCCGTCGAGACGCATGCAGGCCGCCCAATTTACCCTTAACCCTTGTCCGGCTTTGCCGACCGTGCTGCTTATGCGCCTTCGCGCGTCAGGTGGGGCGCAGAGTTACAGGGAGTAAGCCGTTGATCCGAACGGTCGAACAGGGCGCGCGCAAGGCGCCTGAAGGGCTTCGGGCCCGGCAAGGGGGAGCCCGCGCATGAACATCGTCATCATCGTCGGTCTGATCGTCACCGCCCTCACGGGCATCCCGGTGCTGATGCAGATCCTGAAGAACCACCCCAAGGGGCTGATCATCCTGTTCTTCGCCGAGATGTGGGAGCGGTTCTCCTACTACGGCATGCGCGGCATCCTGATCTTCTACCTGACCCAGCACTTCCTGTTCGACGACGCCACGGCGTCGGCGACCTACGGCTCCTACACTTCGCTGGTCTATCTGCTGCCGCTGGTCGGCGGCATCCTGGCGGACCGCTACATCGGCACCCGCAAGGCCATCGCCTTCGGGGCCCTGCTGCTGGTCGCCGGCCACAGTCTGATGGCTTACGAGGGCCGCCCGGCGACGGAGACCCTGACTTACGCCGGGGCCCAGTACGAGGTGGTCAGCGAGGGCCGCGGCGCCGCCCGCGAGGTCGGCATCATGGTCGATGGCCAACGCTACGCCTTCGGTCCGGCCGAAGGCGGCGGCCTGCAACTTGACGGCCTGCCCGCCGGCGCGTCGCTGCCAGCCGTCCTGCCGGACGGCGAGTACGTCATGACGGCGACCCGCGACACGAACGGCGTCAACAGCTTCTACCTGGCCATCTCGCTGATCATCATGGGCGTCGGCTTCCTGAAGCCGAACATCTCGACCATCGTCGGCCAGCTATATCCGCAGGGCGATCCCCGGCGGGATTCCGGCTTCACCCTCTACTACTACGGCATCAACCTCGGAGCCTTCTGGGCGGCGGTGCTGTGCGGCTTCCTCGGCCAGACGGTCGGCTGGTGGGCCGGCTTCGGCCTCGCCGGCGTCGGCATGGCGCTGGGCTTCGTGGTCTTCGTGCTTGGCAAGCCCCTGCTGCAGGGCAATGGCGAGCCGCCGAACCCCGAGCTGATCAAGCGCCCGCTGTTCGGTCCGATCAATCGCGAATGGCTGATCTACATCCTGGCCATCCTCGGGGTCGCCATCGTGTGGTTCATGGTCCAGCGCAACGCGCTGGTCGGCACCGTGCTGGGCATCTCGACGCTGCTGTCGCTGATCGCCATCGCCTGGATCATCGCCTTCGTCTGCAAGACCTGGGTGCAGCGTCAGCGCATGATGCTGGCCGTGGTGCTGATCTTCGGCGCGGTGGTGTTCTTCACGCTCTTCGAACAGGCCGGCACCTCGCTGAACCTGTTCGCCGACCGCAACGTCGACCTGACCATCACCCCGGTTGCCATGCAGTTCCTCGGCATCACCGTCGGCACCCCGGCCCAGCTGGAAGCCGCGGGGATCACGCCCTCGGGCTTCTGGATCGACGCGACCATCACGGCCGCGCAGGTGCAGTCGTTCAACGCCGGCTTCATCCTGATCTTCGCGCCGATCTTCGCGGCGCTGTGGGCCTGGCTGGCCTCCAAGAAGATGGACCCGAACCCGACCATGAAGTTCGGTCTCGGCCTCGTGCAGGTCGGCCTCGGCTTCCTGGTGGTGGTCTGGGCGGCCGGCTCGGGCATGGTCAACAGCGCCTTCCAGATGCCGCTGATCATGTTGGCCCTGCTGTACATGCTGCACACGACGGGTGAGCTGTTCCTGTCGCCGGTCGGCCTGTCGGAGATCACCAAGCTGTCGCTGGCCTCGGTGGTCAGCTTCATGATGGCGGTGTGGTTCCTGGCCAGCTCGATCGCCCAGTTCGTCGGCGGCCACATCGCCGGCCTGATGGGCACCGAGACCGTCGGCGGCCAGGTGCTGGACCCGCAAGGGGCGTTGCAGACCTCGCTGGCCGGCTTCGACACCCTCGGCAAGTGGGGCGTCGGCATCGGCATCGCCTTCATCCTGATCAGCTTCCTGATCAAGGGCTGGTCGCATGGCGCCAACGACCGGGACAACCACCCGGGGCCGGACGTCACTGATCGCGGCCAGGAGGACGGCAACGTCGCCCGGCCGCACGCCAGCACGCCGGCCTGACGGCCAGCGAAGCGCTGAAAACAGGAAGGGCGGGGCCTCGCGGCTCCGCCCTTTTTGCGTCCCGGGCAAACGGACGCGTCAGTTGCTGGGGGTGGGTCCGCCTTCTTCAGAAGGTCTTTCTTATCTGCAGGAACAGCCACGGGCTCATGCGGGTGCGGCGCACCTCGCGGAAGGCCAGCGGGGCGCTGTCGCGGGGGCCGGCGTAGATCTCCCGGTCGTAGCCGACGGCCCGGTCGGTGGCGTTGCCGATGTCGACCCGGACGGTCAGGTCGGTGCGCGGCTTCCACTGGCCGTACAGGGTGACGAAGGGTTCGGCGTAAAGGGCGCGGACCTCGCGGACGCGGAAGATGCGGCCCTTGTCGACGTTGCAGCCATGGTCGAAGCCGTACGACCAGCGCCCGCCCATGAGGTCGTGGTTGAAGGCGACGCCGCAGCCGAAGGCCTGGTTGCCCTGGAAGCGGCGCGTCTCGCCGGTCACCGGGTCCGTCACCTCGGTGTGGGCCCAGCTGCCGCGCGCCTGCAGCCGGGCGTTGGCCAGGCCGAGGTTGTCCAGCGGCAGGGTCACGCGGATCTGATACTGGTCGAACGAGCCGTCGCCAATGTTGCCGACCCCGTCGAAGCCGCCGGTCAGGGGAATGACGTCGATCACGTCCTCGACCTCGCCGTGCGCCGCCGACAGCTCCAGCACGCCCTCGCCCCAGAACCGCCGCTCGTAGACCGCCTCGACGATGGTGGTCTTGTCCGGCTCGAGGTCGGGATTGCCGCCCTCGACCTCGCCGATGTCGATGTCGGCCGAGGCAACGAAGTCGCCGAAGTCGAGTTGGCCCACCTCGCGTTCGAGGCGGAGCCGGAACTGGTGGCCGGCCCACGGGGTCCAGGTCGCCTGGACGCGGGGCTTGGGATAGACGAACGACTTGCTCTGGTCGCTGTCGCCGGACTGGCTGATCTCGGACACCTCGACGCGCAGGCCGAATTCGAGGGTGAACTCGGGATTGGGCCGCCAGGTGGTCTGGCCGAACAGCTCGCCGCGCAGCTCCTCGACGCGCACGGCGGCGGAGGGCAGGGGCACGGGGACGCCGTTCTCCTCGTAGGCCGTGGCGCTGTCGAGGAAGTTCCACGCCACCTCGCCGCCGGTTTCGACCGCCCAGGCGTCGGACGGGCGGTAGCGCAGCACGGCGCGCGCGATCGATTCGCCCGAGGTCGCGTCGGCCGTGAACAGGGAGTTGTCGCCGCCGGCCTCGGAGAAGCCGGCGTAGTCCTCGGTAGAGTAGCGCTGCAGGCCGATCAGCTCCAGCGCCGTGCGCGGGCCCAGGTCACGGGTCCAGTTGACGCCCAGCTCGCTGTTGATGGAGTCGGACTCCTCGTCGTTGAAGCTGTCCACGCCGGCGCCCGAACGGATCAGCACGTCCTGCGAGTTCTCGTTGCCGAACCAGCTGAGGAGGCCGTTGACGCGCAGTCGGCCGCCGGCCAGGCCGCGCTGCACGGCGCCGGTCGCGCGCACATTGCGGAAGCGGTCCCACAGCACGAGGTCGGCGTCCTGAAGCAGGCTCCCGTTCGCGTCGTAGCGGCGACGGAAACCGTCGCCGGTGCCGTCGGTGCGGTCGGTGGTGGCGCTGATCGAGGCCTCGACGGAATCGTCGCCGGAACGCCGCGAATAGCGGCCGGCGAGGACCGGTCCGGCGTAGCCGTCCGGGTAGAAGTAGGTGTTGCTCTCGAACACCCGCTCGGTCGTCACCGTGCGGCTGAGGACGACGTTGGCGACCACCGAGCGGCCCTGCATGTCGATGCCGGGCGCGCCGCCGCGGATCAGCTCGATGCGGGCCACGCCGGCGGCGGAGATGCGGCGCAGAACCTGATCGAGGCCGTCGCTCTTGGACGAAGGCCGCTGGCCGTTGATCAGCACGTTGCCGGCCGCTCCGGCCAGACCGCGCGTGCCGGTGTCGCCGGTATCCAGGCCGAAGCCCGGCAGGCGCATGATCATGTCGAGCGCGGTGTCGGGCCTGGCGTCGGCGAAGAAGGCGGGCTCGAAGACCAGCACCCCCTGCTGGGCGGCGTCGACCTCGGGGGCCTGCGAGGTCGCCCCGGTGGGGACCGGGGCCTCGGCCGCGCTCCGCGGGTCGGGCGAGGGCGCCGGCGGCGTCTGGGCCGCCGCGGGCGCGGCGAGCACGGTGGCGGCGGCGCCGGCCAGCCAGAACGACTTTCGCATGAGACCCTCTCCCTCTGCCGCGACGGTGCCGGGCGGCGCGGGGCGGCTCCAGTTACAAGCGCGACAGGTGGATTAATTCGCCGCAAGGCTCGGGGCGGATCGGCGCCCGCCCCGGCCTGCCGGCGTCAGAAGGTCTTGCGCAGGCGCAGCGACCAGAAGGTGCGCGGGTCGATGGCGCGGCTCTCGACGAAGGCGATCGGCCGCGCCGGCGTGCGGTCGGCGTAGACCGTCCGTTCGACCTCGAAGTCGTTCCAGACGTTGACCTGGGCGCGCAGCGAGAGGGTCGGCGTCGGCTTGTACTCGGCCCAGAGCTCGAAATAGTCCGAGCCGCGGAAGCCGGAGGTCTGGTCCGGGTCGTAGCTGAACTGATGCAGGCTCTCGATGTAGGCCGCGCCCCATTGCAGCTTCCAGGAGGTGATGTCCTGCTCGACGGTGAAGATCGGCTGCGACGGACGGATGCCGGAGATCGCGCGCGTCTCGCCGGTGGTGGGGTCGGTGACCTCGGTATGGATCCAGTTGTTGCGGAAGCCGATCTGGCCGCCGGTGAAGCCGAACCGGTCCATCGGGACCAGGATGTTCACCGACAGCTGGTCGGAGGTCCCGTCGCCGATGTTGCCGACCGCCGAAAGGCCTTGGTCCAGCGGGATCACGTCGATGGCGTCGACGATCTCGTCGTGACGATAACCCAGCGAGACGATGCCGTCGCCCCAGAAGCGCCGCTCCCAGGTCACCTCGCTGATCCAGCGCTGTTCGGGTTCGAGGTCGGCGTTGCCGCCCAGCACGTTCTCGTCCTCGAGGTCCGAGGAGGCGGCGAAATCGCCGAAGTCCAGCTGGCCAAGTTCCCGCTCGAAGCGGAAGCGGAACTGGTGCCCCGCCCACGGCGTCCAGGTGGCGAGCAGGCGCGGCTTGGGGAAGAAGAAGGTCTTGGACTGGTCCGCGTCGCCCGACTGGCTGATCTCGGACGCCTCGAGGCGAAGGCCGCCCTCGAGCGTCAGATCCTCGCGCATCCGCCAGGTGCCCTTGCCGAACAGTTCGCCGCGCAGCTCCTCCACCTTCACCGAGGCGGAGGGCAGGGGCACCGGCACCCCGCCGACCGAATAGGCCTGCTCGGTCTCGAGCATGTTGTAGGCGATCTCGCCCCCGGCCTCGAAGGTGAGCGACGGCGAGCGCTCGAACCGCACCAGGTTGCGGAAGATGGTCTCTGACGCATTGCCGGTCGAGACGAAGCGCTGTTCGGGGCTGTCGACGCCGCCGATGCTGTCGCGGGCGATCGAGGACAAGTCGAAATCATTGAACTGATGGATGAAGCGGGTCTCGAGGTTCAGGCGCGGGCTGAGCGGCCGGGTGTAGACGACACCGAACTCCCCGCCCGATCCGTCCTCGTCGAACAGGTT
Organism: Pseudomonadota bacterium; assembly: GCA_023434265.1. Lineage (GTDB taxonomy): Bacteria > Pseudomonadota > Alphaproteobacteria > Caulobacterales > Caulobacteraceae > Brevundimonas. Next base: position 18,169 of record JAEYTA010000028.1, read on the forward strand.
CTCGCGCTCGACGCCGGGTGCGGTCTGAAGCGCGATGGCGTGGAAGTCGTTGACGCCGTAGCGGGCCGTCAGGTCGATCTTGCCGCCGAGCAGGGGCGTGGCGTAGTTGCCGCGGATCGAGGTGCCGCCGCCGTACTGGTCGTTCCAGTAGTCCTCGGTGCGGATGATCGTCCCGGCGCCGTCGCGTCGCACGACCGGGCCGACGCCGTTGGCGTCGCTCATCGACATGCCGTCGCTCAGGGTCACGCCCCAGGTCGTTTCGCCCTCGCGGGCGGTGAACTGGTAGCTGCCGCCGTAGAGGTCCTGCCCGCCTTCGAACAGGGCGGCGTTGGCGGTGAAGATCGACTGGCGGCTGGATTCGGTGCGGGTGATGACGTTCACCACCACCGCATAGCCCTGCATGTCGATGCCCGGCGCGCCGCCGCGGACCAGTTCGATGCGTTCGACCTGGCTGGCCAGGGTGCGATTGAGCACCGCGGAGCCGGTGTCGTTCTTGGAGGCGGGGCGGGAGCCGTTGATCAGGACGTTGCCGACGGCGCCCTCGAAGCCGCGGCTGCCATCGCCGTCGGAGACCGAGAAGCCGGGCACCCGTTCGACCATGTCCAGCGCGGTGTTGGGCCGCTGGTCGGCGAAGAAGTCCGGCGTGAAGACCAGCACGCCTTGCTGGCCGGCCTCCGCCTGGGGCGCGCTGGCCGGAGCCGGGGTCGTCTGCGCCGCGGCCGCGCCGGCGCTCAGGAACAGGGCCGTGGTCGCCAGCAGGATGGTCTTCGACATTGCAGAACTCCCCTCGTCGTGTGACGAGAGGTGTGACGGCGGCGGACGACCATCTCCAGTTACATAACCGAAATGTGGATTAAATCGCCGACATGATTACACGCCCGTCACGCTTGCGTTCTGAATAAGTCGATGCCTGCGGCCGTCGATACTTGAAACGGGGTCTCCTATGAAAACCGTCGCCCTTCTCCTCGCCGCCGCCCTGGGCCTGACGTCGCCGGCCGTCGCCCAGGTTCCGTCTCCGGAGCCCCAAGAGGAGGCGCCGACGCGTCTCGACGAAATCGTCGTGCTGGCCAGGCGGTCGGGGGCGCCGATGTGGACCGTGACGCGCGGCGACAGCACCCTCATCCTCGTCGGGGCGATCGCCAGCATTCCGCGGGACGTGACGTGGCGGCCCGACGATCTCGAGGCGGCGGCGGGGCGCGCCGATCAGATTCTGACTCCGCAGGAGGGGCGGGCGTCGTTCTCCGATCTGCTACGTGTCATCTGGAGAGCCCGGACCATCACGCGCATGCCGCGCGGCCATTCCACCGCCGTGTACCTGTCTCCGGAGTATCAGGCGCGACTGGAGGCCCTGATGGCGGGTGAAAGAAACCAGGACTGGCGTCAGAAGAGCCTGCTGATCCTCGGCTTCGACCTGATGCAGGACAGGGCCGGCTATGCGCCGCGCGGCGGCGGCGAAGACGCCACGGACGTCATCCGGCGCGCGGCGCGGCGCGCCCGCATACCGGTCCGGCCGGTGGGAATCGTGCGCGGCGACGAGATCGTCGACAGCCTGATCGAGGCGCCGCAGTCGGTCCACGTGCCCTGCGTCGAGGCGGCCATCGCCGCCGCCGAGGCGGGGCCGAACGCCACGCGCGACCGGGCCGAGGACTGGCGCGCTCTGCGCGTCGCCGATGTGGTGGCTTCTCCCGTCGACCGGGCCGTCTATCAGTGCTGGCCCTGGGGCGACCCGGAGATCGCGCCGCAACTGCGCCAGCACTGGGCGGCGGCGATCGAGACTTCCCTGATCTCCACCGGGGTCACGATGGGCGTCGCCCCGCTGCGCCTTCTGGCCGAGGAGGGCGGCGTGCTGGACGGCCTCGAGGCGCGGGGCTTCGAGATCGAGGGGCCGGAGTGGAGGGCAGGGATCAGGGATTAGGGATTAGGGATTGGGGATCAGGGTGAGGGGGGCTGCGGCCTCATGCGAGGCGCGGTTCCGCTCCTGACCCCTGAGTCCCAAGCCCTCTTCCCTAGACAGCTGTCCCGCCCACCGTCAGCCCGCCCATCTTGAGGCTGGGCTGGCCGATGCCGACGGGGACGCCCTGTCCAGCCTTGCCGCAGACTCCGACGCCGGGATCGAAGGCGAAGTCGTCGCCGATCATTTCGATCTTCGTCAGGGCGGTGGCCCCGTCGCCGATCAGGGTGGCGCCGCGCACCGGGGCGGTGATCTTCCCGTCCTCGATCAGGTAGGCCTCGGTGCACTGGAAGACGAACTTGCCGTTGGTTATGTCCACCTGGCCGCCGCCGAAGTTGGCGGCGTAGAGGCCGCGCTTCGTCGAGGCGATCATGTCGGCGCGGCTGTCCTTGCCGCCTTCCATGAAGGTGTTGGTCATGCGCGGCATCGGCATGTGCGCGAAGGACTGGCGCCGGCCGTTGCCGGTGGCCCGGGCGCCGAGCTGACGCGCGGAGAGGCGGTCGTGCATCAGCCCGACCATGATCCCGTCCTCGATCAGGACGGTGCGCGACGTCGGCGTACCCTCGTCGTCCACGGTCAGGGAGCCGCGCCGGCCGGCGATGGAGCCGTCGTCGACGACGGTGACTCCCGGAGCGGCGATCCGCTGACCCATCCGGCCCGTGAATACGGAACTGCCCTTGCGGTGGAAGTCGCCCTCGAAGCCGTGCCCGATGGCTTCGTGCAGCAGCACGCCGGGCCAGCCGGCGCCGAGCACCACGTCCATCTCGCCAGCCGGGCAGTCGATCGCGTCGAGATTGACCAGGGCCTGACGCAGGGCCTCGTCGACCTGCCCTTGCCAGCGGTCGGGAGCGATCCAGGTCTCGAACCCCGCGCGTCCGCCCGCGCCAGCCGAGGCGCTCTCGCGGCGGCCGTCCTTCTCCACCGTCACCGAGACGTTCAGACGCACCAGCGGACGGATGTCGCGCACCAGACGGCCGTCACCGCGCAGGATCTCCACCTGCCGCCGCTCGCCAGTCAGCGAGGCGGAAACCTGCACCACCCGCGGATCGCGGGCGCGCGCCCAGGCGTCGATCTCGCCCAGCAGGGCGATCTTGTCGGAGAAGGCGGGCGAGGCGAGGGGATCGACCTCGTCGTAGAGCTTGCGGTTGGTGGACGCCGGGGCGTCGGCCGCGATCCCGGCGTGCCCGGCGCGGGCGAGGGCGGCGCTGTCGGCGGCGCGGCGCAGCGCCGGGGCGCTGATCTCGTTGGCGTGGGCGTAGCCGGCGGTTTCGCCCGCCACGACCCGCAGGCCGAAGCCTTCGGTGGCGTCGTAGGCGGCGGACTTGAGCCGGCCGTCGTCGAAGACGAGCGACTCGGACTCGGAGCGTTCGAGGAACAACTCCCCGTCGTCGGCGCCGGCCAGCGCCCCCTGCACGATGGAGAGCGCCTCGTCGGCGCCGAGATCGGCGCTGTCGAGGATGGCGGGCTGGGAAACGGGGACGGTCATGGAGCCTAGATAGGCGCCGGCCGACCGGGTGTCACCGCAGCATCTCCCTTCCCGGGCCGGGAAGGGAGATGCGGGTGGGTCAGTATTCGTCGATGTCGCCGCTTCCGGACACCTGCTGGATGAGGCGGCCGGGGCGGCGGGTCAGGTTGACGTCGCCCGAGCCGGCCAGGTCGACCTTGACCTCTCCGGTCGGGCCAACGCGCACGTCGCCGGAGCCAGTGATGTCGATGGTCGTGTCGGTCACCGCCAGGCGGTCGGCGTCGACGTCGCCCGAGCCGGTGATCTCGATGGCCAGCGAGCGGGTCTGGCCCTCCACCTCCACATCGCCGTTGCCGGACACGGTCAGGGCCAGGGCCGGATGGTCGTAGTCGCGGATGGAGACATCGGAAGACCCGATGATCTCGAAGGCGGTGACGGAGGGAGCGGTGACCGTGACCTTGACCCGGTCGCTGTCGCTCCAGGCCCGGATGCCCCCGCGGCCCCAACGGACGTAGGCGTGCTCGGGGCGGTCGTCGTCGTCATCCATGACCAGCCGCCCGTCGTTCAGGCGGATTCCATCGATCATGCCGGCCGGGCCGGTGATGACCACGCCGGCGTCAGGCCCCTGGACGAAGGTCACGTCCGCCGGCAGGTCGAGCAGCAGGCGCTCGCCGCCGTCCCAGGCGAGGGTGCGGGTCACGTCCGGGGGCGTCTGCACGCCGCGCTCGATGCGCACGCTGTCGCGGTCGCCGTCGTCGGTGAGCACCCAGGTCCAGTCGTGGCGGGCCAGGTCGCGGCCGCCGAGCGCCATGGCCCCGCCGATGCCGACGACGGCCAGCAACAGGCCGACGCCGGTGATGATCAGAAGATTGCGGATCATGTCGGTCCTCCCTCAGGCCTGGATCGCGGATTGCGGTTCGAGCGCCGGCTTGAGCACCCGGTAGTGGAGGCGCGCGTACCAGATGGTCGCGTCAATCAGCCACTTGGTCAGCAGGGCGAACAGGCCGCCCATGAACAGGCCCAGCCCCATCAGGCCGACGCCCAGCAGCACCGCGCCCAGAACGCCTCCGGGCGCGCCCACAAAGGGACCGACCGCAAGGACGAAGCCGCCGGCGATGAACACGCCCACTCCGGTGAGCAGCATGGCCAGCATGGTCCCGAACACCGGCAGCACGATCGGCAGCAGGATCAGGATGTCGATGGCTCCGAGGCCGAGGATGGCGAAGATGGCCCCGGCCGCGGACGAAGCGGTCTGCTCCTGGCCCCAGCGCCGGGCTCCGGCTTCGGCGCGCAGTTCGCGGGCGAGACGGTTCGGATCGCCCAGCGCGGCGGCGATTTCGGCCTCCGAACGGCCGGCGGCGGCGCCGTCCTCGAAGTGGGACTCGTAGTCGGCGGCGATCTCGGCGGCGGTGGCCATCGGCAGGCCGACGAGGCCTTGCTTCAGCCGGGCCATGAATTCGGCGCGGGTCATTGTTCGGCTCCCTCTTGGGCAGGCGCGTCGGCCGCAGCGGCCGGAGCGTCCACGATGGCGTCGACCGCGCGGGCGAAGGCGCGCCAGTCGGCCGTCTGCGTCTCGAGGGCGCGTCGGCCGGCGTCGGTCAGGCGGTAGTATTTGCGCGACGGGCCCGAGGGCGATTCGACGAGGTAGGTCTCGACCTGGCCGTCGGTCTGCATCCGCCGCATCAGCGGGTAGATGGTGCCCTCGCCCATATCGATGGCCTCGGACAGGGTGGCGGCGATCTCGTAGGCGTAGCTGTCGCCGCGGTCGAGGAGGGCCAGGACGCAGAGCGTCAGCACCCCCTTCTTGAGCTGGATCTCTATGGTTTCAGGCACATCAACGTCTCCTGTGGTCCGACGGACGCTATCGCAAGGTATCTGTCGCCACAAGGTAGCTTGCGAAACATGAAGGCGATTTAATCCGGACGCCTTTCGTCGCGGCGGCGCTCAATCGCTTGGCAAGCGCGGGAGGGGGCGATATGGACCCCGCCATGTACCGCCGTGGGCGCATGTCCCGGCGGCCGCTTGCGATTGGATCGCAAGCACCTGCGACGAAACGGGATTAGGATGAGGATGTCTCGCATGGGGATGGGCACGCGGGCCCGGGCGATTGTCGGCGGCGGCCTGGCCGCGCTGAGCCTGGCCCTACTCGCCGGCTGCAACTCGCGGCCGGAACTGGTCGGTCAGCCCACGCCGGACGGGCTCGGCCTCCAGCCGGCCGCCTCGCCGCTCAAGGTCGAGGCGCACCACTTCCACGACTTCATCCTGATGCCGATCATCACGGCGATCTGCGTGCTGGTGCTCGGCCTGCTGATCTGGATCGTCATCCGCTACAACAAGAAGTCCAACCCGGTCCCGGCGAAGTGGAGCCACAACACCCTGATCGAGGTGATCTGGACGGTCGTTCCGGTCCTCATCCTGGTGTTCATCTCGCTGTTCTCGTTCCGCCTGCTGTTCGCCTACCACGACATGCCGACGCCGGACCTGACCGTTAAGGCCACCGGCAACCAGTGGAACTGGGCCTACGAGTACCCGGACCAGGGCGTCGCCGAATACATTTCCAACATGCTGCCGGAGGACGAGGCGGAGGCGCGGAACGTTCCGTACCGCCTGGCCGCCGACGAGCCGATCGTGGTTCCGGTGGGCAAGACCGTGCGCGTGCTGGTCACCGCCGCCGACGTCATCCACGCCTTCGCCCTGCCCGCCTTCGGGCTGAAGGTCGACGCGGTCCCCGGCCGGGTGAACGAAACCTGGTTCCGGGCGGACCGCACCGGCGTCTTCTACGGGCAGTGCTCGGAGCTGTGCGGCGTCGATCACGCCTTCATGCCGATCCAGATCAATGTGGTCACCCAGGCCGAGTTCGAAGCGTGGGTCGCCTCCAAGGGCGGCTCGATGACCCCGGCGAGCGCCGAGGAGGCCCCCGGCGGCACCGCCGCCCAGGCCGCCGCCGGAACCGCAGGCGAGGGCGCTCGCAACGTCGCCTCGGATGCGACCGGCGCCACCGGCGCCC
>JAEYTA010000078.1 GCA_023434265.1 Pseudomonadota bacterium
TGGTCGCCAATCGCGGCGAGATCGCCTGCCGCGTGTTCCGCACCGCCCGCCGCATGGGCCTGCGCACCATCGCCGTCTACTCGGAAGCCGACGCCGACGCCCTGCACGTGCGCGAGGCCGACGAGGCGGTGCTGATCGGCCCGGCCCCGGCGCGCGAGTCCTATCTGGACGCGGACAAGGTGCTGGCCGCGGCGAAGCAGACCGGGGCCGAGGCCATCCACCCCGGCTACGGTTTCCTGTCCGAGAACGCCGACTTCGCGGAAGCCGTCATGGCCGCCGGACTGGTGTGGATCGGCCCGCCGCCCGCCGCCATCCGCGCCATGGGCCTCAAGGACGCCGCCAAGGCGCTGATGATCGAGGCCGGGGTGCCGGTCACCCCCGGCTATCTGGGCGACGACCAGTCGCCCGAGCGCCTGAAGAAGGAGGCCGATGCGATCGGCTATCCGGTGCTGATCAAGGCCGTCGCTGGCGGCGGCGGCAAGGGCATGAAGAAGGTCGACCGGGCCGGGGACTTCGCCGACGGCCTCGCCTCGGCCCAGCGCGAAGGGCAGTCCTCCTTCGGCGACCCGCGCGTCCTGATCGAGAAATACATCACCCGCCCCCGCCACATCGAGGTGCAGGTGTTCGGCGACAGCCACGGGACCGTGGTCCACCTGCACGAGCGCGACTGCTCGCTGCAGCGCCGCCACCAGAAGGTGGTCGAGGAGGCCCCCGCCCCCGGCATGGACGCTCCCACCCGCGAAGCCGTCACCGCCGCCGCCGTGCGGGCGGCCAAGGCCGTCAACTACCAAGGCGCCGGCACCATCGAATTCATCGCCGACGCCTCCGAGGGCCTCAAGGCCGACCGCATCTGGTTCATGGAGATGAACACCCGTCTGCAGGTCGAACACCCGGTCACCGAGGCCATCACCGGCGTCGACCTGGTCGAATGGCAGCTGCGCGTCGCGGCCGGCGAGCCGATCCCGGTGCAGCAGGAAGACATCCCCCTGAACGGCTGGGCCATGGAGGCCCGGCTCTACGCCGAGGATCCCGCCAACGGCTTCCTGCCCTCGATCGGCACGCTGGAGCACATCCGGCTTCCCGAGGACATCCGCGTCGACACCGGCGTCACCTGGGGCAGCGAGGTCAGCCAGTTCTACGATCCGATGATCGCCAAGCTGATCGTCCACGCCGACACGCGCGAGGCGGCGGCGGCTGAACTGGCGGCGGCCTGCGGCGAGGTCGAGGTGTGGCCGGTCAAGGCCAACGCCGGCTTCCTCAAGCGCTGCCTGGAACACCCGCGCTTCATCGCCGGCGACGTCGACACCGGCTTCATCGCCGCCGAGGAGACGTCGCTGACGGCGATCGAGCCGCCCGCGGAGATCCGGGCCGCCGCCCTCGCCGTCCTGGCGTCCGACGCCCATCATGACGAGGAGTGGGTGCGTCCCTGCGACCGTCCCGGCCGCGGCGGCGAGCCCTGGGCCCCGACCTCGACGGGCCTCTATGGCTTCCGCATGAACGGCGCCCGCCCGGCTCCGCAGCAGGCCCGGCTCGACGGCGCCCTGATCGAAGGTCGCCCGACGCCCGGCGTGCACGGCAGCACCTGGTCCGTCGATCTGTCGGGGACGACTGTCGAGGCGTACGTCCTGACCGGCGGCGTCACCCTGTTTCACGACGGCAAGCCGGACCGGGAACTCGGCCGCGTCGTCGACGAGCACGTGCTGTTCCACGACGGCCAGGCCTGGACCTTCGAACCCGCAACGCACCAGGCCGAAGGCGGCGCCGGCCCCGCCTCGGACGGCTCGCTCCGCGCGCCCATGCCCGGCAAGATCGTCGCCGCCCCGGCCGCGGCCGGCGACGCGGTCGCCAAGGGCGCGCCCATCGTGGTGCTCGAGGCGATGAAGATGGAGCACGCTCTCGTCGCCCCCTTCGACGGCGTGGTCGAAACCGTCCCCGTCGCCGTCGGCCAGCAGGTGGGCGAGGGAACCGTGCTGGCGGTCGTCACCCCTTCCGGAGCTTCCTGATGTCGCTTCTCGCCGTCGTGGCCGCCCTGGCCCTGTCGACCCAGCAAGATCTCAAGCCGGCCGACCAGGCCGACCTTCAATGCTTCGCCCTCGCGGTAGTCGCGGCCGGTTCGTCCGAGGACCCTGAGACCCAGGCGGGGCTGTCGTCCGGCGCGATGTTCTATTACGGCCGCCTGTCCGGGCGGACGCCCGACGTGAAATGGCTGGAGGTCCTGGTGGCGTACATCAAGACCGAGCCGGTGGCGGAGCTCGAGGCCAACGCGGATCGGTGCGGCAATGAAATGATGGCCGTGGGCCGCGCCTTCACGGGCGCCGGTTCTCAACTGGCCGGCTAGAGCGCCGCCAGCCCCACCCCGCCCAGCGGCTCGGTCTCGGTCTGGCTGTCGAAGCCGGCGATGAGCGGCCGGCCGCGGGCGATCGCGGCCTGCACGGCCGGCAGTTGCAGCGAGGCGCGGTGGCTGTCCTGGCTGTCCCACACCTCGGTGATCCACAGGGCGTCGGCGTCGGCGGGGTCGCGGGCGACGATGTAGCTGAGGCAGCCCGGCATGGCGCCGGTCCCCTCCAGCAGGATGGCGGCGAGCGCGTCGCGCTGGCCGGGCACGGCCTTCATGCGGCCGATCAGTCCATACATGGGCGTTTCTCCGAGGGCGGGAGCGGCGATGGTCGCGGCGGCGAGGCCGAGGCCGGCGGCGACGATCTGGCGGCGGTCGAACTGCATGGCGCGATCCTGCCAGCGGCGGACGAAAATGTCGCCGTGACGCGGCCGGAATTCCGGTGTTAAGCCCGAACCATGGCTCTCCACATCATCAAGCTGTGCGTCGGCGTCGCGGACGTCGAGACGCTGGAGCGCAACGCGGCGCGCAGCGACTGGCGCATCGTGCATACCCGCATGACGCCAAAGCGTGCGGCGGAGATCGAGGACGGCGGCTCGCTCTACTGGGTGATCAAGGGCTCCGTGCTGTGCCGACAGCCGATCCTCGACATCTCCACCGTCGGCGAGGGCAAGACCAGCCGCTGCGAGATCAGGCTGGAGTCCCGGGTCATCCGCACCGCGCCGCTGGCCCGGCGTCCTTTCCAGGGCTGGCGCTATTTCGAGCACCGCGACGCCCCCGCCGACCTGACCTCCGCCGGCGCCACCGATCTGCCGCCGGAGCTGGTGCGCGAATTGCGGGAGCTGGGGGCGTGGTAGGTTCCAGGCGCTAGGGTCTAGGGTCTAGGGGAAGCCGCGCAATGCTGCGACGATGGCGGGCCCGATTCCCTGCCCCAGACCCTAGCCCCTAGCCCCTAGAACCCAGACCCTCCTCCCCCATGCCGCCCCCCCGCTCCGACCGCCTCGAAGACGCCCTGCACCGCATCTTCGAGGGCGGCGAGAACACGCCGGCCAGCTGGTTCGCCCTGACCGGGGGCGAGACCCTGTTCGCCGAGGGCGACCCCGCCGACACCCTCTACCTGCTGCGCGCCGGCCGCCTCGGCGTCTTCCGGCGCGAGGCCAACGACCAGCCGCCCCAGTTCGTCGGCGTCATCCGGCCCGGGGAGCCGGCCGGCGAAATGGCCATGCTGGCCGGCGGCGCCCACACCGCCGACGTCGTGGCCCTGCGCGACTCCGAGATCCTCGCCCTGCCCCGCGACGCCTTCTTCGAAGCCGCCCGAACCGAGCCGGACCTGATGGTCGAGCTGTCCCGGCTGATGATCCAGCGCGCCCGGGACCGGCGATCCGGCGGAGGCGAACCCAGCGTCTTCGGCTTCATCTCGGCCCGGCCGCGCCCGATCCGCGCCTTCGTGGAGCGCGTCGCCGCCGCCATCGCCGCCGAGGGCTTCACCTGCCAGGTGATCGACGACACCGCCCTGTCATCGGCCGCCGACTGGTTCAACCGGGTCGAGGACGCCCACGACTTCGTGCTCTACGTCGCCGAGATGGACGAGCCGGTGTGGGCCGCCCTGTGCGCCCGCCAGGTCGACCGCCTGTTCGTCGTCGGCCAGTGCCTGCTGGCCCCGCCGAACCGGCCGATGCCGCACACCGGCGTCCTGGACGCCCAGCGGCGCACCGACCTGATCCTGCTGCGCGACGCCCGCATGGCCCGCCCCGCCAACACCGCGGTGTGGCTGGACGCCATCCAGCCCGGGCGCTGGTTCCAGGCGGTGGAGGGGGACGCGGCCGACGCCGCGCGCATCGCCCGCGTCGTCACCGGCTCGGCGGTGGGCGTGGTGCTCTCCGGCGGTGGCGCCCGCGCCTACGCCCATGTCGGGGCGCTGAAGGCGCTGGGCGAAGCCGGCGTGCCCATCGACTTCGTCGGCGGCGCCTCGATGGGGGCGGTGGTCGCCGCCGGCCCGGCGCTCGGCTGGTCGCAGGCGGAGCTGGAGGCGCGTCTGCGCAAGGCCTTCGTGGAAAGCGACCCGCTGGCCGACATCACCTTCCCGATGCTGGCCATGACCCGCGCCCGCAAGGTCGACCGGCTGCTGGCCGACGCCTACGGCGACGTCGACATGGCCGACCTGGTGCGGCCCTTCTTCGCCGTCTCGACCAATCTGACCACGGGCCGCATCGAGGTGCACCGGCGCGGCCTTATGCGCCGCGCCATGCGGGCCTCGATCTCCATTCCCGGCATCATGCCGCCGATGGTCATCGACGGTCAGGTGCTGGTCGACGGGGCGGTGCTGAAGAACTTCCCCGGCGAGGTCATGCGCCAGATGAACTCCGGCCCGGTGATCGGCGTCGACATGTCCCAGGCGCGCGGCGTCGACCCCGCCCTGATCGAGCATCCACCGTCGATCTGGCGGCTGCTGGCGACCGGGGCGTGGCGGCGGGGGCCGCCGATCGTCTCCATCCTGATGCGGTCGGCCACCCTGGTCACCGACGCCGAGCTGGAAGCCTCGCGCGCCGTCACCGACCTGCTGGTCCAGCCGACGCCCGACGGCGTCGACATTCGCGACTGGAAGGGGTTCGACCCCGCGGTCGAGGCCGGCTACCGCGCGATGCGCGAGGCGCTGGCCGCGCTCGACGGGCCAGTCACCGGCCTGCGCCACCGCAGGGCGGCCGCCGGCGCCGCGCGACCAGAAACAGGCGCGGAAACGGCAGCAGCGTCCGGCCATCCGGACGCCGTGGAAAGGCGGCCGAAAGCGCGTCGCCGAGCGCGGAAAGATACGCCGCCCGCATAGCCGGCTCGCCCTCCAGCGCCGTCAGGTACGGCCGCAGGGCCGTGCCCTTCATCCACTCGAGCACCGCGTCCGGCCCCTCCAGCACGTGCAGGTAGGTGGTGGACCAGATGTCGATCTCGTCGCAGGCGTCCGAGAGACTGTCGTAGTACGCCTCCGGCGGCAGCAGGGGCGCGAGCGCAGCCACGACGGCCAGCCGCGCCGCCCACGGCCCGTCGGCCGCCATGGCGCGCATGAGGCCGTGGTGGCGACTCTCCCACGCCATCGGCATCTGCACCGCCAGCACGCCGCCGGGAGCCAGGGCGTCGGCCAGCCGCGGCAGCAGGGTCGCGTGGTCAGGCAGCCACTGCAGCGAGGCGTTGGCAAGGACCAGGTCGGCCGGCCGCTCGGGGGCCCAGCCGGCGATGTCCCCCTGTCGCCAGTCGACATCCGCGCGGAGCGCTCGTGCCTGCTCCAGCATGGCGGCGCTGGAATCCAGTCCGTGCACCCGCGCCTGGGGATGCCGTCGCTTCAGCAGAGCCGCGTGCTGGCCCGTCCCGCAGCCGAGGTCCCAGATTTCCCGCGGCGCCAGGTCGCCCGGCACGCGCAGCAGCAGGTCGAGCGCGGCGCGGTCGCGCTCGGCTTCGAAGCGTCTGTACAGCTCGGGGTCCCAGGCGGGCGACGCGGCGGCGGTCATGTGATTCCCCTCCCTTGCGGGCGGGGATGGTACAGCCTCTCAGGATCGAACTGAGGACCTCCGGCTCCACAAACCGGCGCTCTAACCAGCTGAGCTAAGGCTGCACGTATCCGCGCGAGCGGGGTGTCTAGCGGGGTCGCGGCGCCGGGGCAAGGGGGGAAGGAGGGGATTAGGGATCAGGGATTGGGGATCAGGGATTGCAGACCAGGGACTGCATCCCGGGGACGGGAGCCCCAACCGCATGGCGCGGCGTCCCGCGAGGTCGGCCCCTCGCCTCCCTAATCCCTAGTCCCTTAAGCCTACGCCCACCCCTGGCTGCGGATGTATTCCTCCAGCGCCGCGATGCGGCTGGCGTCGGAGGGGTGCGTCGAGGCGAACTCCGGCGTGGAGCCCTGGCGCTGCTGGGCCATCAGCCGCCAGAGGGCGATGGCCTCGGACGGCCGGTAGCCGGCCCGTTGCATGTAGTCGACGCCCAGCCGGTCGGCCTCGAGCTCGTGGCGACGCGAGAAGGGCAGCAGCACGCCCAGTTGGGCCCCGAGGCCGCCGATGGCGCCCGCCGCCTGGGCGTAGTCGCCGGCGGCGCCCTGGAGGATGCCGAGGCCGGCGCTGGTCGCCGCGGTCTGGGAATAGCGTTCGGCGGCGTGCTGGGCCACCGCGTGGCCGACCTCGTGGCCCAGCACGGCGGCCAGCTGGTCGTCGTTCCTGACCAGCGAGAGCAGGCCGGTGGTCACGCCGATCTTGCCGGAGGGCAGGACGAAGGCGTTGGGGCTCTCGCTGACGAAGACCGCATACTCCCAGCGGCGGTCGCCCATGCCGGCGGCCTGGACGATGCGGTCGCCGACCCGACGGATGCGGGCGTTGGCGGCGGGGTCGGACGAAGTGCGCTGGGTGCGCAGGGCCTCGGCCCAGGCGGCGTCGGCCTGCTGGGTCAGGGCGGCGTCGTTGACGATCAGGAACTGGTTGCGGCCCAGGGCCTCGTTGTAGGCGCAGGCGGACAGGGCGGTCCCGGCGGCGAGCAGGGCGACGAGGGCGGTGCGACGCATCGGTCTCTCCATCAAAGCGTGGCCCAACAACGCCGACGGGAAAGGTTCGCTCCCGGACGAACGAAAACGCCCCGCAGGCGGACCTGCGGGGCGTTCCGTACTCGAGGCTTCGTCGACCTAGTCCGGCAGACGGTAGCGGACCGTGAAGGTGACCCGCGCGCCGGTGGCGGCGCCGTCGACCTCGCGGGGCGACACCCGGGCCCGACGGGCACCCGCGATGGCGGCCTGACCGAAGCCAGCTCCCGAGGGATCCTCCGACTCGATCCGGCAATCCGTCACGCTGCCGTTCGGATTGACGAGGCAGTTGAGAACGACGGTGCCGCTCTCGACGCCGCGCGACAGGGCGCGCTCCGGGAACTCAACGGTCGGTTGACGCGACCAGCTGGGGTTCCGGATCACCGACGGCCGCGGCGGAGCCGGCGGAGCCGGCGGCGGCGGCGGGCCGGGAACGATGACGGGCGGACCCGTGTACTCGACCCGATCCTCCTTCTTCGTCGGCTCGATCGGCAGCGTCACCGGAGGCGGCGGCGCGTTCGGGACGACGACCGGGGGACGCACCTGCAGCTTGGGCGGCGGGGGCGTGTCCGGCGGAGGCGGCGGCGGCGGAGGCGGAGGCGGCGGCGGAACCGGCTCGATGATCTCCACGTCCACCGACTCGTCCGAGTACTCCTTCATCTGGATCTCGAACCGGGCCTTCATGAAGTAGAAGGCCAGGATGGCGAAGACGATGGAGACGACGACCAGACTGGCGACCACGACGCCCATGGGCACCTTGGTCTTCGGCGGATCGTACCTGGACCGGTGGTATTCGATATCTGTCATGCTTTCACCCGGTCCTACTGCGTCGACGTGTCCTCGCCGACCAGGGCCACGGAATAGAAGCCGTTGTCCTGGAGCGAGTTCATGACCTGCATGAAGTCGCCGTAGCGAGTCTGCTGGTCGGCGCGGATGAAGATACGCTCATCCGCCGGGTTGCGTCGGCCGATCTGGGTCGAGAGCTCGGCCCCGACCTGATCGATGTCCACCGGGAAGTCGCCGATGTAGGCCCGACCATTGTCCTGGATGGACACGTAGATCGGCACCGGCGGGTTCTCTTGGGGCGGAGCGACCGCACGCGGCAGTTTCACCTCAACGTTCACGCTGGCGAGCGGGGCCGCCACCATGAAGATGATGAGCAGAACCAGCATGATATCAACGAAAGGCGTGACGTTGATTTCCGAGTTCTGCTCGATGGCGTACTTGCCGCCGCCGCCGCCTGAAATCTTGGCGGCCATCCGGGTTACGCCCCCTTGTCGAGGTTACGCGAGATCGCGTTCATCAGCTCGGCGTTGAAGCCGTCCGAACGGGTGCCGTAGGCCGCGATGCGCGTGTTGAAGTAGTTGAAGAAGATCACCGCCGGGATAGCGGCGAACAGACCGATGCCGGTGGCCAGCAGGGCCTCGGCGATACCCGGAGCCACGACGGCCAGGTTGGTCGTGTTGGTGTTCGCGATGCCGATGAACGAGCGCATGATGCCGTACACGGTGCCGAACAGACCGATGAACGGGCCGGTCGAACCGACCGAGGCCAGGAACTGCTGGCCACCCGACAGGCGCTTGGCCAGGCCCGACTGAACCGCCGACACGGCGGTCTGAGCGCGGTACAGGGCCGAGTCGCGGTGGTCGCCGGTCACGGACAGGCCGGCCTGACGCGACAGCTCGATCTCGTCGGTGGCCGCGGCGGCCATGTCGGCCAGCGGGTTGCCTTCGAACTCGTCAGCCGTGGCCACGCGGCGCATGTCGGCGATGGTGCGGGCGCCGCGGAACGATTCCAGGAACTGGTCGGTCTTGCGGTTCAGGGCGCCGAACTCGAACAGCTTGATGAGCAGCAGGGTCCACGAGAAGACCGAGGCCAGCACCAGGCCGATCATCACGACCTTCACG
>JAEYTA010000122.1 GCA_023434265.1 Pseudomonadota bacterium
CCCAGACGCGGCGCACGACCGTCAGGACCCGGCCTCCAGGCCCCCCGCGGCCTCGCGCACCTCCTGGCCCAGCCGCAGGCCCAGCGCCCGCGCCGTCCCCGCCGTCGGCAGGTCGATCTCGCCGGCCCGCCGCCAGCGCGCCGAGCCGTCCGGGGCCAGCATCTCCACCGTCAGCCGCAGCCGGCCCGCGGCGATCTCGCCATGCGCCCCGATGGCCGTCCGGCACGAACCTTCCAGCGCCGTCATCGCCCCCCGCTCGGCCTCCACGGCCAGCGCCGTCTCCGCATGGTTCAGCGCCGCCGCCCAGGCCGCGCCCGCGTCCTCGACCCGTGTCTGCAACGCCAGCGCCCCCTGCCCCGGCGCCGGCAGGAAGCGGTCCAGCGACAGCCGCTCGCGGATGACCCCGTCGAAACCGAGCCGGTTGAGCCCGGAGACGGCCAGCAGGATGGCGTCGAACTCGCCCTCGGCCAGCTTCCTCAGCCGGGTGTCGACATTGCCGCGCAGCATCTCGATGTCCAGATCGGGCCTCAGCGCCAGCGCCTGCGCCTGCCGCCGCAGCGAGGCCGTGCCCAGTCGCGCCCCCGCCGGCAGTTGGTCGAAGGTCGCGGCGACCTCGCTGACGAAGGCGTCGCGCGGATCCTCCCGCTCGGGCACGGCGGCGATGCACAGGCCGGCCGGCGGCTCCGCCGGCACATCCTTCATCGAATGCACCGCCACGTCGACTCGGCCGTCCAGCAGCGCCTCCTCGATCTCCTTGGTGAACAGCGCCTTGCCGCCGATCTCCAGCAGGCGGCGGTCCTGCACCCGATCGCCGGTGGTGACGATCTCGACCAGCGGCACGGCCTCGGCGAGGTCGGCGTCGGCCACCCCCAGCGCCCGGCCGATGGCGCGCTGCATCATCCCCGACTGGGTCAGCGCCAGCTTCGAGCGGCGGGTGCCGATGCGCACGGGAAGAGCCATGAGACGTTGCCTGTGACCG
Organism: Pseudomonadota bacterium; assembly: GCA_023434265.1. Lineage (GTDB taxonomy): Bacteria > Pseudomonadota > Alphaproteobacteria > Caulobacterales > Caulobacteraceae > Brevundimonas. The sequence continues at coordinate 980 of JAEYTA010000122.1, forward strand.
GCCGGGTCGCTACCTCGACCCGATGAACAGGTCGGCGGACTATAGCAGCGAAGGGGGGCGGGCAACCGGCCCCCTGGTCGTGCTCGGTCTCGAGACCAGCTGCGACGAGACCGCCGCCTCCGTGGTGCGCCTCGACGCCGCCGGCCGCGCCGAGGTGCTGTCCTCGGTGGTGCACAGCCAGATCGACGACCACGCGGCCTACGGAGGGGTCGTCCCCGAGATCGCCGCCCGCAGCCATGTCGAGATGATCGCCGGCGTCGCGGCCCGGGCCATGGCCGAGGCCGGCCTCGGCTACGACGGCCTCGACGGCGTCGCCGCCACCGCCGGCCCGGGCCTCGTCGGCGGGGTCATGGTCGGCCTCAGCTTCGGCAAGGCGGTGGCCCTGGCCCGCGACCTGCCGCTGGTCGCCGTCAACCACCTCGAGGGCCACGCCGTCTCGGCCCGGCTCGGCGCGCCCGTGGCCTACCCCTTCCTGCTGCTGCTCGTCTCGGGCGGCCACTGCCAGCTGCTCGAGGTGCACGGCGTCGGCGACATGAGCCGGCTGGGCACCACCATCGACGACGCCGCCGGCGAGGCCTTCGACAAGATCGCCAAGGCCATGGGCCTCGGCTATCCCGGCGGCCCGGCGCTGGAGAAGCTGGCCGAACGCGGCGACGGCGCCCGCTTCGACCTGCCGCGCGCCCTGCTCGGCCGCAAGGACTGCGACTTCTCCTTCTCCGGCCTGAAGACCGCCGCCTCGCGCCTGGCCGCCGCCTGCGAGACCGACCAGGACCGCGCCGACCTCGCCGACGCGGTGCAGACCGCCATCGCCCGCCAACTGGCGGAGCGCTCCGACCGGGCCATGAAGGCGTACCTCGACTCCGACGCCCTCAAGCAGCCGAGCCCCGCGGGCGAGGCGGCAGGGCCCCAAAGGCTCTTCGTCGTCGCCGGCGGCGTGGCGGCCAACCGCACCGTGCGGGCGACGCTGGAGGCGACGGCGGAGCGGAACGGCTTCGCCTTCCTCGCCCCGCCGATGGCCTACTGCACCGACAACGCCGCGATGATCGCCCTGGCGGGAGCCGAGCGGCTGCGCGCGGGTTTGACATCCGACATCGACGTGGCGGCGCGGCCGCGCTGGCCGCTGGACGAACGGCGCGCGATCGACGATCCCGTTCACAAGGCGGGGCGCAAGGGCGCGAAGGCCTGAGGGAGGGCGCATGGAGTTCAAGCGGGCAGGGGTGATCGGGGCCGGCGCCTGGGGCACGGCCCTGGCGCAGGTGGCCGGCTGGGCCGGGCTGGAGGTGCGGCTGCAGGCGCGCGAGCCCGAGGTGGTCGAGAGCATCCGCGCGCGCCGGGTCAACGAGGCCTTCCTTCCCGGCGTGACCCTGGACGATCACGTCGAAGTCGTCGGCGACCTGGCCGACCTCGCCGGCTGCGACCTGATCCTCGCCGTGCCGCCGGCCCAGCACATGCGCGCCACCCTCGCCGCCTTCGCCCCGCATCATCGCGCCGGCGTCCCCATCGTCCTCTGCTCCAAGGGGGTCGAGCGCGGCTCGCTGAAGCTGATGACCGAGGTGCTGGCCGAAACCCTGCCCGAGGCCCCGGCCGCCGTCCTGTCAGGCCCCAGCTTCGCCGCCGAGGTGGCCCGCGGCCTGCCCAGCGCCGTCACCCTCGCCTGCGCCGACCCCGCCCTCGGCCCGGCCCTGATGGAGGCCCTGTCGGCCCCGGCCTTCCGCCCCTATCTCGCCGACGACCTGATCGGCGCCGAGGTCGGCGGCGCGGTCAAGAACGTCCTCGCCATCGCCTGCGGCATGAGCGAGGGCAAGGGGCTCGGCCGCAGCGCCCACGCCGCCCTGATCACCCGCGGCTTCGCCGAGATGACCCGGCTGGGCGTCGCCCTCGGAGGCCGGCCCGAGACCGTCGCCGGCCTGTGCGGCCTCGGCGACCTGGTGCTGACCTGCTCCAGTCCGCAGTCGCGCAACATGAGCCTCGGCCTCGCCCTCGGTCAGGGCCAGACCATCGAACAGGCGCTGGCCGGCAAGCGGTCCGTGGCCGAAGGCTACGAGAGCGCGCCGGCGGTGCGCGAGCTGGCCGGACGCACCGGCGTCGACATGCCCATCTCGCTCGCCGTCGCCGCCCTGTTGGCCGGCGAGACCACCGTCGACGCGGTGATCGAGGATCTGCTGTCGCGCCCGCTCAAGGCCGAGCGCTCTTGACCGACCCCGCCCCGGCCGAGCGCAAGCGGGTCTGGAAGACCCCGCCGGGCGTGCCCCTCTGCGCCGAGACCGACCTCGCCGACCCCGGCGCCCGCTCCTTCGTGCTGCAGATCGGCGACGCCTTCTTCCACGGTTTCGTGGTGAGGAAGGACGGCCAGGTGGCCGGCTATGTCGACCGCTGCCCCCACCAGGGCTTCCCTCTCGCGCTGGAGCTCGATCGCTACCTGACCCCGGACGGCTCGCTCATCCTGTGCGGCTGGCACGGCGCCGTCTTCGAGCCCCTCACCGGCGCCTGCGTCGGCGGCCCCTGCGCCGGCGCCCGCCTCACCCCCTGGCCGGTCGAGGCGACCGGCGGCCTCATCCGCACCGCCTGAGCCGACGGCTGTCTCCCATCCCGTCGATGGGGAGGGCGTCGGATCCACGACCTCGACGACGGCGGGCTGTGGTCGAGCGATGAAGCCGGGGAGACGCATATCGCCCGGGGTCCTCGTCGAGGGTCGAGTGGATGGCCTTCG
>JAEYTA010000030.1 GCA_023434265.1 Pseudomonadota bacterium
CAAAGCCCGCCCAGCCGTCTTCCGTGTTGAAATCGCTGATCGACCGGTTGGTCTCGACGTCCTGCACGTGCCAGCCGGCGTCGATCGCGCCGTACCAGCCGTTCGGCTCGGCAGACGCAGCGCCGGCTGCAAGCAGCCCGGCCGTCGCGACGCCGGCGAGAAGTTTCACCTTCATCATATCCCTCACACTCAAGGTTGCCCGAATGCCCACGCTTACACGGGGCGGCTCGCAGGCCTAACCACAATGTACGGTTCCGGTTCCTCGCGCCGCAATCGAATGCGGCGACTGTGGCGCCGTTTCAACACAATGGCGGGGGCTTTCCCGGACTGAAACGCCTGCTAGGACAATGGGCGCGAATGAAGTGAGGCGAAATGGCGATGAAATTCGACGGACGGGTGGCCATCGTGACCGGCGCGGGCGGAGGTCTGGGGCGCGAGCACGCCCTCGCGCTCGCCCGGCGCGGCGCGCGCGTCGTGGTCAACGACCTGGGCGGCGCGCGCGACGGATCGGGGGGCTCCGCCACCGCGGCCGAGGCCGTGGTCGCCGAGATCGAGGCCGCCGGCGGCGAGGCCATGGCCAGCGCCGCCTCGGTCACCGATTTCGCCGCCGTCCAGGCCATGGTCGACGCGGCCATGGCACGCTGGGGCCGGATCGACATCCTGGTCAACAACGCCGGCGTGCTGCGCGACAGGACCTTCGCCAAGATGGAGCTGGAGGATTTCCGCTTCGTCGTCGACGTCCACCTGATGGGGGCGGTCAACTGCACCAAGGCGGTGTGGGACCCCATGCGCGAGGCAAACTACGGCCGCATCGTCATGACCACCTCCTCCTCCGGCCTGTACGGCAATTTCGGTCAGTCCAACTACGGCGCCGCCAAGATGGCCCTCGTCGGGCTGATGCAGACCCTGTCGATCGAGGGCGCCAAGCACGACATCCGGGTCAACTGCCTCGCCCCGACCGCCCACACCCGCATGACCGAGGACCTCGGCGCGCGCCTGCCGCTGGAGATGCTGGAGCCGGCGCTGGTCACCCCCGGTCTGCTGCATCTGGTCAGCGAGGACGCCCCCAGCCGCTGCATCCTCGCCGCCGGCGCCGGCGGCTTCGAGCGGGCCTACGTCACCCTGACCCAGGGCGTGCGCATCGTCGGCGACGACGCCCCGGAACAGGTGGCGGCCCGCTTCGACGAGATCTCCGACCGCGCGGGCGAGATCGTGCCGGAGATGGGAGCGGCGCAGGGCTTCATCGAGCTCGGCAAGGCGCAGGCGGCGCATCAGGGCTGACGCTTGCATTGACGCGGCGGCAGGCCGCTAAGCTACGCGCGAACAGATGGAGATTCCCATGCGTGAGGCGGTGATCGTTTCGACGGCCCGGACCCCGATCGGCCGCGCCTACCGCGGCGCCTTCAACGACACCCAGGCGCAGCAGCTGGGCGGGCACGCCATCCGTCACGCGGTGGCCCGCGCGGGCGTCGATCCGGCCGAGATCGAGGACGTGGTCATGGGCGCGGCGCTGCAGCAGGGCTCGACCGGCACCAACATCGGCCGCCAGGCGGCCCTGGCCGCCGGCCTGCCGGTGACCACGGCCGGCATGAGCCTGGACCGCCAGTGCGCCTCCGGCCTGATGGCCATCGCCACGGCGGCGAAGCAGGTCGTCCATGACGGCCAGATCGTCGCCGTCGGCGGCGGGCTGGAGTCGATCTCGCTGGTGCAGAACCAGAACATGAACCTGTTCCGGCTCCACGATCCCGAACTGAAGGCCCGCGTCCCGCACATCTATATGTCGATGCTCGAGACGGCCGAGGTCGTCGCCGCCCGCTACGGCATCTCCCGCGAGGCCCAGGACGCGTACGCCCTCCAGTCCCAGCAGCGCACGGCCGCCGCCCAGGCCGAGGGCCGGCTCGATGCCGAGATCGTCCCGATGACCACGACCATGCAGGTGGTCGACAAGGCCACCGGCGCGACGTCGGCGAAGCAGGTCACGCTGGCGAAGGACGAGGGCAACCGGCCCGACACCACGCTCGAGGGCCTGTCGTCGCTCAAGCCGGTGTTCGGCGGCGGCGAGGAGATCGCGCAAGGCCGCTTCATCACCGCCGGCAACGCCAGCCAGCTCTCGGACGGCGCCTCGGCCTCGGTGATCATGGCGGCGAAGGAGGCCGAACGCCGCGGCCTGCAACCGCTGGGGGCCTTCCGCGGCATGGCCGTGGCCGGGTGCGAGCCCGACGAGATGGGCATCGGCCCGGTCTTCGCCGTGCCCCGCCTGCTGGAGCGGCACGGCCTGACCGTCGACGACATCGGCATCTGGGAGTTGAACGAGGCCTTCGCCGTGCAGGTTCTCTACTGCCGCGACCGGCTCGGCATCCCCGACGACCGCCTCAATGTGTCCGGCGGCGCCATCTCGATCGGCCACCCCTACGGCATGTCGGGGGCCCGGATGACCGGCCATGTGCTGATCGAGGGAAAGCGCCGCGGCGCGAAGTACGGCGTCGTCACCATGTGCGTGGGCGGCGGCATGGGCGCGGCGGGCCTCATCGAAATCTACTGACACGACCAGCCGCGCCCACGCCGGAAAGCGGCCGAATCGCGGCGCGGTTCGGCTGCGGCGCGGCGGGCCTCATCGAAATCTACTGACACGACCAGCCGCGCCCCCGCTGGATAGCCGCCGAACCGCGGTGCGGTTCGGCTGCGGCGCGGCGGGCCTCATCGAAATCTACTGAGTGCGCTTTTCGGGCGGCGGCGGCTTGCCGGCGGCGATCCACGCCGCCCGCTCGGCCTCCATCTTCGCCGTCCAGCGGGCCCGCAGCGCCGCCGGCCGCGCCGGATAGCGCTCGTCGAGGAAGTCGGCCTCCACGACCCGGTCGGTGCGGAAGGTGCGGAAGTCGTCGCGCATCTCGCACCAGCCCACCAGCAGGCGGGTGGTCTCGCGGTAGCCGACGAGGAAGGGCCAGACGATCCGGCGGGACTCGCGCTCCTGCTCGTCGCGGTAGAGCAGGCCCAGCTTGCGGCCCGCGTGGATCCACCCTCGCACCCGCGCCATGTCCAGCGCCTCGGGCTTGCGATCGTCCCACACCGGCGGGCTGGCCACCGCAGGCTCCAGCAGCACCGGCTGCAACCGCTCCGGCACGGTGGCGGCGATCTTGGCGATCAGGTCGCGCGCCGCCCGGGCCAGCGCCGGATCGCCACGCCCGGCCACCCACTGCGCGCCCAGCACCGCCGCCTCGACCTCGTCCGAAGTCAGCATCAGCGGCGGCATGTCGAAGCCGCCGTCCAGCACATAGCCGACCCCCGCCTCGCCGCGGATCGGCACGCGCTGGCCGATCAGGGTGGCGATGTCGCGGTAGATCGACCGCTTCGACGTCTCCAGCTCCGCCGCGATGGCCTCGGCCGTCACCGGCCGCGACGAGCGCCTGAGCACCTGGATGATCTGGAACAGCCGGTCCGCGCGTCTCATGCGGCCATCCTTGCGTACGGTTGCTGACAGCATGCTGTCAGCAGGATGGCAGTAGTCAATCCTCACCGGCGGCGGCGGCGCTCAGGCAGCGAGCGACGGCGTCTAGCGATCGCCCCAGACAATGCCCCCAAGGAGGAAACCATGCTGACCCTGTTCCACGCTCCCCAGTCGCGTTCCGGCCGCATCGTCTGGCTGCTGGAGGAGATCGGCGCTCCGTACGAGATCGAATACGTCGGCATCTTCCGCGCCCTGTCCGGGACCGGGCGGCCCGACCCGGCCAATCCCCATCCCGACGGAAAGGTCCCGGCCCTGCTCCACGACGGCGCGCTGGTCACGGAGTCCGCCGCCATCGCCCTCTACCTGACCGACCTGTTCCCGAAGGCTAACCTCGGCGCCCCGGTCGGCTCGCCCGAACGCGCCGCCTACGTCACCTGGCTGGCGTGGACCGCGGGCGAGATGGAGCCGGCCTACTGGAGCCGCATCCGCGGCGAGACCGAGACCGACCCGGTCGCCCGCGCTCGCTACGAGGCCGTCAACGCCCGCATCCTCGGCGCGCTCGAACACGGACCGTACCTGACCGGCCACCGCTTCACCGCCGTCGACGTCATGGTCGGCTCGGCCATGCTGTGGGGCCGCGAGTTCGCGCCGCCGAGCGCGGCTCTGGACGCATGGCTGGAGCGCATTTCGGAGCGGCCGGGCGCGCTTCTGGCGGCCGCCAGGGACGGGACCCCGCCGGCCCTGGCCGAGGTCGCCTGAGGCTCAGGCGGCGCGGACGGCGTCGTCGCCGTCCGCCGGCCGGTCGACCGCGCGCAGCGAGGCGACGAAGTCGTCCCGCCACACGCCCACGTCGGTGTCGCGCACCGTCTGCATCAGGGCCTCCCACTTCCGCCGGCGTTCCTCCAGCGGCATGGTCAGGGCCCGCTTGATGGCGTCCGACAGCTCCTCGCGGCTGAACGGATTGACCAGCAGGGCCTCGCCCATCTGCTCCGCGGCCCCGGCGAAGCGCGACAGGATCAGCACGCCCGGATCGTCGGGGTTCTGGGCCGCCACATATTCCTTGGCCACCAGGTTCATGCCGTCGCGCAGCGGCGTCACCAGCCCGACCCGCGCGGCGCGGTATATGCCGGCCAGCTGGTCGCGGCGGTAGGTGCGGTTCAGGTAGCGGATCGGCTGCCAGTCCATGTCGGCGTATTCGCCGTTGATGCGCCCGGCGAGGGCGTCGAGGCGGGCGCGGATGTCCTGGTAGGCGTCGACCTCGTCGCGGCTGATCGGCGTCACCTGCAGCAGGAAGACCTCGCCGCGCATGTCGGGATTGTCGGCGAGGAACTGCTCGAAGCCGAGCATGCGCTGCTCGAGCCCCTTGGAGTAGTCCAGCCGGTCGACGCCGACGATCATCGAACGGAACGCCGCCGAGGCCGCCATGCGGTCGTAGGTGCGGGCGCCGAGGGTCGAATTCCGCGCCTTGAGGAAGCCGTCCACGTCGATGCCGATCGGGAAGACGCCGGTCTGCACCGTCTTGCCGAACGCCTCCACGGCGTCGTTGGGCAGGAGCTTGCCGTTCACGCTCGGCTCGGAGGCCACATAGTCGCGGAACAGGTCCAGCCACTCGCGGGTGTGGAAGCCGATCAGGTCGTAGTCGAACATCGACTCCACCAGCCGGCGATGGTGCGGCAGGGTCACCAGCAGCTGCCGGGCCGGCCAGGGCGTGTGCAGGAAGAAGCCGATGCGGTTGCACACCCCCCGCCGCCGCAGGTCCCGGGCCAGCGGGATCATGTGGTAGTCGTGGATCCAGATGACGTCGTCCGGCTCGATCAGCGGGGCCAGCACCTCGGCGAAACGGGCGTTGGTGCGCTCGTAGCCCTCGCCGTAGGACCGCTCGTACTCGGTCAGATCGACGCGGTGGTGGAACAGCGGCCACAGCGTCTTGTTGGCGTAGCCGTTGTAATACTCCTCGACGTCCTGGGCCTCGAGGTCGACCAGGGCCACGGTGACCCCCGCACGGTCCTGGATGTCCGCCCGGGGCACGAAGGTCTCGACCGTCTCGCCCGACCAGCCGAACCACAGGCCGTCGTACTTCCTCAGCGCCGCCGACAGGGCCATGGCCAGCCCGCCGGCCGAGCCGGCGGCCGGGTCCTTCGGCGCCGAGACGCGGTTGGAGACGACGATCAGGCGGCTCATCGCACGTCCTTCCACGAACGGCTCAGCAGCACCGCGCAGTTGATGATCCCGACCAGCGAATAGGTCTGGGGGTAGTTGCCCCACAGCTCGCCGTCGGCCAGCGAGATGTCCTCGCTGAGCAGGCCGGCGTGCGTGCGCCGGCTCAGCATTTCCTCGAAGATCGCCCGCGCCTCCTCGGTCCGCCCGTTCAGGTGCAGCGCCTCGACGAACCAGAAGGTGCAGAAGTTGAACGCCGTCTCCGGCTCGCCGAAGTCGTCCGGCTCCACATAGCGGAACAGGTAGGGCCCCTTCTTCAGCTCGCGCTCGATGGCCTCGAAGGTCCCGACCTGGCGGGGATCGAGCGGATCGAGGAAGCCCAGGTCGGTCAGCTGCAATAGAGAGGCGTCCAGCTCGCGGTTGCCATAGCTGGCGGCGAAGCGGCCCTCGTCGGGCAGATAGGCCTCCGCCTCGATCCGTTCGCGAATGGTCCGCGCCCGCTCGCGCCACACCTCCGCCCGGCTCGCCAGGCCGAGGTGATCCGCCGCCTTGGCCAGCCGGTCGCAGGCGGCCCAGCACATCACCGAGGAATAGGTGTGCACCCGGGCGATGGTGCGGAACTCCCACAGGCCGGCGTCGGTCTGGTCGTGCATGGCGAAGGCCCGCTCGCCGACCTTCTCCAGCGCATGGAAGTCCTCGATCGTGCCCGACCGCAGCATGCGGTGGTCGTAGAACGACTGCACCAGGCACAGCACGATCTGGCCGTAGACGTCGTGCTGCAGGTGCTCGTGCGCCTGGTTGCCGACCCGCACCGGCTTCATGCCGCGGTAGCCCTCGACGCTCTCCACGATGCGCTCGCCGATGCCGGGCTCCAGCCCGACGCCGTAGACCGGCTGCACATGGCCGCCGCGCGAGTCGTCGACCAGGTTCCTCAGATAGCCGAGATAGTTCTCGAGGATGTCGACCGCGCCCAGCCGGTTCAGCGCCCGCACCACATAGTAGGCGTCGCGGATCCAGCAGTAGCGGTAGTCCCAGTTGCGTCCGCTTTCCGGGAACTCGGGCACCGAGGTGGTCATCGCCGCCACGATCGCCCCGGTCTCCTCGTAGGCGCACAGCTTGAGCGTGATAGCGGCCCGGATCACCGCCTCCTGCCAGTCCAGCGGCAGGTAGAGGGTGCGCACCCAGTCCTGCCAGTAGCCGACGGTCCGCTCCAGCGCGGCGTTGACCCCCGGCCCCACCTCCTGGTCGTAGCCCTCGTCCGGCCCGAGGAAGAAGGCCAGCGGCCGCTCCAGCCGGAACATCCGCTCGTTGAGCAGGTGCGACACCGGGCAGTCGGTGGTCAGCCGCAGGGTCACGTCGGTGCACAGGTAGCGGATATGGTTGGAGCCGTGGGTGCGGTCGGCGCGTCGCGCGCCCCAGTCGGCCGCCGGCCTCAGCCGCACGCGGATCCGCGGCGAGCCGTGCAGCGGACGCACCACCCGCCCGAAAGCCAGCGGCCGGTAGGTGCGGCTGTGCTTGGGATGGCGCGGCGCGAAGTCGATCACCTCCACCGACGAGCCGTCCTCGGCGGTCAGCACGGTGCGCAGCACCGGGGTGTTGCGGATATAGGCCTGGCTGACGTGCTTCTGGCCTTCCAGCTCGACGTCCCAGAAGCCATGCTCCGGCTCCGTCCCGTCCATCAGGGCCGAGAACACGGGGTCGCCGTCCACGCGGGGCGCGCAAGCCCAGACGAAACGCCCGCGGCGGTCGATCAGGGCGCTGATCGAGCAGTTGCCGATCGGCGCGAGGTCGAGGTCGGGCGTCATGCGGTCTCCTCGAGCCGTTCCAGCCAGTCCAGAACCGCATCAACGCCCGAAAGCCCGAAGCGAGCCGCGGTTTCGCGCGGCGGACCGACCAGCACCCCGAAGCCGCCCAAGGCCGCCGCGGCGCGGAAGCCGTGCTCGTCGGTCAGGTCGTCGCCGACCATCACCGGGCAGGCGCCCGCGAACGGCGGCTCGGCCATGAAGGTGGTCAGGGCCGTGCCCTTGTCGGTCCCGGGCGTCTTCAGTTCGACCACCAGATTGCCCGGCTGCATCACCAGCCCGGTGTCGGTAGCCAGGCAGCGGGCCAGGGCCGTCGCCGCCTCGGCCGCGTGCGGGGCCTGGCGGAAATGCAGACCGGCCGACACCGCCTTGTCCTCGACGATGATGCCCGGCACCCGCGCGGCGAAGGCCTCGAACGCCTCGACCGCCGTGCGCACGCCCTCGGCCGGCTCGGCCCGCAGGATCGACCCGTCCGGCCGCCGCCGCTCCAGTCCGTGCACGCCCGACGCCGGGGTCAGGGCGAAGTCGGAGATGCGGTCGACCTCGGCGATCGTCCGGCCGCTGACGATGGCCACCCGGCCGCCGAAGCGGTCCGCCACCGCCTTCAGCACGGCGGTGCGGCGCGGGTGCGGCGCCACGGCTTCCGGCGTTTCGGCCAGCGGGGCGAGCACCCCGTCCAGATCGAGGAACAGGGCCGGCCGGCGAATTCGGACGGGCGGCGGCGAAAGGCGCGAACTGGCTTCGACCGCCGCGGGCGCGGCGTCGACGGTCGGATGTGACGTCCCCATGGCTGACCCTAACGCACCATCGGCCGTCGGGTTGACCCCAAGCGTCGCTTTTTTCGCCGCGGCGCAACATGGCGCCGTTCGCCCGCTGCGGATTGTGCAAGCGGTCCCGATGCGCCAAATTCCCGCCATGACCGAGCCCAGCCCCGCCCTCCCCGCCGAGCCCGCCGCCATGATCGACCGCGCCCGCGAGGTGGTGCGGCTGAACGTCGCCGCCCTGCAGGCGCTGCAGGACAGCATCGGCGCCGACCTCGTGAAGGCGGTCGAGATCATCCTGTCACGCCCCGGCTATGTCGTCGTCACCGGCATGGGCAAGTCCGGCCACATCGGCGGCAAGATCGCCGCCACCCTGGCCTCGACCGGAACCAACGCCTTCTTCGTCCACCCGGCCGAGATGAGCCACGGCGATCTCGGCATGCTCAGGAAGGACGTCACCCTTCTGGCCATCTCCAACTCGGGCGAGAGCCGGGAACTGCGCGACCCGCTGATTTTCTGCCAGCGCGAGGGCATCCCTGTCATCGGCCTCACCCAGCGGCCGAACAGCTTCCTCGGCCGCCACTCCGCCGTCTGCCTGGCCATGCCCCAGGTCGCCGAGGCCTGCCCAAACAACCTCGCCCCGACCACCTCGACCCTGATGACCCTGGCCCTCGGCGACGCCCTGGCCATGGTGCTGATGGACCGCCGCGGCTTCACCGCCGAGGCCTTCGGCCTGCACCACCCGGGCGGCAAGCTGGGCATGAGCCTGCAGAGCGTGAAGGACTGGATGGGCGACCGCCCGCCGGCCCCGGCCACCGTGCCAACCACCGCGACCTTCGCCGAGGTGGTTTCGGCCATCACCGAGGGCCGCAAGGGCGCCACGGCGGTGCTGAACTCCGACGGGACCCTGGCCGGCATCGTCACCGACGGCGACGTCCGCCGCGCCTTCGCCCGCGACATCGCCGGCCTGACCGCCGCCGACATCATGAGCCCGCGCCCCAAGGTGATCTCGCCCGACGCCCGCATGAGCGACGCCGTCGACCTGATGACCCAGAACAGGATCGCCACCCTGCTCGTCGTCGAGGACGACCGCCCCGTCGCCATCATCCACATCGCCGAACTGATGCAGGCGGGATACGTCAGCTGACGCGGCCGGAGGGGGCTTGGGCTTAGGGCTTGGGGCTTGGGGCTTGGGCGTTCGGAAGCGGCCGAGCGGGCGTCCCGAATGAGCCAGCAACCGCCAACCTTCGCTCTGATCCCTAAGCCCTAATTCCTAAGCCCTAAGCCCTCTTCAATACGCCTCCCGACCGTCCACATTCCCCGGCGGCGCATAGCGGCAGGCCAGCACCGAACGGTCGCCGCGGCTTTCGATCGCGCAACCGACATGGGTCGTGTCGGCCCACACCAGCTGGGTGTAATGCGCCACGTCGGCCCAGTTGCCGGTGCGGCTGACGTTCGGGAACGGGCCGGGGCGGTAGTCGGCCTTCTCCGCCGCCCATTCCCCGACCATCTCCTCCGGCGTCCACACCCGGCCGCCCCATCCGGTCCACAGGTTCTCGCCGTGGCCGTGCGGCGCGGGGTCGTGGGCGAAGCTGTTCGTGGCGATCAGCTGGCGCGCCCAGACCCGCGCCTCGGCCTCCAGCGTATCGGCCCAGCGCAGCGGCGGCACGCCGACCCGCGCCCGTTCCGCGTTGTGGGCGTCCAGCAGCCGGCGCTCGACCTCGCTCGACGGCGCGGTCGTGCGGGGCGGGACGATCGGCTGCACCGTCCGCGGCTGCTGCGACGGCGGCACGACGAGCAGGCCCGGATCGGCGCAGGCGGCGCCGGCCAGCAGCAGGACGGCGGCGACCATGGCCCGCGTCCGGATCATCGGCGACCTCAGCGGGTTTCCGCGCCCTCGCCGAAAGGCGTCTCGGCCCGGGCGCTCTCGATATCGTCGCCCTCCATCGTCCGCGTTTCGGCCGGCTTCCCCGCCTGGAACTCCTCCATCGCCGAACGCTTGCGCAGCCGCATCTGGTCGGCGAGCTCGTCCATGTCGAGGCCGGCGGCGCGGGCCTGACTGAACATGCCCTCGGAGCGCTTCTCCTCCTCCTCGACGTGGTGCTCGATCATCTCCGACAGCACCTTGACCTTGGCGTCGTAGAATTCTTCCTCGGGACCGCCCGCCTCGATCTCGTTGATCAGCGTCTTGGCCGCGTCGTGCTCGACGAAGGCTTCGTCGATCAGATCCTTCTCCACGTCTGCGCCACGGCAGGCGGGATAGAAGATTTCTTCCTCGATCACCGTGTGGACCTTCAGCTCCAGGCAGGCCTGCTCGGCCAGCGCCCGCTTGCGCTCCAGCCCGCGCGCCTTCTCGAACTGGGCGAAGATCTCCTCCACCTTGCGGTGGTCCGCCTTCAGCATGGCGATGGCGTCCATCTCTTCGTAGCTCTGGGCCATGTCTCGTCTCCTCGTGGCTGCGGCAGATGGAAGGCGTTCGGAGCGACGCCGTTCCCACGGCCAAGCTAGCTGAGAGTCGTTCGCGGGCCGCCTCCGCGAGGGCTGGTCGCCCACCCGCCCGCCCTTCTCGCGAGGTCGGTCCGGTCATCCGATTTTTTCAGGGAAGAGCGCTGCGCCCGATCCTTTCCCGCCGGCGCCACGACGCCCGTCGAGCGTTTCGTATCGAACAAGGAAGAGCTCCACATGATCGATCACATCGGACTGGCCGTCTCGGACCTCGCCCGCTCGCGCGCCTTCTACGAACAGGCCCTGGCGCCGCTGGGCATGAAGGTGGCGGCCGAGTTCGGGCCCAACGAGGCCGGCGGCAGGGTGGTGATGTTCGGGGGCGCCGAGGGGCCGACCTTCGTCATCGCCGACCACGAGCGTCCGGGCGAGGGCAACCACGTCGCCTTCCGCGCCGGCACGCGCGACCAGGTCCAGGCCTTCCACGCCGCCGCGCTGGCGGCGGGCGGTCGCGACAACGGAGCCCCCGGCCTGCGCGAGCACTACGGTCCGACCTACTACGCCGCCTTCGTTCATGACCCGGACGGCTTCAACATCGAGGCGGTCTGCCACGCCGCCGAATAGTCGCGCACGCCCATACTTGACGTTGACGTAAACGTAGGGTTTGTGGCGACCCAGCTTCCGTCCTTATTGGAGACGCACCCCATGGCCGACGCCTACATCTACGACGCGGTCCGCACCCCGCGCGGCAAGGGCAAGAAGGATGGCTCGCTGCACGAGATCACCGCGCTCAGCCTCGCCACCCAGGTGCTGGAGGCGCTGCGCGACCGCAATGGCCTGGACACCTCGAAGGTCGACGACGTCATCCTCGGCTGCGTTTCGCCGGTGGGCGAGCAGGGCGCCGACATCGCCCGCACCGCCGTGCTCAACGCCGGCTGGGCCCAGACCACCGCCGGCGTCCAGATCAACCGCTTCTGCGCCTCGGGCCTGGAAGCCGTGAACATGGCCGCCGCGAAGGTGAAGGCTGGCGAGGCCGACTTCGCCGTCGGCGGGGGCGTCGAGGCCATGAGCCGGGTGCCGATGGGCTCGGACGGCGGCGCCTGGCCGGTCGACCCGTCCTCGGCCTTCTCGACCTACTTCGTGCCGCAGGGGGTCTCGGCCGACATGATCGCCTCCAAGTGGGGCTTCAGCCGCGACGACGTCGACGCCTATTCGGTCGAGAGCCACAAGCGCGCCGCCCGCAGCTGGGAGGAAGGCCACTTCTCGAAGTCGGTGGTGCCGGTGAAGAACCAGCTCGGCCTCGTCCAGCTGGACCGGGACGAGACCATCCGCCCCAACACCGACATGCAGACCCTCGGCGCCCTGAACCCGTCCTTCGCCATGATGGGCGAGATGGCCTTCGACAGCGTGATCAACCAGCGCTACCCGGAGGTCGAGCGGATCAACCACGTCCACACCCCGGGGAACTCCTCGGGCATCGTCGACGGCTCGGCCGGCGTGCTGATCGGCTCTCTGGAGGCCGGCAAGGCCCTGGGCCTGAAGCCGCGCGCGAAGATCCGCGGCGCCGCCTCGATCGGCTCCGAACCCTCGATCATGCTGACCGGCCCCGAGTTCGTGACCCAGAAGCTGCTCGGCAAGCTGGGCATGACCACCGCCGACATCGACCTGTGGGAGCTCAACGAGGCCTTCGCCGCCGTCGTGCTGCGCTACATGCAGGCGCTCGACATCGACCACGACAGGATCAACGTCTGCGGCGGCGCCATCGCCATGGGCCACCCGCTGGGCGCCACCGGCGCCATGATCACCGGCGTGGTGCTCGACGAGCTGGAACGCTCCGACAAGGAGACCGCCCTGATCACCCTGTGCATCGGCGGCGGCATGGGCACCGCCACCGTCATCGAACGCGTCTGATCCGGGAGTACAGCGAGATGGAAAACTTCAAGATCGACGTCGACTCCGACGGCATCGCCCTGATCACCTTCGACGTCCCCGGACGGTCGATGAACACCCTGACCTCGGGCGTGATGGCCGAGATTCCGCAGTGGGTCGAACGGGTGAAGACCGACGACGCCATCAAGGGCGCGGTGCTGACCTCCGGCAAGGCCTCGGGCTTCTGCGCCGGCGCCGACCTCGGCGACATGGCCTCGGGCATGCTCGGCGGCGCCGACCTGCAGGCGGCCTATGACGCCGGCTGGCGGCTGAACGGCGCCCTGCGCGCGCTGGAGACCTGCGGCAAGCCGGTGGCGGCCGCGATCAACGGCCTGGCGCTGGGCGGCGGTCTCGAACTGACGCTGGCCTGCCACTACCGCGTCGTCGGCGACAGCCCGAAGATCCAGCTCGGCCTGCCCGAGATCAAGGTCGGCCTCTTCCCGGGCGGCGGCGGCACCCAGCGCCTGACCCGCCTCGTCGGCGTGCAGGCGGCGATGATGGCCATGAGCGAGGGCAAGTCCTTCCGCCCCAACGACGCCAGGGGGGCCGGCATCGTCCATGAGGTCGTCCCCGTCGGCGGCGAGGTCGAAGCGGCCAAGGCGTGGATCAAGGGCGGCGGCAAGGCCGTCCAGCCGTGGGACGAGAAGTCCTTCAAGCTGCCCGGCGGCGGCCCCTACCACCCGGCCGGCATCCAGAACTTCCTCGTCGGCAACGCCATGATCCGCAAGCAGTCGTACGGCAACTACCCGGCCGTGCTGAACCTGATGAAGGCGGTCTACGAAGGCGTGCAGGTCCCCATGGACGCGGCGCTTCGCATCGAGACCCGCTACTTCATCAAGACCCTCATGACGCCGCAGGCCCAGGGCATGATCCGCTCCCTGTTCCTGTCCAAGCAGGAGCTCGACAAGGGCGCCGTCCGCCCGGCCGGCGTGCCGAAATCCGATCCGAAGAAGGTCACGGTGCTGGGCGCCGGCATGATGGGCGCGGGCATCGCCTATGTGCAGGCCATGGCCGGCATCGAGACCATCCTGATCGATCGCGACCAGGAGTCCGCCGACAAGGGCAAGGCCCACGTCGAGGAACTGCTGAAGAAGCGTCTGTCGCGCGGGCAGCTGACCCAGGAGAAGTTCGACGCCCTGCTGGCCTCGGTCACCGCCACCACCGACTACGACCTGATCAAGGGCTCGGACCTGGTCATCGAGGCGGTGTTCGAGAACCGCGAGATCAAGGCTGACGTGACGAAGCGCGCCGAGGCCCAGCTGGAGCCGGGCGCCGTGTTCGGCTCCAACACCTCGACCCTGCCGATCACCGGTCTGGCCGAGGCCTCGGTGCGGCCGGAGGACTTCATCGGCATCCACTTCTTCTCGCCCGTCGACAAGATGATGCTGGTCGAGATCATCCTCGGCGAGAAGACCGGCGAGACCGCCATCGCGAAGTCGCTCGACTATGTGATGAAGATCAAGAAGACCCCGATCGTCGTCAACGACGGCCGCGGCTTCTACACCTCGCGCTGCTTCGGCACCTATGTCGCCGAGGGGCTGGCCATGCTCGAGGAGGGCTACGCCCCCGCCCTGATCGACAACATCGGCCGCATGACCGGCATGCCGCGCGGCCCGCTGGAGATGCACGACGACGTCGCTCTGGACCTCTCGGTCAAGATCGCCAGGCAGACGAAGGAAGACCTCGGCGACGCCTATGAGCCGTTGCCGGGCTGGAAGATCGTCCAGACCATGGTCGAGGACCTCGGCCGCTATGGTCGCAAGAACGGCAAGGGCTTCTACGACTACGAAACGAAGCCGAAAAAGCTGTGGTCCGGCCTGGCCGACCTGGCGCCGGTGAAGATCAACGACTCGACGCCGGAGATGGTCGAGGACCAGAAGCGCCGCCTGCTCTACCGCCAGGCGGTCGAGGTGGCCCGCTGCTGGGAAGAGGGCGTCATCGACGACCCGCGCGAGGCCGACGTCGGCGCCATTCTCGCCTGGGGCTTCGCGCCCTGGACCGGCGGGCCGATCACCATGATCGACCAGACCGGCCTGAAGGCCTTCGTCGAACAGGCGGACGCCTACGCGGCGAAGTACGGCGACCGCTTCTCGCCCCCGCAGCTACTGCGCGACATGGCGGCCAAGGGCGAGACCTTCTACGGCAGGTTCGCCGGCCAGAAGGCCGTGGCCTGAGGCCGGCGGGGACGGGTCAGAGGTTCACCACCTCGAACCCGTCCTCGGCCTGCAGCCGCTCGGCGAGAATGGCCCGGTGGCATCCCGCGTGATCGGCCTCGAAGCATAGCAGGGCGGTCGGGCGGTCCTTCGCGATCTCCCGCAACCGCTCGAACGCCAGCTGCGACGGCGGCTCCTGCATGTGCTCGGCGAAGATCTGGCGCATCTCCGCGACACGGCCCTTGCGCGCCGCGTCGCGCCCGGCCTTGGGCGTGCCGAGGTCGCGCAGGTGGACGTATTCGATGCCGGCCTCGGCCAGGCTGGAGCCCAGCACCGTCTTGGAGAACCCGGCCCGCCGCGACGCGGCCACCGCCCGGACGTCGGCCAGCACCTTGACGCCGGCCGCCTTCAGTCGCTCGATCACCGCCGCCTGCGGTTCGCCCTCGTAGCCGATGGTGAACAGCTTCATGCTGGACCCATCCCCGGCACGGCCCCGGCCTCTATGGCGATGTCGACGCAGTGCTGGCGCCCTGCGCGGAACCGGTCCGGGGTCTCCGACCGCATCTGCGCCAGGTTCGACTTCAGCGCGGCATGCGCAGACTCATCGTCCTCCGGCGCTCCCGCCTCTTCGGCCTTGCGGTCCCACCAGTCGCGGATGAACCAGGTCGGGCCGGCGACGTGACCCCCTCCGGCGGCGACCTCCTCGATGAACAGCTCCATGTGGACGCGGCAGACCCGGGCCTGCTCCAGGCCCGGATCGGCGGCGGTCAGGGCGAGCAGGGCGGGAAGGATCATCGGCGGCTCCTGTCTGGACGCCGAACTTGACGCAGGCCCGATCATAAGGCGAGTCCGGTTTCCGCCAGACCCAGGAACCCTCCGATGCGCCGCACCCTCCTCCTCGCCCTTCTGCTCGCCGGAGCGGCCGCCTCGGCCCATGCCCAGGACCTGCTGATCCGCGGCGGCCCGATCTACACCGGCGTCGAGTCCGCGCCGACGGCGGAGGCCGTGCTGGTGCGCGACGGCCGGATCGCCTGGGTCGGCGCCCTGGCCGACCAGCCCGCCGTCGCCACGGACGTCCCGACGGTGGACCTGAAGGGCGCGGCCCTGTTCCCCGGCTTCACCGACGGTCACGCCCACCTCGACGGCATCGGCTGGCGCGAGCTGACCCTCAACCTCGAAGGCTCCGCCTCGGTCGCCGAAGCCATGGCCCGTCTGAGCGCCTGGGCCGAGGCCCATCCCGAGGGGCCGATCGTCGGCCGCGGCTGGATCGAGACGCACTGGCCGGAGGGCCGTTTCCTGACCGCCGCCGACCTCGACGCCGCGGCCCCCGGCCGCATCGTCCTGCTGGGCCGCGCCGACGGCCACGCCGTGGTCGCCTCCTCCGCCGCCCTGGCCGCCGCCGGCGTCGACGCCTCGACGGTCGCGCCCTCGGGCGGCGAGATCCTCAAGGACGAACACGGCCGCCCCACCGGTCTGCTGGTCGACGCCGCGGAGCAGCTCGTCGCCGGCCTGATGCCCCAGTCCGATCCCGAGGCCCTGCGCGAGGCCTACCGCGCCGGCTTCCGCGTCGAGGCCGAATACGGCTGGACCGGCATCCACTTCATGAGCGCGCCCTGGCGCGACATTCCGCTGCTGGAGGAGATGGCCGAGGCCGGCGAGGCCCCGCTGCGCGTCTATAACAGCGTCACCCCCGACGGGGCGCAGGCCCTGTTCGCCTCCGGTCCGCGCAGCGTTGCCGACGGCCGGGTCATCACCCGGGCGGTGAAATACTACGCCGACGGGGCGCTGGGCTCGCGCGGCGCGGCCCTGTTCGAGCCCTACGCCGACCGGCCCGACACCACCGGCCTGATGCAGATCGGCGAGCAGGAGATCGTGCCGCTGTACCAGCAGGCCCTGCGCGCCGGCATCCAGATCGCCACCCACGCCATCGGCGACCGCGGCAACGCCTCGGTGATGGAGTGGTATCAGCAGGCCATGGCCGGCGTCGCCCCCGAGGATCGTCCCAACGGCGCCGACGTGCGCTGGCGCATCGAGCACGCCCAGATCCTGCGACCGGGCGACTACCACTGGTTCGTCGACCTGCCGATCATCGCCTCGATGCAGCCCAGCCACGCCATCGGCGACCTGCATTTCGCCCCGGCCCGCCTCGGCGACGCGCGGCTGGACGGGGCCTACGCCTGGCACAGCCTCGTCGATCGCGGCGTCATCGTGGTCGGGGGATCGGACGCCCCGGTCGAACGCGGCTCGCCGCTGATCGAATTCTACGCCGCCGTCGCCCGCCGCGACCTGCAGGGCTTCCAAGGCCCCGACTGGCGCCCGAACGAGGCCGTGGATCGCGCCACCGCCCTGAAGATGTTCACCCTCTGGCCGGCGTACGCCAGCTTCCGCGAGGCCGAGCTGGGCACGATCGAGGTGGGCAAGCGCGCCGACCTGAGCGCCTTCGACGTCGACCTGATGACCGCCCCCTTCGCCGACATCCCCAAGGGCAAGGCGACCCTGACCGTCGTCGACGGCGTCGTGGTCCACCAGGCCGACTGACGCGAAAAGGGGGGGCCCTTTCGAGGCCGCCCCGCTTGATGCTTTCCGCCGTTCGCCTTAAATCGACGTCGGCTCCGCGGGCATGATGTAGTGGTAGCCTGAAAGCTTCCCAAGCTTTTCGTGCGGGTTCGATTCCCGCTGCCCGCTCCAGCCGCCCTCCCCTATTGCACCGTCCCGACGGCCACGCCGCGCTGCTCGAGCAGGCGCTGGACGCTGTCGTCGCCGGCGAGGTGGGCGGCGCCGACGGCGACGAAGGCCGTGCCCTCGCCCGCCAGCATCTCCTCGATCTGCCCGGCCCAGTTGGCGTTCCGGCGGGCCAGCAGCGCCTGGTAGAGCTCCTCGCTCGCCTCGCGCATGTCCTCGACGCCCATCTCCTCGATCACGGCCACGTCGCCGCGCGCCCAGGCCTCGACCAGCCGGTCCAGCTCGACGGGGGCGTCCTCGAAGGCGTCGAGGGTGCTGGTCAGGAAGGCCATCTGGTCGTCTTCGGGGAAGCCGGCGAGGATGCGCACCTGCTCGTCGATGGTCTCGAAGCCGTTGACCGGCTTGCCGGCGGCCTCGGCGCGGGCCTTGAGGATCAGCTCGACGCCCGAGGCGGGGTCGTAACCCGCCCGCGTCAGGGGAGCGACCGACAGGGTGAGGGCCGCCAGCCACGGACGCAGGTTGTCCATGGTCATGGCGTCCGCGCCCAGGGTGCGGGCGGCGTTGTCGAACAGGGTGAGCTCCCCGGACGACAGCTTCAGGGTCAGGCGCTGGGTGGGGTCGACGCCATGCTGACGGATCAGCGGCAGGAGAGCGGCCTGGTCGTCGGGGTTGGAGATCTCCAGCCACAGCGCGTCCGCCTCGGCGAAGGCCCGCTCGACCCGCTCGGAGCCCCAGGCGGTGGTCGGGCGCAGCATGTGGACGGTGCCGAACAGGTAGATGGTCGAGTCGGCGTCGCGCACCACCCACAGGGCCGGGCCGGTTCCGTCGGCGCGCGGGATGGCCCGCGGTTCGGCCACGGCGGCGGCCGGGGCGGCGGTCTGGGCGATGGCCCGCGCCGGCTGGAAGGCGATGGCGGCGGCGAGGCCGAGGCCCAGCGCGGCGCCGAGGGCGGTGCGGGCGGCGCCGGCGGCGAGGCGGAGCGGGCGGAGGGTCATGCGTCGGAGTCCTGGTCGGAGAAGATGGATTCGATGGGCTGGCCGAAGACCCTTGCGATCCTGAAGGCCAGCGGCAGGGAGGGGTCGTAGCGCCCGGTCTCGAGCGCGTTGACGGTCTGGCGCGAGACCCCCAGCGCGTCGGCCAGATGGGCCTGGCTCCAGTTGCGCTCGGCGCGGAGCACCTTGAGGCGGTTGTTCATCGGGCGGCCCTCACCGGCGCCGCCACCACCACCACGCCCAGGCGAGGGTGTAGCCGGCGGTCATCAGCAGGGCGAGGGCGGCGGCGCCGAGCGCCATCAGGGCGGCCGGGTCGTTGCGGATGCCCAGGGCCCCGGGGATGTCGAAGGCGGCGGCCTGCGGGACCGAGGCGATGATGACCAGCACCCCGCCGACGGCCATGCCGCCGCAGCCGCCCCAGAACCAGGCCGACTTGTGCGCCTCGCGGGCGGCCTCGTCGATCGACCGCATCCAGCCGACAGTGACGGCCATGGCCCCGGCCATGCTGACCAGGGCGACGAGGGTCACCAGCCACAGGGTGACCTGGCCGCCGTTGATCTCGGCTCCGTGCGACGAGAGATAGCCGACCCCGATTCCCGCGCCGACGACGAGCACGAGCAGGGCGACGAACCCGACGAGGGTGTAGAGGGCGACGCGCTTGAGACCTTGGGCCATGGGAGGCAAACATCCTTGTCCAAATGACAAGCGACCTTTACGTCACCGGGAAACAGGCTGTCAAGCATCCTTGTCCATCACTTGGCCGCGATGTCGTCCTCGGGAGCCGGCAGCCGCTCCGGTTTCGGCTCGCCGCCGAGCAGGGGCACGGACTCCACGTTGCGCAGACTGCGGATCACCGCCGTGTGCTTGCGGCTGACGTCGGAGACCTTGTTCTTGGCCTCGTCCAGCTTCTTGTCGACGGCGTGCAGGGCGTCGCCATAGCGCTCGAAGGCGGTCTTCACCTTGCCCAGCTCGGTCCAGACCTCGCTGGATTTCTTCTGGATCTGCAGCGAGCGAAAGCCGACGCGCAGGCTGTTCAGCAGAGCCGTCAGGTTGCTGGGTCCCGCCACCTCGACCCGGTACTTCGCCCGCAGCTCGGCGGCGAAGCCGTCGCGGCGCACGATCTCGGCGAACAGGCCCTCGGTCGGCAGATAGAGATAGGCGAAGTCCGTCGAATGCGGCGGGTGGATATATTTCTCGGCCACCGACTTCGCCTGCGCCGCCACCGCCTTCTCCAGCGCCTTGCCGGCCAGCTCCACCGCCGCCGGATCGGCCGCCTCCTGCGCCGCCAGCAGGCGGGCGTAATCCTCGTGCGGGAATTTGCAGTCGATCGGCAGCCACACCTGGCCCTGGTCGTCGTGGCCAGGCAGGCGCACGGCGAAGTCGACGCGCTCGGGGCTGCGCGGGCGGATGGCCACCTGGGCGGCGTACTGGTCGGCGCTGAGCGTGTCCTCGAGCAGCGCCCCCAGCTGCACCTCGCCCCAGGTGCCGCGCGACTTCACATTGGTCAGCACCCGCTTCAGATCGCCGACGCCGGTGGCCAGGGTCTGCATCTCGCCCAAGCCCTTCTGCACCGACTCCAGCCGGTCCGAGACCTGTTTGAAGCTGGCGTCCAGCCGCTGGTCGAGCGTCGACTGCAGCTTCTCGTCGACGGTGGCCCGCATCTGCTCCAGCTTGGCCTCGTTCTCCTTGCGCAGCTGTTCCATGTTGGCGGTCAGCACGGCGCGCACCTTCTCCAGCTCCTCGCCCATGGCCTTCCGGCCCTCGGCCTGCTGCTGCTGCAGGGTCTCGACCAGTTTCAGGACGGTCTGGTTGGTCTCGGACAGGCGCTTGTGCTGGCCGTCGGCGAGGTCCGTGCCGATCTTCTGCTGCAGCTCGGCGAAGCCGGTGAAATGGGTGGTCAGGTTGGCCGCCAGACCGCCGACTCGCTGGTCGAGGCTGTCGCTCAGGGCCTTCAACGCGCCCTGCAGCTCCTGGCGCTGGGTGGCGGCGCTCTGGCCGGCCTCGCCGCGCAGGGCGGCCATCTCGCGGCTCAGCGCGGCCAGCAGCCGGTCGTCCTCGCCGGAGCGGGCGGCGCGGCGCGCGGCCTGAAGGGCCAGCCCCGAGACGACCACGGCCGCCGCGGCAGCGACCAAGGTGAGGACGGAGATCACGGGCAGAAGGGCGTTCATGCTCCGTTCCTTACCGGGAGTCGGGCCGGGCCGCCATGCGGGCGGCGGGGCCGGAAAGCGGCCGCGAAAAATTGGCGGCCACTTCGGCCACTTCGGCCAATTCCGCCCGTGCGGGCCCGTGGCCGCGGGCCGTCGTCCCGAAGGCGATCACCGCGATTCGCGGCCACTTCGGCCGCTTCGGCCATCCTGATCGGCTGCATTCGACCCTCCATCCACGACCTCGCCGACGGCAGGGTAAGGGGCCGCTACGTCAATTCCGGACGCAGGCTCGGCGAGGCGGGCGAGATTTTTCGGCCGACCCTGTCGCGCCCCTCCCTCGCTACGCGGGGCGGCGCTGCCGGAGCGCCTGTATGATCGTCCCGTCGTCGAGCCAGTCAAGCTCGCCGCCGACGGGGACGCCGCGGGCCAGGGAGGTGATCTCCACGCCCGGGCCGGCGAGGCGTTCGGCGAGGTAATGCGCCGTGGTCTGGCCGTCGACGGTGGCGGGCAGGGCCAGCACCACCTCCTTCGCCTCGCCGCCCTTCACCCGACCGACCAGTTCGGCGACGCGCAGGGCGTCCGGGCCGATCCCGTCGAGTGCGGACAGCAGGCCGCCCAGTACGTGGTACTTGCCGCGGAAGGCGCCCGAACGCTCCATCGCCCACAGGGCGCCGGCCTCCTCCACCACGCAGATCAGGCCGTTGTCGCGGCCTCCGTCCGAGCAGATCGAGCAGGGGTCGCGGGTGTCGGGCGCGCCGCAGACCGAGCAGGAGGTCACCTTGTCGGCGGTCTCCTGCAGCGAGGCGGCCAGCGGCACGAGCAGCTGCTCGCGCTTCTTGAGCAGGGCCAGGGCCGCGCGCCGCGCCGAGCGCGGGCCCATGCCCGGCAACTTCGCCAGGAGGCCGATCAGGCGCTCGATCTCGGGTCCGGCGGAGGCGGCCACGGGCGGTTCGTCAGAACAGCTTGGGCATGCCGGGGATGTTCATCCCCGCCATGGGACCGGCGGCCTCGCGCATCAGGGCGGCGTTGACCTCGTCCAGCTTGCGCTTGGCGTCGGCGTGGGCGGCGACGATCAGATCGGCGAGGATCTCGCCCTCGCCGGGGACCATCAGGCTGTCGTCGATGGTCACCGCGGTGATCTCGCCGGGCCCCTTGAGAGCGATCGAGACGAGGCCGCCGCCGGAGGTGCCGGTGGCGGCGCTTTCGGCCATTTTCGCCTGGGCGTCCTGCAGTCGCTGCTGCATCGCCTGGGCCTGCTGCATCAGGGCGTTGAGGTCTTTCATGAGCCCTAGATAGGCCGTTCGCGCCCCCGGCGACAGGGGGCGCCTCGCCCCGATGACGACGATCTGCAACAGAAATTGTTCCAGACCCTCTGGCGCCCGGCGCAGGCCTTCCTAATTGTCACTGCACTCGTTGCTGTTTCCAATCAGGAGGGTTTCCCCATGGCTTTCGACGCTCTCGTCACCCGCGACATTCCCCTGGCCGACCCGGCCCTGGCGCAGCTGTTCACCGAAGCGCGCACGCGTAACGCCTGGTCGGACCGGCCGGTGCCGGAGGCCTTGCTGCGCAGGCTCTACGACCTGACCAAATTCGGTCCGACGGCGGTGAACAACACGCCCGCCCGGTTCGTCTTCGTCACCTCGCCCGAGGCCAAGGCGCGGCTGATCCCGCTGATGAGCGAGGGCAACCAGGCCAAGACGATGCAGGCCCCGGTGAACGTGGTCATCGGCATGGACCTCGACTTTCACGAACAGCTGCCGAAGCTGTTCCCGCATGCCCCCGGGGCGAAGGACTGGTTCGCCGACGAAGCCGGCCGGCGCGAGGCCGCCTTCCGCAACAGCTCGCTGCAGGGCGGCTACTTCATGATCGCCGCGCGGGCGCTGGGCCTCGACGTCGGTCCGATGTCGGGCTTCGACCCGGCGGGGGTGAAGGCCGAGTTCTTCCCGGACTCGAACATCGAGCCGAATTTCATCGTCAACCTCGGCTACGGCACGGACGAGAACCTGTTCCCCCGCTCGCCGCGGCTGAGCTTCGAGGAGGCGGCGGAGATTCTGTAGGCTCAGCCCTCATCCAGATCCGTCTGGATCCACTCGGGCGAGTGGTGGATGTCGATGGTCTGGAGGCGGCCGGGGCCGAGGTTCTCGAAGCGATGTGGCACGCCCGCCGGGCCGAAGACCACCTCGCCCGCCTCGGCGTCGAGGGTCACGTCGCCGACGAAGAAGCGGGCCCGGCCTTCGATGAGGACGAAGGTCTCGTCGTAGGGGTGGACGTGCAGGCGCGGGCCGGCGCCGACGATGTCCGTGCCGTAGGCCAGGACCGTGTTCTGTCCGCCGAGCAACGCGCCGTCGAGGGAACCGCGCCAGGGGCCTCCGGCGGCGGGGTCGAAAAGCGTGGCCTTGGTCGCGGGACGGCCGTCAGGCTGAACGGTGGTGGGATCGAAATCTCTGCGCGCCATGCCGCCCCCTAGTCCTCCTCCACCCCCTCGTCCGGGATCGCCGGCAGTTCGACCGGCGCCGCGAGGGTGCGGATCTCGCCGATCTTCGCCCCCGGGAAGGCCTCCAGCACCGCCGACACGAACGGGTCGGCCTCGACCGCGGCCCGTTCCTCGGCGCGCTTGCGGCGGTCGATCTCGATCATCGTCTCGCCGCCGCCCTGGCCGTTGGCGGCGATCAGCCAGGTGCGGCCGGTCCAGTCCTTGAGCCGCGAGGCCAGCTTGCGGGCGAGGTCGACCGGGGCGCCCTCGACGCTTTCATAGGTGATGGCGCCGGGCTTGAAGGCGACCGGGCGGACGTAGCGTTGCACATCCATCTGCAGGCCGACCTCGCGCTTCTCGCCGATCAGGGCGACCACCGCCTCGAACGACTGCGGGTCGGGCAGGACGGGAGCGGGGGCCGGT
>JAEYTA010000050.1 GCA_023434265.1 Pseudomonadota bacterium
GAACTGACTACCGAAAGAGACCTGAAATGCTGAAGATTCGTCTGGCCCGCGGCGGCGCCAAGAAGCGCCCCTACTACTACATCGTCGTCGCCGACTCGCACGCCCCGCGCGACGGCAAGTTCATCGAGCGCGTCGGCTCCTACAACCCGATGCTGCCGCGCGACGGCGAGCAGAAGCGCGTCACCCTCAAGACCGATCGCATCGCCGAGTGGCTGGGCAAGGGCGCCCAGCCGACCGACCGCGTCGCCCGCTTCCTGTCGCAGGACGAGGCGCTGGCCGACAAGGTGAAGTGGACCCAGGGCAACAACCCGAAGAAGGCCGAGCCGGGCAAGAAGGCCCAGGAACGCGCCGCCGAGCGCGCCCAGCGCGAAGCCGACCGTCTGGAAGCCGAGGCCGCGGCCAAGGCCGAGGCCGCCGAGGCCGCCGCCCGCGCCAAGGAAGAAGCCGCCGCCGCCAAGGCCGCCGCTGACGCCGCCCCGGCCGAGGAGGCCCCGGCCGCCGAAGAGGCTCCGGCCGCTGAAGAGGCTCCGGCCGCCGAAGCCGCCGCCGAGGAAGCCCCGGCCGCCGAAGAGGCGACCGAGGAGAAGGCCGAGGGCTGATCCTCGCGCCGGATTGACGTATCGGAAGGGCGGTGTCTCCGGATGCCGCCCTTTTCGCATCGGGAGGTCGAATGGCTCAGGACAAGCTGGTCCTCGTCGGTCAGGTGGCGGGCGGATTCGGTGTGCGCGGCGAGGTCCGCGTGACGGCTTACACCGCCGAGCCGATGACGCTTCTGGCGTTCCGCGACCTGCTGCGCGCGGACGGTTCGCCCGGCCTGACCCTGCTGTCCGGACGCCCGGACAAGGGCGGCGTGGTCGGCCGGGCGAAGGAGATCGCCACCAAGGAGCAGGCCGACGCCCTGCGCGGGCTGAAGCTGTTCGTGCCGCGCGAGCGGCTGCCGGAGCCGGAGGAGGACGAGTTCTACCTGACCGACCTGATCGGGCTGGAAGCGCGCGATCCGGCGGACGTGGTGCTCGGCCGGGTCAAGTCGGTGCAGAATTTCGGGGCGTCGGACATGCTGGAGATCGCCCCGGCGGCGGGGGGGCCGACCTGGTACCTGCCGTTCACCCGCGAGGCCGTGCCCGATCTGCACATCGCTGGCGGCTGGCTGCGCGCCGTCCGCCCGACCGAGGTCGACGAACGCGAGCCGGACTGAACCTCGGCCGTCCGCCAGGCGTTACGCCGATCCAACAGGAAGGCGATACGCATGGGCATCTTCAGTTCGATCTGGGACCGCATCCGGGGGCATCGCAAGGCGCAGGCCCCCGAGGCCGCGCCGACCCCGCAGCCGGCGGTGGTGGCCACCGCCGCGCCGGGGCAGACCGCCCTGCCGCCGGTGGACGTCGAGGCGGTGCTGCAGTCCATGGCCGAGATGAAGGGCGAATCCGCCGCCGGCAACTGGCGCACCTCGATCGTCGACCTGCTCAAGCTGCTGGGGCTGGATTCCAGCCTGGCGGCGCGCAAGCAGCTGGCCGAGGAGCTGGACGTTCACGCCGGCGAGCACGGCTCGGCGGAGCAGAACATCGCCCTGTCGAAGGCGGTGTGGCGCAAGCTGGCCGAGAACGGCGGCCTGGTGCCGGACTCGCTCAGGGACTGAGGCGGAGGCGGCGGCCATGCCCTCCAGCGTCATCCGCCGCTTCACCTACGACGAACCGCACCGCCGGCTGCGCGTCGTCTTCACCTCGGGCGACGTCTACGACTACGAGGCCGTGCCGCCGGAGGTGGTGGACGACTTCCGCAACGCCTTTTCCAAGGGCCGCTTCTTCGGCCCGAACATTCGCGACCGGTATGCCTGCCGGCGGGTGGAGAGGGGCGCACGCGCAGGAGGCGGATCCTTTTGATCGCGCCGGCACAGGTCACCGGCCTGCCGGCCGGTGACCCTCCGTCTGACAGGCCTTACGCCTCAGCGTCGCGACACGGGGAAGGGATCGCCGGCGGGGAACAGATCATCCGGGGGATCGCTCCGCCAGCAGGGTTCCAAGTGCGCGTTCGCCTGGCGCACCCAGTCGGCGATGAGGCCGTCAGCACCGGTGATCATCATTGTCATCAAGGCGCCATCAGCCTGCCTGGCATAACCCCAGATGGCGACGGGCGGCGCTCCGAGGGTCATCGGCGCCCCACCAGGCCAACCCGCGCCGGGAGGCAGCGACTGGAAGTGGGGCGAGCGAAACCGAGGGGGTGAGAAGTCGGCAAGCGCTGCGACGACCCCGTAGAGGTTCGGGCAGGAGCGCCCGTCCGCCCACTCCACCTGTCGGTCCTGCGAACCGACCCCGGACACCCTCATGGCCCAGGGCGTCCAAATGGGCGCGCTCCCGTCCGGAGCTCCCTCCCGTCGAAGTTCGTAGAGGTGCACCGCATAGGGGCGGTAGGCCGCCGATCCCGAGAATCCTCCGTAGTAGAAGCTCCCGTCGGGCCTGAGGCGTTCGCCTTCGACCATTTGCGGAATGTGGTGACCTCCCACGGCCGGCTCCTGAGCCACGGCCGCTCCGCCAATCAGAACGAGCGCGCAGGCCGCCGTCAGGCCTTTCACGAGGGACATGGGAGCGCCTCTGGATTGACCTCGGGCCCCGACCTTGGCGCGGACGGGACGAACCCCGAATTCAAACCTCTGTGACGCTTACCCCTCCTCCCCGTCGGGCAGGCCGACGGCGTGGAAGCCGGCGTCGACGTGGACTACCTCGCCGGTGGTCGAGCGGCCGAGGTCGGAGCACAGCCACAGGGCGCAGCCGGCCACGCCTTCCATGGAGGTCTCTTCCTTGATCAGGGAGAACTGGGCGCTCTTCGAGTGCAGGCCGCGGCCGCCGGCGATGCCGGCCAGCGACAGGGTGCGCATGGCGCCCGCCGAGATGGCGTTGACGCGGATGTTCTTCGGGCCGAGGTCGCGGGCGATGTAGCGGGTCGCCGCCTCCAGCGCCGCCTTGGCCACGCCCATGGTGTTGTAGTTGGGGATGACCCGCTCGGAGCCGAGGTAGGTAAGGGTGATCATCGAGCCGCCGTTGGGCATCAGCTTCGCCGAGCGCCGCGCCACGTCGACGAAGCTGAAGGCCGAGATGTTCATGGCCAGCAGGAAGCTGTCGCGGGTGGTGTTGTCGACGAAGGAGCCCTTCAGCTCGTCCTTGTTGGCGAAGGCCACCGAGTGGACGACGAAGT
>JAEYTA010000090.1 GCA_023434265.1 Pseudomonadota bacterium
CCGCAGTGGATTCGGTCATCGCCCTCGACGAGCCCATGGCGTCGGACGCCCCGCCGCCGGTCGACGCCTCGGCCGCCGATCCCGCCGCGCCGGCGACCGCGCGGGCCGCCGCGCCCTCCCTGCTGTCGCACGCCGCGGTCGAGGCCACGGCCCAGATCGCCGCCCAGATCCTGCGCAAGCTGGACGGCCAGAGCACCCGCTTCGAAATGGCCCTGCTGCCCGAGGAGCTCGGCCGCGTCGACGTCAAGCTGGACATCGACTCCGAGGGCCGCCTCGCCGCCCGCCTGGCCTTCGACAACCCGGCCGCCGCCGCCGACCTGCGCGGCCGCGCCGACGAGTTGCGTCGCCAGCTCGAACAGGCCGGCTTCCAGCTCGCCGACGACGCCTTCGAATTCGCCGAGCGCGACAGCGGCTCCAGCGCCTTCGACCGCGGCGACGACGCCCGCCGCGGCTCCGACCGCGCCTTCGCCGCCGCCTCGCGCCTCAACGCCGAAACCGACGCCCTCCCCGCCCCGCGCTGGACGGCCCTGTCCCTCACGCCCGCGGGCGTGGATCTGAAGGTCTGATCGATGGTCGACGCCGTCACCACCGCCAACAACGCCGCCGGCCGGATCAACTCCGGCCAGACCATGCTGGCCTCGAACTTCGAGACCTTCCTCAGCCTGCTCACCGCCCAGCTGAAGAACCAGGACCCCCTGTCGCCGGTCGACTCCAACCAGTTCACCGCCCAGCTGACGCAGATGGCCGGGGTCGAGCAGCAGCTGCTCACCAACGAGCTGCTCAAGGCCATGCTCGGCGCCCAGGGCGGCGGCGGCCTCACCGACGCCGCCAACTTCATCGGCCGCGAGGCCACCGCCGCCTGGCCCGCCACCCGCTTCCAGGACGGCGAGGCGACGTGGAGCTATGAACTCGCCGGCAACGCCGACTCGGTCGAGCTGCAGGTGCTGAACGGCGCCGGGCAGGTGGTCTGGCAGGGCGAGGCTCCGGAAAACACAACCGGCGTGCACGACTTCACCTGGGACGGCGAGACCACCACCGGCGGGAACGCCCAGGACGGCGAGGTCTACACCCTGAAGGTGGTGGCCAAGGACGCCGCCGGCGGCGCCATCGACTCCCAGGTCCTGACCCGGGGCCGCATCACCGGCGTCGAGATGTACGACGGCGAGGTCTTCCTCACCGTCGGGGCCTCGGTCCTCCCCCTGTCCAGCGTGATCGCGCTCGAGGAGGCCGGCGCCGCGCCGCCGGTCGCCCCGCCCGACGACGACGGAGAAGCCGGCCTGCTGGCGTCCCTCGCCTCCTCCCTCAATCCCCTGAAACTGTTCTCGTAAGGAGCCCGCGCCATGAGCATCAACAGCGCCCTTCTGGCCGGCGTGTCCGGCCTGACCGCCAACTCCGCCGCCCTGGCGGCGATCTCGCAGAACATCGCGAACGTGAACACCGTCGGCTACAAGCGCTCCGCCGCCGAGTTCTCGACCGTCATCAACAGCCAGGTGCAGGGCGCCGGCTATTCCGCCGGCGGCGTTCTCGCCAACGCCCGCCACTACACAAGCCAGGCCGGGCAGCTGCAGCGGACCACCTCGAACACCGACCTGGGCATCGCCGGGCAAGGCTTCTTCGTGGTCACCGAAAAGGCCGAGAACCTGCAGGTCACCGACGCCCGCCTGTTCACCCGCGCCGGCGCCTTCCGCGTCGACAGCCTCGGCTATCTGAAGAACACCTCCGGCCTCTACCTGCAGGGCTGGCCGGTCGACGCCGAGGGCAACATCACCACCGACCCGTCGGACCTCAACCGCCTGCGCACCATCAACGTCGGCTCGGTCGGCGGCACCGCCGAACCCACCACCCGCGTCCAGCTGAACGCCAACATCCGCTCCAGCCAGGCCGTCTCGCCGGAAGCGACCGACGCCGCCGCCACGCCGCCGGGCGCCAACGCCTACGACCCGGCGACCAACTCCATGGCCATGTGGGACCCCGAAACCGGCCTGGGCGTGAAGCCGGACTTCGAGCTGACCATTCCGGTCTCCGACTCCAAGGGCGGCCAGCGCACCATCGCCATCTCCTTCCTGAAGAGCGCGACGCCGAACCAGTGGTTCGCCGAGATCCGGGCCATCCCGGCCGGCGACGTGGTCACCGGCGCCGGCCTCACCAACGGCCAGATCAAGACGGGCATCGTCGCCTTCACCCAGGACGGCCGCCTCGACGTCGACGCCATGACCGCGCTCGGCGCCGACGCCCTGTTCGCCGACCCCGCCGCCGCCACCCTGACCTTCGGCGCCTCCGACACCGCCGCCCTGGGCGCCGGCGAGGTGGCCTGGGCTCCCGGCCTCGGCATCGACGACCAGACCCTGAGCTTCGACCTCACCGCCGCCGCAGGCGGCCTGACCCAGTACGACAGCGCCTCCGTCGTCCAGGCCGTGCTGACCAACGGCACCGCCTTCGGCAACCTGTCGGAGGTGAAGATCGACGAAACGGGCTTCGTCACGGCCATCTTCGACAACGGCGTCACCCGTCGCATCGCCCAGATCGCCATCGCCACCTTCCCGAGCCCCGACAACCTGCTCGAGGCCTCGGGCAACGCCTTCCGCGTCAGCCAGGGCTCCGGCACCTACAATCTGAAGACCGCCGGCTCGGGCGGGGCGGGCACCATCGGCTCATCCCAGCTGGAGGCCTCGACCGTCGACCTGTCGGCCGAGTTCACCGGCCTGATCACCACCCAGCGGGCCTACTCCGCCTCGTCCAAGATCATCACCACGGCCGATGAGATGCTGGCCGAGTTGATCAGCATCAAACGCTGATATCCGGTCAAGTAACGGTTAGGTTCGATGAATCCTTTGTTGAGCAACGGCCGGGCGGAGGGGGTGCGCATTAGCCTTTCCTTCACCACGACGCTTAAACGGCCTTTAGCGCGGCCTCGCTACCGTCAAGTCTCAACGGTGGTGGTGAATGAGGCATAAGCCCATGTTGCAAGAGCGACGTCTCAACAGTCGAGGCGAACAGTATGTGGTCGGCCCGACCGGCACGCCCCTGACCCTGCGCGACCTGCCGCCGGCCAACACCGACCGCTGGGTGATCCGTCGCAAGGCCGAGGTGGTGGCCGCGGTTCGCGGCGGGCTGATCAGCCTGGAGGACGCGCTCGAGCGCTACCGCCTCACCGCCGAGGAATTCATCGCCTGGCAGAAGGCGATCGACAAATGGGGCATGCAGGGCCTGCGCACCACGCGCATCCAGCATTACCGCGGATAGGATTCTCTCCCCGACCGACGCAGGCGGCCGCTCCCGGCGACGGGGGCGGCCGTCGCCGTTTCGGGGCACGCCTCGAAATCGCGCGCCTTTCGCACTAGATAGCGCGCCATGACCCTCGTCGAGGACATCTGCCCGGTTCCGACCATCGCCCCCGCCGACACCGACGCGGCGATCGCCGCCGCGCGCGCGGCCGTCGGCCTGCCCGTCGGGAGCCGCGTCGTCGCGGCCATGTCGGGCGGCGTGGACTCCACCGTGGTCGCCGCCCTGCTGCACAAGGCCGGCTACGACGTCGTCGGCGTGACGCTGCAGCTCTACGACCACGGCCAGGCCCTCAAGAAGAAGGGCGCCTGCTGCGCCGGCCAGGACATCCACGACGCCCGGCTGGCGGCCGAAACCATCGGCATCCCGCATTACGTCCTCGACTACGAAAGCCGCTTCCGCGACGCCGTCATCGACCAGTTCGCCGACTCCTACCTGCGCGGCGAGACGCCGGTGCCCTGCATCCGCTGCAACCAGACGGTCAAGTTCCGCGACCTGCTCGACGTCGCCCGCGACCTCGGCGCCGAGGCCATGGCCACCGGCCACTACGTGCGCCGCGCCGTCGCCGCCGACGGCCGGATGCAGATGCGCAAGGCGATCGACCACTCGCGCGACCAGTCCTACTTCCTGTTCGCCACCACGGCCGAGCAGCTCGACTACCTGCGCTTCCCGCTGGCCGACCTGGAGAAGCCGCAGGTGCGCGGCGTGGCGCTGGACCTCGGCCTGCGCATCGCCGCCAAGCCGGACAGCCAGGACATCTGCTTCGTCCCCAATGGCGACTATCGCACCCTGATCGACAAGCTGCGCCCCGAGGGGCGGCAGGCCGGCGAGATCGTGCACATGGACGGCCGCGTCCTGGGCCAGCACGGCGGCATTACCGACTACACCATCGGCCAGCGCCGCGGCCTCAACGTCGCGGTCGGCGAGCCCCTGTTCGTGACCAAGCTGGACCCGGTGAAGCGCCACGTCATCGTGGGGCCGCGCGACGCCCTGCTGACGGCCTCGCTGACGCTGGAGGAAACCAACTGGCTGGGCGACCAGTCCACCCTGGAGGCCGCCGCCGCCGAGGGCGCGCCGGTGCTCGCCCGCGTCCGCTCCACCCGCGCCCCCTCCCCCGCCCGCCTGAGGCTCGCCGACGGGGCGATCTCCGTCGTCTTCGCTGCGGGCGAGGAAGGCGTCGCCCCCGGCCAGGCCTGCGCCCTCTACGACCCCGCCGATCCCGACCGCCTGCTCGGCGGCGGCTTCATCCGCACGACCACCGCCGTTGCCTGACGCCGCCGACCCGCAGGCGCTCGCCGCCCGCGCCGGCCTGCCGGGCGAGTTCTGCTGGCTACGCGAGGAACTGCCCCGCGACCGCTGGACCGGCCTGCACGAGGTCGCCGCCTTCTGGCTGCAGATGCACGCCGGCTTCCGCAATCACCAAGCCCACATGGACGGCCTCGTCGCCCGCTGGCGCGCCGACGGCGACCTGACGGCCCTGCACCGCCAGCTCACGCCCGCGCTGCAGGCCTTCCTGCAGCATCTCGACGGCCATCATCGCATCGAGACCGGCCACTACTTCCCGATGATGCGCACGGTCGAACCGCGCATCGCCGCCGGCCTCGACCTGCTCGACCGCGACCACGACGAAGTCCACCGGCATCTGGAGGCCCTGTTCCAGTCCGGCCTCGCCTTCCACCGCGCCGTCTCCGCCAACGCCCCCGACGCCCGCGACCAGGCCGCCCGTCTCGCCGACGCCCTCGCCGCCGCCGGCCCGCCGCTGACCCGCCACCTCGATGACGAGGAGGACATCGTCATCCCCCTGATCCAGCTGCGCGGCCTGCCGGGCGCCTAGCCTCGCGCCGGCAGTATCTTCCGCCGCTGCCGCACCACCGCCAGCGGCCGCCCGTCCGGGGCCCAGGCGGCGCCGTCCTCGACCGCCCAGCCGCCGCCGACGTCGCGGGTCCAGAAGTGGAAATAGGCCCAGCCCTCCGGGGAGGTGTCCGGGGTAAGCGCCGCCAGCAAGTCGGCGCGCAGGTCGACGCTGGTCGAGATCGCCGGCGGGGCCGGGAAGGCGGTGAAATAGGTCGGATACAGCCCGTCCAGCAGGAACAGCAGCCGGCTCTCGTCCAGCGGCGCCCCGTCGACGCAGCGCATCCAGCAGCCCAGCTCCGGCGACCGCCCGGCGTTCACGCCGAACAGCCTCGGCCCGTCGGCGAAGCGATGCTCGATATGCCGGGTGAACCACGGCCCGAACGTCGGATCCATCGGCGTCGGCCGCAGGCTCTCCACCGGCGTCGGCTCCGCGACCAGCGGCGCCAGCGCGGGCCCCTCGACGTCGCGGCCGAAGGTGGCCAGGGCCTGCACCGCCGGCCGCTCGTCCTGCCCGCCCAGCACATGCGCATAGGCTACGTTGCGACCGCCCCGGGTCAGGGTCGGCGCGAACCGCACCGGCGCATCGAACCGCGCGGCCGCCAGATACTGGATGCTCAGGGTCTGCAGCGGCGTCGCGATCCCCAACCCCCGCCGCGCTGCTC
The DNA here is from genome assembly GCA_023434265.1 of Pseudomonadota bacterium. Lineage (GTDB taxonomy): Bacteria > Pseudomonadota > Alphaproteobacteria > Caulobacterales > Caulobacteraceae > Brevundimonas. The sequence continues at coordinate 5,799 of JAEYTA010000090.1, forward strand.
GCGCCGCCAGCGCCGCCATCAGACCCCCGAACGGCGCGCCCTTGGTCGGGTCCATGGCCTGCGGCGCGTTGGAGAAGCCCGCGTCCAGCCGTGCGGTCAGGCCGTCGCCATCGGCGGTCAGGGTCAGGGCTTCGTCGAGCGTCTGTGTCGTCATGAGGTGCGGCTACAGCGACCGAAAGGCGGGCGGAAGGCCGGCGCCCTCCGCCCGGAGTTCAAGGGATCAGGATACGCCGCGGGGGGCCGCGATGTGTCCGTAGCGAAACAAGACTGACCTAGTCCGTTCCGAATGGCAACCCTCTTGCCAAAAGCCTGACGCCACGTCACCTTTCCCGTATGGGACGCACCGCCGACTATTCGCGCCAGAGCTGTTCGATCGCCGCCACGCTCGAGGTTATCGGCGATCCGTGGACTCTTCTGGTCATCCGCGACGCCTTCAACGGCGTCAGCCGCTTCGAGCAGTGGCAGGAGCGCCTCGGCGTGGCCCGCAACGTGCTCGCCGCCCGCCTCAAGAGCCTCGTCCAGCACGGCGTGCTGGAGCCGCGCCTCTATTCCGAACGGCCGCCGCGCAACGAATATGTGCTCACCGCCAAGGGCAAGGATCTCTACGGTGTGCTGGTCACCCTGCACGGCTGGGGCGCCAGGCACGTCTATTGCGACGCCGACTCCGGCGTCTCCATGATCCACCGCACCTGCGGCCACGACCTCCAGCCGCGCATCGCCTGCGGCTGCTGCGGCGAACTGGTCAAGCCGCGCGACATCCAGCTGACCCTCGCCGAAAACCGCCCCACGGTCGGCGAACTGATGCCGAAGCACGGCGAGGAAGCGTAATCACCTCTCTATTCGCGAAGGCGAATGGAGAGGACAGATCGACGCGCAGCGTCGATCAGGAGAGGGCGGCGCCGGCCCATCCCGCGGCCCGCCGTCCACCGCCTGCGCCGCCCCCTCCACCATGCTCCGCCTGCGGCTTCGCATGGTCCCCCTCCCCGTCTGCGACGGGGAGGTGAGCGCGCCCCCTTCCCTCTCCCCTTCCCCTCCCCCACCCTCGGCGGATGACCGACTCGCTTCACCGCTGCGCCTGGTGCGGGACCGATCCCCTCTACGTCGCCTACCACGACGAGGAATGGGGCGTGCCCGAACGCGACCCCCGCGCCCTGTGGGAGAAGCTGGTGCTCGACGGCATGCAGGCCGGCCTGGCCTGGATCACCATCCTCAGGAAGCGCGACGGCATCCGCGACGCCTTCCACGGCTTCGACCCCGAGAAGGTCGCCGCCTACGGCGAGGCCGATATCGAGCGCCTGCTCGCCGACCCGCGCATCATCCGCTCCCGCGCCAAGATCGCCTCGGCCATCAAGGGCGCGCGCATCTGGCTCGACATGCGCGAGAACCGCGAGGACTTCTCCGCCTGGCTCTGGTCCTTCGTCGGCGGCCAGCCGATCCAGAACGCCTGGCCCGACAGCGCCGCCCGCCCCGTGGCCACGCCTGAATCCGAGGCCATGGCCAAGGCGCTGAAGCAGCGCGGCTTCACCTTCTGCGGGCCGGTGATTGTGTATGCCTTCATGCAGGCTGTGGGCATGGTCAACGATCACGGCGTCGAGTGCTTCCGTCACCGGCAGGTTCGTGCCATGGCCGGGTCGTGAAGTCCGCGTCTCCCAAGTCGAAGCCGAAGGGCAGGAAGGCCGCCGCGCCCAAGGTCGTGCGCGTCATCCCGACCCTCGCGCTCGAGACCCTGCTGATCGAAAGCGCCGGCGGCCCGGTCTGCGGCGTCGACGAGGCGGGCCGCGGTCCCTGGGCCGGGCCGGTGTCGGCCGCGGCGGTGATCCTGAATCCCGCCGACCTGCCGGACGGCATCGACGATTCCAAGGTGTTGACCGCCGAGCGACGCGAGGCGCTGGAGATCGAGATCAAGGCCCGCGCCGTCGCCTGGGGCGTCGGCTTCGCCTCGGTCGACGAGATCGCCGAGCTGAATATCCTGCACGCCACCGGCCTCGCCATGTGCCGCGCCGTCGAGGCCCTGTCGGTTCCGCCGGTCGCCGCCCTCGTCGACGGCAACTATCGCTTCAAACTGCCCTGCGATGTCCGGACCGTGGTCGGCGGCGACGGCCTGTCGCTGTCCATCGCCGCGGCCTCCATCCTCGCCAAGACCGCCCGCGACCGGCTGATGATCGAGATGGACGCCCTCTACCCGGGCTACGGCTTCGCCAGCCACAAGGGCTACAACGCCCCGATCCACCAGCAGGCCCTGCGCGAACTCGGCCCCTGCCCGGAGCACCGCCGCGCCTGGGCCCCGATCAGGGCCCTGCTGGAGGGTTAGCGGCAGACGACCTCAACCGGCTCGTCTTTCGAGGCGAGCTCGAAGTCGTCCAGCGCCAACGCCACAATCGGGTAGGGCCAGTGTTCGAGGCTGTAGATGCCCGGGCCTACGGTGCAGACCGAGGTCCGCTCCCATCGCACGCCGTCCTGGCTCACCGTCATCATCGTCGCGCGGTAGTTGAGCGCCCCCTCGTACCCGTTTTCCACAGTCAGGATCATGGCCGCAGAGCCAGGGACCTGGAGGAACGAAGTCCGGACCCGCCCGTCTGGCACGTCCAGCCTGAGGGCGTCGTCCGTGTGAAAGCGGGGCAACTCGTAGGTTACCCCCTCCATCATCGCGGCCATCGCCTCAAGTCGGGCGTCGTTCAGCACCTCCGCGGCGCGCCCCGAGGACTCCACTACGGGCGTCTCGCGATCCACCTGCGCCACTGCGCTCACCCACAAAGAGCAGGAGGCGACCGTCCTGAACCCACGGAAGGACGGCGCCGCCGTCGATCATCACGCTGCTCGCCGACCCGGAGTTCATACTCCTGAAGACGGCGGCAGGCCGCGGAACGGTCGACGCACTCCTGTGGCGGCCCGGACTCCTGCCCCGGATCGAAGAGCGCGAGCGCCAGTAGAATGTGAAGCATGGGCCCCTCCCGGACCCGGATGCTATCCGGTCCGGGGCTCTCGCCCAGTCAGATCGCCAGCATGCCGCCCATCACCGCGCCCATGGCCGCGGCGATCAGGCCGCCCCCGGCCACCATCACCCACATGGGCAGCCGGTCGAACGACCTCGGCGGTCCGGCTTCGGCGTTCGGAGCGCGGGCGGCCCACGGCCGGTCGTTGGCCGGGCGGTCATCGAACCGCCGCGTCGGCGGCGGCCGCCAAGCCACCGGATCCAGCGCATCGGCGGCGCGGCCGTAGGCGCGGTAGCCGTTCATCCGGTTCGTCGAGCTCATGGTCAGGTCTTCCATGGCGGCCTGAACGGCCGGGGACTCGTCGCGTTCCGTACGCTGCCGCTCACGCGGCGTCGGCCAAGCTTACACGACGTTCGCCGACCACGAACAGATATTCGACGTTGCGCAGCCGGCCGACCGCCCCGACCTTCTCGCCCTTCGGATTATGAATGCCGATGCGCGCCCCCACGTAGCGGGGCCGGGCGATCTCGATCACCTGCACCTCGCCCCGGGCCGACAGCATCCGCACCAGTTCCTCGCGCGACAGATAGCCCTCGTCGTTGAACGACACGACCAGATTGGGCGCCTTCAGTCCGGCGATCACCGCCTCCAGCGCCGGCCCGATTCCCGGCCGGCTGTTGAAGGCGCTCTTGCGGGTGCGCACGTCGACCCGCTTGTTGGCCACGCCATAGGTCTCGGGCTTGTCCCACAGCACCAGGCTCTCCCAGCAGTGGTAGTTCCCGAGGTAGGAATGCTGGTTATAGGGCGGGTCGAGGTAGACGAGGTCCGCCTCCACCTCCGCCGCGATCTCCACCGCGTCCGCCCGCGTCGCCTTCCCCTCGCCCGGGAGCAGCTCCGGCAACCGCAGTTCCAGCGGCTTCAGCGCCCGCGGGGCCCAGCGCTTCATGTAGGCCATCTGCAGACCGGCGGTGGAATCCACCCGGTCCGCCGCCTCCATCAGGCTGACCAGGGCGATCGCCTCCAGCTCCGGCTCCAGCGCCAGTGCCGCGATCCGCTCGCGCACCGCGTCGATCACCGCCCCGTTGTCGGGATGAAAGAAACGCGCCTGCTCGCAACAGGCCCGGGTGAACCACCCGGCCGCCGGCTTCACCGCCCGCAGCTCCGCCAGCACCGCCTCGGCCTTCGCCAGCCACCGCTCCCGGTCCGCCTGCACGTAGCAGGTCGCCAGCGCATGGGCGTAGGCGTTGTGGTCGTTCGACCAGACCCGGAAGCCGCGCCTCTTCAGCGCATGGCCCACCCGCGCCGTGCCGGAGAACAGGTCGCACACCGTCCCCCCGTCCGGCAGCGCCGCAGAGATCGCCGCCGTCACATGGCCCAGCAGCGCGCGCTTGGAGCCGATGTACTTGATCATGAAACTCCTTCTCCCCTCGGGGGAGAAGGTGGCTCGCGTAGTGAGACGGATGAGGGGGCTGGTCGCCACGCCCTCACCAACAGCCAATCAGTCCCGGGACAGAGCCCCCTCATCCGAGCGCCTCCGGCGCCCACCTTCTCCCCCGAGGGGAGAAGGATCAGCGCTTCGTCTTCTTCGCCGGAGCATGCGCCAGCCGCAGCAGATTCGCAGCCCCCGGCGCCCCAAACGGCGTCCCGGCGAGGATCAGCACCCGCTGGCCCGGCTGGGCCATGTCGTTCTCCATGGCCGCCTGTACCGCGTCCTCGGTGACCTCCTCCAGCGACGAGGGCTCCCGCCCCAGCCGCGACTCCAGCCCCCAGACCAGGGCCAGCCGGCGGGCCGTGGACGGGTTGGGCGTCAACGCCAGCACCGGCTGCAGCGGCCGCTCCCGCGCCATCCGCCGCGCCGTCCCGCCCAGCGTCGTGAACACCACGATGCAGGCCGTCGACTGCGCCTCGCCGGCCTTCCTCGCCGCCGCCACCAGGGCGTCGACGTCGTGCTCGTCCATGCCGGCGTGCTCGGCGTCCATCAGCCCGGGCCACAGCGGATCGCGCTCGACCCGCTCGATGATCCGGTTCATCACCGACACTGCCTCCAGCGGATAGTCGCCCGAGGCCGTCTCCGCCGACAGCATCAGGGCGTCGGCCCCCTCGTAGGCGGCGTTGGCCACGTCCGAGGCCTCGGCCCGCGTCGGGGCCGGCGCCGAGGTCATCGATTCCAGCATCTGGGTGGCCACGATCGCCGGCACGCCCCTCTGCCGCGCCGCCCGCAGGATCTGCTTCTGGGCCACCGGCACCTCCTCGGGGTCCAGCTCCACCCCCAGGTCGCCGCGCGCCACCATCACCCCGTCGCAGTAGTCGAGGATGGAATCCAGCGCGTGCAGCGCCTGCGGCTTCTCGATCTTGGCCAGGCACGCCGCCCGCCCGTCGACCAGCCGTTTCAGCTCGGCCATGTCCTCGGCCTTCTGCACGAAGCTCAGCGCCACCCAGTCGACGCCGATCCTCAGCGCGAAGGCCAGGTCCTCGCGGTCCTTCGGCGTCAGGGCCGAGACCGGGATCACCGCCTCCGGCACGGCCACGCCCTTGCGGTCCGAGAGTTTCGAGCCGCTCTCGACCGTCACCTCGGCCCCTTCGTCCGACCGCTCGCCGACCCGCAGCCGCACCCGGCCGTCGTCGAGCAGCAGCAGCATGCCGGTGCGCAGCGCCTTGAAGATCTCCGGATGCGGCATCTGCACGCGCGTCGCATCGCCCGGCGTGGGATCCAGATCGAAGCGCATGGTGTGGCCCGGCCCGATCTCGATTTCCGTGTCCCGGAACTTGCCCAGCCGCAGCTTCGGCCCCTGCAGGTCGGCCAGCACCCCCAGCGGCCGCTTCAGCGCCATCTCCGCCCCGCGCACCGCCTTCAGAGCGGCGGCGTGGTCGTCGTGCGAGCCGTGGCTGAAATTCAGGCGGAACACGTCGACCCCGGCCTGGGCCAGGGCCTTGACCGTTCCGGGCGCCCGCGAGGCGGGTCCCAGGGTCGCGACGATGCGCGCGCGCCGGGCTCTCTTCATCGAATATCCATAGGGCCGGAGGGGCGATTCCCTCTTCTGCCATGAAAGCGCGCCCGGTTGAGGCCGGTTCATCGCGCGAAACACGAAGTTATGCGCTACGACACCGGAAAGCGGAGACGGCGACCATGGCGGGCCTCAAGGACAAGCGCGGCTTCATCGACAAGGACCGGCTCGACCTGTCGGAGCGTCAGGCGGTGGAATACTGGATGAAGCGCTGGGGCGTCACCCGCGACCAGATCGTCACCGCCCATCGCAAGGCCGGTCGGATGGTCAAGGACATCGCCGCCGAACTGGGCAAGAAGCGCTGAGCCTCACCGCAGGCTGCGGAAGGTCACCGAATAACGCAGCGTGTCGCCCGGGGCGATGCTGTGCTGCCAGTCCTGCCGCGCCGGCCCGTCGAGCAGATAGGCCGAGCCCGGCGCCAGCGGCAGCGCCGCCCGCTCCCAGCCCTCGCCGCGCCGCCGCCGGAAGCGCATCGTCGCCTCCGAAACGAAGGACAGCCCCACCACCTTGTCGAATTCCGGCCGGTCGCGATGCCAGCCGATGCCGGCGCCCGGCGCGTACTCGGTCACCATCGCCTGCGCCAGCGCCTCCGGCCGCAATCCGGCGAAGGCCGCCGCCGCCTCCCGCGCCGCCAGCAGGAAGTCCGGAACCGGCTCCGCCTCTCTCAGCCGGCTGGCCGAGAAGTCGTAGCGCCCGCCGTAGGAGACGATTTGCCGGTTGCCCTTGAAGCCGTGGAAGTCGAAGGCCTCGAAGGGCAGACCGGCGAAGACCTCCACCAGCCGCGCCTGCGCCTCCGGAGCGATCACCTCGGCCGCATACCTCAGCCCCTCCGGCAGAACCGGCCCCGGCGCGCCGAACAGGTCGAACTGGTCGCTCACGACTCCAGCTGCTCCATGCGGCACTGTTCCGGCGCCTTGTCGGGCCGGAAGCGCAGCAGCTTGGTCCCGTGCCGGAAACGGTCGTCCGAGACGTGGTCGAAGCCGACCTCCACCACCAGTTCGGGCTTGAGCGGCTCCCAGTCGCCCGACCGCTCCGTCGACCACCGGCTCGGTCCGCCCGGCGCCCGGCCGGTGAACCCCGCCCCGCCCCGCAGCGCCTCCAGCCGCGCTGTCAGCGCGTCCCTGTCGATCCCCGCGAAGGCCGAGGTGAAGCCGACGTGGTTCAGCCGCCCGGCGTCGTCGTACAGCCCCAGAAGCAGCGACCCCACGCGCCCGCCGCTGCTGGCATAGCGGAAGCCGCCGACCACGCAGTCCGCCGAGCGCAGCCGCTTCACCTTGACCATGGCCCGCTCGCCCTCGAGGTAGGGCCCGTCGCGGCGCTTGGCGACCACGCCTTCCAGCTTGCCGTCGGCCAGCCAGTCCCGCGCCAGCGCCGCATCGTCCGTCCCCGGCGACAAGGTCAGCCGCGGCGACCCGAACCGCTCCACGAAGGCCTCCAGCCGCGCATGCCGCTCCCGGTGCGGCCGCGCCCGCAGGTCGGTCCCGTCCACGTCCGCCAGCATATCGAACAGCACGAAGGTCGCCGGCGTCTCCTTCGCCAGCTTGCGGATGCGCGACTCCGCCGGATGCAGCCGCTGCTGTAGCACTTCGAAGGCGTAGCGATCGCCGTCCTGCGCCAGCAGCTCCCCGTCGAGGATGAAGCTCTCCGCCTCCAGCCGCTCCAGCCGCTCGACCACCTCCGGAAAGAACCGCGCCAGCGACTTGCCCGACTTGGCCAGCAGCTCCACCCGCCCCTTCGCCTTGAAGGCCAGGCAGCGGAAGCCGTCCCACTTGGGCTCGAACCACCAGCCGTCGCCGTCCGGCAGCTCCGGCTGCGACTTCGCCTCCATCGGGCTGGCCGACATCCTCATGCGACCGCCGGAGTCCGGAACGGCCGGCTCAGGAAGCGCGAGCCCTTCAGCCCGAACCGCCACGGCGTCTCCGCCCCCTTGCTGATGCCGATGCGCGCGCCCTGCACCAGCTCCGGACGCTGCACGTGCAGGCGCAGGGAAAACGGCGGCTCGTTCAGCGCCCGCCCGTTCAGCCGCCCGTCGATGCCCAGCGCCTCGCACAGCTTGGCCGGTCCCGAGCAGAGCGCCTCCACGGCCGCCGCGCCCCGCCGCTCGCGCATCCGCTCCAGCCCGGTGCGCGGCTCCAGCGCCCGCACCAGCACGGCGCTGCCCGGCTGGCCCGCGTCGCAGACCACGTTGAAGCACCAGTGCAGGCCGTAGATGCGATAGACATACGCCCGCCCCGTCGGCCCGAACATCGGCGCATTGCGCGCCGTCGGCCCGACGAAGCTGTGCGACGCCGGGTCCAGCACGTCATAGGCCTCGGTCTCGACGATCATCCCGCCGACCCCGTCCACCTCCAGCTCGGCCCCGATCAGGGCGCGGGCCACGGTCTCGGCCGACTCGTCGAACAGGTCGTGCGTCATCTCACGGCAACGCCGCGGCGCCCCGCCGGGTTCGCCGCTGTCCGAGGATGGTGCGAGCGGCGGGGATCGAACCCGCATGACCGAAGTCGAGGGATTTTAAGTCCCCTGCGTCTACCAGTTTCGCCACGCTCGCGGACGAGGATCAGTGCGCCGCCGCCTCCGCCGGCCGCATGGCCCGGAAGTCGACGTCGGAATCGGCGATCAGATAGACCAGCGCGGCCCAGGCGGCGACGTTCTGGCTCAGCTGCTCCGGATCGATCTTGTCCAGGGTGTCGTCGGCCGTGTGGTGCAGGTCGAAATAGCGCGTGCCGTCCTGGTTCAGCCCGAACACCGGCACGCCCGCAGCCGCCAGCGGCCCGATGTCGGCCCCGCCGTGCAGCTCCGGCTGCGGCGACGGCAGCACGCCGATCGGATACAGCACCTGCGCCGCGATGCGGGCGAACTCGGACCCCTGCGCCCCGGGCGGCAGACCCAGCGCATAGATCCGGTCGGCGCCGAAGTCGCTCTCGCCGGCGATGACGTGCGTCTCCACCGCATCGCCAATGCCGCGCAGATAGGCGCCGCCGCCGTTGCCGACGTTGTTGGGCTGGTCGACCTCTTCCGAGCCGTACAGGACGACCCGGATTGTCCGCGCCGGCCACCGCCCCGACTCCGCGATGGCCTTGGCCGCCGCCAGGGTGATGCCCCCGCCGGCGCCGTCGTCGATGGCCCCGGTGCCCAGGTCCCAGCTGTCCATGTGCGAGCCCAGCACGATCACTTCCCCGGGCCGCGAGGCGCCGGGGATCTCGCCGATGACGTTCTGCGACACCGTCTCGTAGGTGTGGGCCGTCGACGACAGGCTCAGCCGCACGGTTTCGCCCATGGCGATCAGCCGCGACAGCTGGTCGGCGTCGGGCGCCGCGAGGGCGAAGCCCGGGATCGGCACCCGTCCGTCGATGTAGCGGGTCGTGCCGGTGTGCGGCATGCGGTGCTCGTCCGAGCCGACCGACCGCATGATGAAGGCCGACGCCCCCTTGGCCGCCGCCGCCCCCGGCCCGGCCCCGCGAATACGGGTCAGCGGGCCGTAGCCGGCGCCGCTGTTGGTCGCGATCAGCTGCCCCGCGTCGACATAGGCGATCTTGCCCGCCAGCGAGCCTTCGGGCGCGGCGTTCAGCTCTTCCAGTGTCTCGAAGCGCACCACCTCGGCCTCCATCGTCCCGTTGGTGCCCGGCGAATGGCCCAGCGCCGCGGCCACCAGCCGCTGCGGTCGCGCGCCGACGATGGCCACGCTTTCCTCGCCCCGCTCCCAGCCGACCAGCGGGAACTGCTCGATGCGCACATTGCGGAAGCCGTGCTCGCGCATGTAGTCGGCCGCCCAGGCCGAGGCGTCCTGCTCGGCCTTCGAGCCCGCCGGCCGGGCTCCGAAGCGGGTCGTCAGCTGGGTCACGTAGTCGAGGGCGATGTTCTCCGCCATGGCCGCGTCGCGGATGCGTTCCGCCCGTTGGATGGTGGCGGCGTCCTGCGCCAGGGCCGGGGCGGCGAAGGTCAGCGCGAGCGCGCTGGCGGCGAGGAGGGGGGACAGGCGCATAGAAACTCCGGAGCGCGGGAGAAGGACTGCAACCTAGCGACCGCTCGCGTTCCCGGAAAGCGCCACGACCTCTTTGGCCTGATCAGGGCCGATAACCGCAGTCGACGACGAAATAACTGACCGCAAGTGCGCCGGCGAGACCGACGAGAAGTCCGGCGACGGTCACCAGCAGCCATCTAATATCGGTCTTGGGGGCGCTGTGATTGATCTCGAGGAAAGACACAGCTCCGGCCATCAGAAGACCGAGAAATGCTGGCGGGGCTACAAAGAACAACCAGCCCAACTCCGGGGAATAGCTGGGAGGTAATGCCCCGCAGCGCGCCAGATCGAAGTCGTAGCTGCTCTCAACGGCCCAAGCTGTGAGGCCCAAAAGCGACGCCGCCAGGACCACGACTGCACTGGCCGCGACCAGCCGCCTGTAAGAACGCATCGCGACTCCCCCTCGGCGACCGACGGACCGTAGACGACCCTCGCGGGTGAGTGAACCCGGTTCAGCTTCCGCAGATGCGCCCACGGCCACGCCATCAATCCGCCGCCTTGGCCGCCGGGAAATGCGCAGATGCGTATTCTGCTCGCCGCCCTGTGCCTCGCCGCCTGTTCGCCGGGACCGGCCTCGACCGAACCGGCGCCGGCCGACGCCCCGCATGCCGCCGGGCAGTCGGCCGCCGGAGACCTCAGCGGCGAATGGCGTCTCGTCGAAATGAACGGCCGCCGTCCGGCCGAGGCGGGCGGCGAAGCGGCGGTCCCGATCACCATGACGGTCGGCGACTTCAGCTTCCGGGCCCGGTCCCAGTGTATCGCCATCTGGCGGCGCTACGAGCGGCGGGGGGACGGGCTGGTCGTGACCCCGCTCAATCCCGGGGCCATGTGCGCCCGCGCCCTGTCGCCGTGGGAGACCGAGTTCGGCCGCACCCTGTCAGGCGTCACCGCCGCCTCGCGCGCGGAGGGGGTGCTGCGTCTCCGGGGCCCGGCGGGGGAGCTGGCGTTCGAGCCGGCGCCGCCGGCGCCGCGCGAAAGCTTCACCGGCCGCTGGCGGCTGCGTTTCGTCCATGGCGCCTCGCCGCCGGCCGGCGAACGGCCGCTGGAGATCACGGTCACCGACGACCGCATCACGGCCGACGCCTGCGTCTTCGCCGGGTGGCGCTACCGACAGGACGGGCAGCTGCTGGAAGTCACGCCTCTGGAGGAGCCAGTCTGCGAACGCACCCTGACGCCGTCGGAGCAGCGCTTCAGCGCATTCATGCGCGGCCTGAACCGGGCGACGATCATCGACGGCGGGGCCCTGATCCTCGACAGCGCGGCCGAGCAGCTGGAGTTTCGGAGGGTCGAATGACCTATTCGCCCTTCACGTAAGGCTCCACCGGCCCCTGCAGCTTGACCGTCAGCGCCTTGCCGCGGCGGTCGACGCGGTTGCCCACCGCCAGCCGCACCCAGCCTTCCGAGACGCAGTATTCCTCGACGTTGGTCTTCTCCTCGCCCTTGAAGCGCACGCCGATGCCCTTCGCCAGCACGTCGGCGTCGTGGAAGGGGCTGTCGGGGTCGACGCAGAGGCGGTCGGGCAGGACGTCGGTCATGGCGGGTCTCGCAGGCGAAATCAGCCGCCGCCTTTAGCCGACCCGCCGCCGCGCTCCAAGGCTTGACCTGACGCCGCGTCATCGGCCTAGGTTCGTTGCGAAACAGGACGGACCCGGACCCGCCCATGACCGACCTCTCCACGCGCGACTTTACCGCCCCCGCCGCCGACGGCTTTCCGCTGTCGATGCGGCTGGTCTCCCCGCCCGCGCCGGCCGCCGGCGTGCTGGTCAGCTCCGGCACCGGCTTCCCCAAGGGGTTCTACGACCGCTTCGCACGCCACATCGCCGCCAATGGCGCCGCGGTCCTGACCTACGACTACCGCGGCATCGCCGGTTCCCGGCCGGACGACCTCGCCGCCATGAGGATGGACTATCCCGATTGGGGCCGCCTTGACACGCCGGCGGCGCTGGACGCCCTCGCCGAGGCCGCGCCGGGCCTGCCCCTGCTCCACGTCGGCCACAGCGTCGGCGGCCACTTCCTCGGCTTCATGCCGAACCACCACCGCATCGCCCGCCACGCCTTCGTCTCGGTCGGCAGCGGCTGGTGGGGCGGCCACCACCGGACCTACAACCCGCTCGAGCTGTTCTTCTGGCACGTCTACGGCCCGCAAAGCCTGGCCCGGCGCGGCTACGTCCGCGGCGGCGGCCTCTGGGCCGGGACCGATCTGCCGCGCGGCGTGTTCGAGACCTGGAAGCGCTGGTGCCACGACCGCGACTACTTCCTCCCCGAACTGCGGGACCGCCTGCGGCCCCACCACTTCGACGCCGTGACCGCCCCGATCTGCTCGTGGCTGTTCACCGACGACCCCATCGCCACCCCCGCCGCCTCGGAGAGCCTGCTGCGCATCTACCCCGCCGCCTCGAAGGAAACCGTGCTCCGCAGCCCCGCCGACTACGGCGTCCGTCGCATCGGCCACGAGGGCGCTTTCCGCCGTGGGATGGAGCCGCTCTGGGACGAGATCGCCGACTGGCTGCTTGAACCCGCGCCCGCGCCGCATAGGTAAGCCGCCCCAAGCACCGGAGCCTGCCATGACCGACCAGCCCGCGATCGCCGTCGACGGAAACCGCATCCCCCTGCTCGGCTTCGGCACCTGGATGCTGGAGCCGGCCGACGCCCGCCGCATGGTCGCGGAGGCCCTGCGCATCGGCTACCGCCACATCGACACGGCGTGGATCTACCGCAACGAGAACGCCGTCGGCGACGGCATCCGCGACGCCGTCGACGCCGGCCACATCGCCCGCGAGGACGTCTGGCTGACCACCAAGGTCTGGGTCGACCACTTCCACCGCGACGACCTGCTGAAGCAGGCTGAGGAGTCCGCCGCCAGCCTTGGCTTCACCCCCGACCTGCTGCTGCTGCACTGGCCCAGGCCGAAGCCGTCGTTCGAGGAGACCCTCGGCGCCCTGAACGAGGCGAAGGGCCGCGGCCTGACCCGCGCCATCGGCCTGTCCAACTTCCCCTCGGCCGAGTTCCGCCGCGCCCAGTCCCTGTCGCCGGCCCGGCTGATCACCAACCAGGTCGAGTACCACCCCTATCTCAAGCTCTCGACCCTGAAGGCCACGGCGCGCGAGCTGGGCTCGTCGATCACCGCCTGGTCGCCGCTGGCCCAGGGCAAGGTCGCCGACGACCCGACGCTACAGGACATCGCCCGCGTCCACGGCAAGACGCCAGGCCAGATCACCCTGCGCTGGCTGATCCAGCAGGACGTCATCGCCATCCCGCGCACGGCGAAGGAATCGCGCGCCGCCGAGAACTTCGACATCTTCGACTTCCAGCTCTCCGGCGAGGAGATGGACCGCATCCACGCCCTCGCCCGTCCCGACGGCCGTCTCGGCGACTGGATTGATCCCGCCTTCCAATGGGATCAGGAATGGAGCTGAGGCGCGGTCGCTGACCGCGCGAGCGGGACGGCGCCCAACCCGGCGCCGGCCGTTAGCGCCAGGAGGACGCCCATGGGCTCGATCCACGGCTTTCCCGGCGTCGATCCGCAGGATGCAGCGGTCGGCGCCCGGCTGAAACGATGGCGCGAAGCGCGCGGCCTGTCGCTCGACGACCTCGCCGAGGCCGCCCGCACCTCCGCCGAGGACCTGCGCCGCGCCGAGGCCGGCCGCGGCCACCTCGACAGCGCCGCCATTGGCGCGGTCACGGCCGCCCTCCACCTGCCGCTCTGGGCCCTCGTCTCCGACACGCGCGCCTACTGACCGCAGGTGACAGGCGGCGCGGCCCCGCCTAAGCCTCGCCGCATGGCCTACCGATCCCTCCGCGACTTCATCGAGCAGCTGGAAGCCCAGGGCGAGCTGGTCCGCGTCTCCGAACCGGTCTCCACCCACCTCGAGATGACCGAGATCCAGACCCGCCTGCTGCGCAACGGCGGCCCGGCGGTGCTGTTCGAGAAGCCGGTCATGCCCGATGGGTCGATCAGCCCGATCCCCTGCTTGGCCAACCTGTTCGGTACGGTGAAGCGGGTGGCCATGGGCGTGACCCTCGAGAAGAAGACCCGCACCACCGCCGCCGAACTGCGCGAGGTCGGGGAGCTGCTCGCCTTCCTGCGCAACCCGACCCCGCCGCGCGGCTTCGGCGACGCCATGGAAATGCTGCCGCTGGCCCAGACGGTGATGTCGATGCGGCCGAAGACGGTGAAGTCCGCCCCCGTCCAGCAGGTCGTTCTCAAGGGCGACGACATCGACCTCACCGCCCTGCCCGTGCAGGGCTGCTGGCCCGGCGAGCCGGCCCCGCTGATCACCTGGGGACTGGTGGTGACCAAGGGGCCCTCCGACGCCCGCGAGGACGACTTCAACCTCGGCATCTACCGCATGCAGGTGCTCGGCAAGGACCGCGCCATCATGCGCTGGCTCGCCCACCGCGGCGGGGCCCAGCACTACGCCCGCCACAAGAAGAAGAGCACCGGGCCCCTGCCCTGCGCCGTCGTCCTCGGCGCCGATCCGGGAACCATCCTCGCCGCCGTGACGCCTGTGCCGGACACCCTCAGCGAGTACCAGTTCGCCGGCCTCCTGCGCGGGGCCAAGGCCGAGCTGGTCCCCTGCAAGACCGTGCCCTTGATGGTCCCGGCCCAGGCCGAAATCGTTCTGGAGGGCCACGTCCTGCTCGACGAGCACGCCCCCGAGGGCCCCTATGGCGACCACACCGGCTACTACAACTCGGTCGAGACCTTCCCGGTCTTCCAGGTCAGCGCGATCACCATGCGCCGCGACCCGATCTACCTGACCACCTTCACCGGCCGCCCGCCGGACGAGCCTTCGGTGCTGGGCGAGGCCCTGAACGAGGTCTTCATCCCCCTGCTCCAGCAGCAGTTCCCCGAGATCGTCGACTTCTGGCTCCCACCCGAAGGCTGCAGCTACCGCATCGCCGTGGTGTCGATGAAGAAGGCCTACCCCGGCCACGCCAAGCGGGTGATGCTGGGCGTCTGGAGCTACCTGCGCCAGTTCATGTACACCAAGTGGGTCATCGTCGTTGACCACGACATCGACGCCCGCGACTGGAAGCAGGTGATGTGGGCCATCTCCACGAAGATGGACCCTGCCCGCGACATCACCGTCATCGAGAACACCCCCATCGACTATCTCGACTTCGCCAGCCCGGATAGCGGCCTCGGCTCCAAGATCGGCCTCGACGCCACCGACAAGTGGCCGCCCGAGACCAGGCGCGAATGGGGCGAGGAGATCCGCATGGACGACACGGTGGTCGAGCGGGTGTCGGAAATCTGGGATCGCCTCGGCCTGCCGGGCGACGGCTCGCCGATCTGGAAGTGAGGTCGGACCGCGCCGGACTCCTTCGATCCATGGTCGAATGTGTCCAGAAAGCGCTTTTCAGATGACGAAACCGTAATACAACGGGCGTTCGTTCTTCCCCGGAGGCCCCTGATGAAAACCGCCCTTGTCGCCGCCCTGTCGCTTCTCTTCGCGGCGCCTGTGCTCAGCATTCCGACCGCGTCGGACGCCCAGGTGCTGACCGGCCGGGGCAGCACGCCGCGCAACGCCCCCCGCCGCCCGGCCCTGTCCGAGGCCGAGCTGGAGCGTCTGTTCGACGCCGAGGACCAGGTCATCGACCTCGATGGCGAGATCGCCGACATCCGCGCCGAGGCCGAGGCCGCGGGCGGCCTGACCGAGGCCCAACAGCGCCAGATCGCCGAGCTGACCCGCCGCCGCGACGAGGCCCAGCGCACCGTCGACCGGCTGGAGCGCAAGCGGAACCGCTGATCCTCCGGGTCTGACGCCGGGGGGCCGACGTGAGCGCGTTCGAGTTCTTCTTCAGCTTCTACGGCCTGCTGCTCGGCCTGTCGGTGGCGGTGATCGCCACCGGCGTGGCCACCGCCATCCAGCACAGGCGCAAGATCCGCATCGGCTATCTGACGCCGATGCTGGCCCTCTTCGTCGGCCTCGACATCGTCAGCTTCTGGGACTCGGCCTGGACCAATTTCCGGCATCTGCCGTTCAGCTACGGCCTGCTGGTGGCCGGGCTGGCCATCGCCCTCGTCTACTTCATCGCCGCCGCCCTGGTCTTTCCGCACGACCTCGACGACGGGCAGTCGCTCGACGACCACTTCTGGGCCAACAAGAAGGTCGTGCTGCTGCTCACCTGCGTGGCCAACTTCCTCATGTTCCTCGCCACCGCCGCCGCCAACCTCGGCAAGCCGGACGCCGGCATTCTGGTGGGCGGGTTCGCGGCCGGAGTCGTCGTCTACCTGGCCCTGACCGTTCCCGCCGCCCTCGCGCGCCGCCCGACGCTCTTCGTCGTCCTGGTCAGTGTGCACATCGCCCTCTATCTCGCCAGCGCCGCCGCCACGGCGATGATGCCCACCGCCCTTGAGGCCCTGGCCCCGAACCATCCCGGCGTCAGCGCGCAGTAGAGCGAACCGGTCCTGTCGGTCGCCGCCCGGCAAGGGGCCGCGACTTGCCCCCGGCGGCGGATTGTCCGAGGAGAACCCATGCGCCTCCTTCCGCTCCTCTGCGCCGTCGCCGCCCTGTTGCCGAGTCACGCCATGTCCCAGACCCCGCCCCTGCCCAACGCCGCGCCCTGGGACCAGCCCTTCCTGCCGCCCGCGCCCGAGTGGAACGGGGCCAGCCGCGCCCTGCTGCGCGACGCCTCCGACCCGTGGGTCACGGCCTTCGAGGCCGACCCCGAACACGACTTCAGCCCGACCTACGCCGACACCCGCGCCTGGTTCGACCGCCTCGACGCCGCCTCGGACCTGGTCCGCCTTGAACAGTTCGGCGTCTCCCCGGAAGGGCGGCCGATCTACGCCGTCATCGCTTCGAAGGACGGCGCCGCCTTGGACCCGTCCAAACCGGTGCTGCTGGCCCAGGCCGGCATCCACCCCGGCGAGATCGACGGCAAGGACGCGGGCATGATGCTGCTCCGCGACATCGCCTTCTACGGCAAGGACGACCTGCTCGACCGGGTCAACCTGATCCTGATCCCCATCCTGTCGGTCGACGGCCACGAGCGCGCCTCGGCCTACAGCCGCCCCAACCAGCGCGGCCCCCGCATCCAGGGCTGGCGCAACACCGCCACCAACCAGAACCTCAACCGCGACTATCTCAAGCTCGACCAGGCCGAGATGCGCGCCGTCCGCGGCCTGATCCTCAAGTACCGGCCGGATCTCTACGTCGACATCCACGTCACCGACGGCATGGATTATCAGTACGACGTCACCTACGGCTACAACGGTGAAAACGGCGTCTGGTCGCGCTCGCCCGCCACCGCCGCCTGGCTCGACTCCGCCTTCAAGCCGGCGATGAACGCGGCGCTGCAGGCCCAAGGCCACATCCCCGGCGAGCTGGTCTTCGGCGTCGACGACAACAACCCCCGCGCCGGCCTCTCCGACGGCGGCCTCGGCGAACGCTTCTCGAACGGCTGGGGCTCGGCCGCCCACGTGCCGACCATCCTGATCGAGAACCACAGCCTCAAGCCACACGAGCAGCGCGTGCTCGGGACCTATGTCTTCCTCGAACAGGCCCTGCGCCTGCTCGCCGACCACAGCGAAGGCCTGCGCGCCGCCGTCGCCGCCGACAGCGCCCTGCGCCCCGCCGAGATCCCGGCCAACTTCGTCGCCGACGACCAGCCCACGACCACCCGCGACTTCCTCGGCATCCGCTACGAGACGTACGACAGCCCGGCCTCGGGCCGCCGCGAGGTGCGCTGGCTCGGCGAACCCGATCCGGAGCTGTGGCGCCTGCCCTTCTACGGTTCGCACCCGACCCTGACCCTGCAGCGCCCCGCCGCCTACTGGGTCCCGGCCCACCGCGCCGACGTCATCGAGCGGCTGCGCGCCCACGGCGTGGAGATGGAGACGCTCGACGCGCCGCGCACCGTCTCCGTCGACATGCTCCGCCTCGACGACCCGAAGCTCGGCGCGCGCGCCAACGAGGGGCACGTCTCGGTCACCGTGACTTCCGTCACCCCCGAGCGCCGCGACTGGACCTTCCAGCCCGGCTCAGTCCGCGTATCCACGGACCAGCCGCTCGGCGACGTCGTCGTCCTGCTGCTCGAGCCGCAGTCGTCCGAGAGCCTGTTCGCCTGGGGCCTGTTCCCCGAGGTGCTCAGCCGGGTCGAGTACATCGAGGGCTACGCCATCGCCCCGCTGGCCGAGCGCATGCTCGCCGCCGACCCGGCCCTCAAGGCCGAGTTCGAGGCGAAGCTGGCGTCCGACCCTGCCTTCGCCGCCGATGGCGACGCGCGTTTGCAGTGGTTCTACCAGCGAACCCCGTTCTATGATGACCGCTACCGCCTCTATCCGGTTGCCCGGGAGACCTGACCCATGCTCGAGATGACCGCCCTGCAGGCCGCCGGGTTGTGGAGCGGTCTTCTGATCGTGGTCCTGGTGGTGCTGTCGGTCACGGTGGTCATGACCCGCCGGCGCCAGCGGGTCATTCTCGGGGACGGCGGCGACCAGACGATGATCGTGGCCGCGCGCCGCTTCGGCAACGCGGCCGAGTACACGCCGATCGCCATCGGCGCCCTGATCCTGCTGGCCCTGATCGGCTGGCAGGCGTGGGTCATCCACCTGATCGGCGGCGCCTTCTTCCTCGGCCGGGTGGTTCATCCGCTGGGCCTCGCCTTCGGCAAGGGACCGCCGCCCGCCCGCGTCATCGGTATGACGCTCACCTGGCTGCCCCTGCTCGCCGCCGCCGGGCTGCTCATCGCTTGCCCCCTGCTCGGCACGGCGCCGGCCTGAGCCCGGTTGCGCGGGCGGGAGCGCCCGGCCATATCGGGGCATGCCGTCCGACGCCGCCTCCCCCGACATCCTCCCCGATCTCGTCGCCGCCGCCCTGAAGGCCGGGGCCGACGCCGCCGAAGCCGTCGCCGCCGAGCGCGCCTCCCTGTCCGTCGGCGTGCGCAACGGCAGGCTCGAGGACGTCGAAAGCGAGGAGAGCCGCGACCTCGGCTTGCGCGTCTTCATCGGCCGCCGCCAGGCGACCGTCTCCGCCTCCGACCTGTCCGACGCCACCCGCGCCCGTCTGGTCGAGCGCGCCGTGGCCATGGCCAGGCTGGCCCCCGAAGACCCCTGGGCCAGCCTCGCCCCGCAGGACCGCCTCGCCCGCGGCCCCTTCCCCGACCTCGACCTGCTCGATCCGACCGAGCGCAGCGCCGCCGAGCTCGAGGCCGCCGCCGCCGAGGCCGAGGCCGCGGCCTTGGCGGTGGAGGGCGTCGCCAAGTCCGAAGGCGGCCACGCCGCCGCCTCCTCCAGCCGCTGGCGGCTCGTCACCTCACACGGCTTCGACGGCGCCTACCACGGCTCCGCCTTCTCGCTGGGCGTCGGCGTCATCGCCGAGAAGGACGGCGCCATGGAGCGGGGCGGCGAGCACCGGGCCACGCGCCACCTGTCGGACCTGCCCTCCGCCGAGTCCATCGGTTCGGAAGCCGGCCGCCGCGCCGTCGCCCGCACCGGCCCGCGCAAGATCGCCTCGACCACCGCCCCGGTGATCTTCGAAAACCGTGTCGCGACCCAGGTGCTGTCGCCCCTGCTCGGCGCCATCTCCGGGCCGTCCATCGCCCGAGGGACCTCGTTCCTGAAGGACCGTCTCGGCCAGCCGGTATTGCCCAACGGCGCCAACCTGATCGACGATCCGTTCCGCCCGCGCGGCCTCGGCTCCACCCCGTTCGATGACGAGGGCGTCGCCGTCGACTGCCGATCAATCATTGACGACGGCGTGCTCACGACCTGGCTGCTCAACACCGCCTCGGCCGCCCAGCTCGGCCTCGCCTCGACCGGCCACGCCTCGCGCGGCCTCGCCGGGCCGCCGGGCGTCTCCACCCACAACCTGCATCTGGAGCCGGGCGAGCGCGACCTCGCCGGGCTGATGGCCGACGCCAGCGCCGGCCTCCTGATCACCTCGATGTTCGGGCCTTCGCTGAACGCCAACACCGGCGACTGGTCCGCCGGCGTCTCGGGCTTCTGGTTCGAGGGCGGCGCGATCGCCCATCCGGTCAGCGAGATCACCGTCGCCGGTAACCTCAAGGACCTCTGGGCCCGCCTCGTCGCCGGCTCGGACCTCGAGTTCCGCGGCAGCTTCAACAGCCCCTCCCTGCTGTTCGACGCGGTGGCCATCGCCGGCAAATGAGCGACCTGGCCGCCGATCTCGAGCTGATCCGCGACGCGGTCCTCGACGCCGGCCGCCTGGCCCTGGCCGAACGCGACAAGGGCCTGAACATCTGGTCCAAGTCCGGCGGCTCGCCGGTCACCTCGGCCGACATGGCCGTCGACCGCCTGCTCCGCGACGCCCTGCTCGCCGCCCGTCCCGACTACGGCTGGCTGTCGGAAGAGACCGCCGACGGGCCCGAGCGCCTGACGCGTCGCCGCGTCTTCGTGGTCGACCCCATCGACGGCACCGTCGCCTATATGAAGGGCAAGCCGTGGTGGTGCATTCCGGTCGCCGTGGTCGAGGACGGCCGCCCGGTCGCCGCCGTCATCCACGCCCCCGCGTTGGGCGAGACCTTCGCGGCGACCCTCGGCGGCGGCGCGACCCTCGACGGCGCCCCGATCAGCGCCTCCGACACCGCTGACCTCGACGACGCCTCGGTGCTCGCCGACGCCCGCCTTCTGGAAGGCCCCCACTGGCCCGAGCCCTGGCCGGCCATGCGCTTCGAGAAGCGCAACGCCATCGCCTACCGCATGGCCCTCGTCGCCGCCGGCGCCTTCGACGCGACCATCGCCCTGACGCCGAAGTGGGACTGGGACGTCTGCGCCGGCGCCCTGATCGTCGAGGAGGCCGGCGGCAAGGTCAGCGACCACCACGGCGCCGCCTGGCGCTTCAACCGCCCCGACCCGCGCCAGAACAGCCTGATCTGCGCCGCGCCGGCCCTTCACCCGTTGATCGTGCGGCGCACAACGCCTATTCCGCTCGCGCCGTGACCCCTCCCTGCCCGGAACGCCCATGACCGCCGAAACCGAAACGCCCCAGCTGCTCCACCTCGTCATCGGCGGCGAGCTGCGCCACCTGGACAAACCGGTGTTCCGCGACCTGTCGAAGGTCGAGTTCGTCGGCGCCTTCCCCAACTACGAGGAGGCCCGCAAGGCGTGGAAGGCCCGGGCCCAGGCGACGGTCGACAACGCCCACATGCGCTACTTCATCCTGCACGCCCACCGGTTGATCGACCCCCGCGCCGACCACGCCTGAACGGAACGGCCCGGCGGCTGACGCGCTTTCCCTGCGACAGCCACGCTCCGGAGGGCCCGCCCATGACCACCACCCTGATCGTCCTCGCGCTGCTGGCGCTCGGCGTCGGCATCGTCGTCTGGGCCACGCGCCGCAAGCCGGCCGACCGGCCCACCACTCTGCCCGGCGAGAGCGACACCGCCTGGAACGACCCGATGACCCCGGCCGACACCACGCGCCGCGCCCCCGACGCCGAGCCGCGCCCCTGATCCCGCCCGGGGCCTATTCCCGCCTGAGGAATTTCTCGGTCAGCAGCGTGCCCCACCACTGCGCCTTGAACTCGGCCCGGATCGCCTTCGGGTCGTAGGCGTCGCTGTCGATCCAGTCGATGAAGCTGACCCCCGTCGGCTCCACCTCCTCCAGGTATTTCTCCAGCGTGTAGTCCAGCACCCCGGTCAGGCCCTCGCGGTGGTGCAGGTATTTCTTGTCCAGCTGCCGGATCGCCTCCGAGATCGGCTCGCCGAGATGGAAGTGCCGGTACAGAACCGCCATCATCCCGGCCCGGTCCGCGCCCGACTTGCAGTGGATCAGCACCGGATACTCGATGGTCCGGAACAGCTCCCGCGCCCGGTGGATGCGGTCCTTCTGCGGCGGGTCGCGGCTGTCCAGCGGCGCGTCGATCAGGGTCAGCCCCAGCCGCGCGCAGGCGTCCTTCTCCAGCGCGTAATAGGCCTCGTCCCGCGCCCCGCGCAGGTTGATGACCGTCCGGATCCCCTGGCTCTTCCAGTAGGCCAGCTGCCGCGGCGACGGCTGGTTGGTCCTGACGAGGTCCGGCCCCAGCCAGTGCGCGTTCATGAACCACCGCCTGAGGAAGGCGTGGTCCTTCCAGACGTAGTCCCAGCTGGCGCGAAACCGGCCGGCGCGGGTGGAGAGGTCGTAGCGGGACATGGGGGGTCAGATAGAGGTTGATGCGGACGTCGTCACCCGACTTGGCGCTGCGCGATGACAAACTTTGCCAAAGTGTCGGCGACGCGGTACTCTGGGACATGGCCACGATGAACGTCTCCCTCCCCGACGCCATGAAGGAATGGGTCGAAGGCCGCGCCGACACGGGGCGCTATAGCAACGCGAGCGACTATGTTCGCGACCTCATCCGTCGCGACCAGGAGCGGACCGGCGCCATTCGCGCAATGCAGCAGCTGGTGGACGAAGCCCTCGCCCGCCCGGTCGGTCGCCGCACCATGGAGGAAATCCGGGCCGAGGGGCGCCGGCGCCTGGAACAGGATCGTGAGGCCTAGCCTCAGCGAGGCCGCCGAAGAGGACCTCATCCACATCTATGTGGAGAGTGCCCGAATGTTCGGCCTCCCACAGGCGGATCGCTACCTCGACGGCCTCGATCAGGCGCTCGACTTCATCGCGCGCAATCCGCGGGCCGCCCGCGAACGTCGCGAGATCGACCCGCCCGTCCGGGTCCACGTCTACCAGTCCCACATCATCGTCTATCTCCACGACGACCACCGCACCCATGTCCTGCGCATCCGCCACGGCGGCGAGGACTGGCAGGACTGACCGTCCATGCGAGGAGCGTCCGTTGAAATGGGGCGAACGCTCTCTCCCTCTCCCCGCTTGACTTCCCCCCGCCTCCGTCCGACCTCGGACCGATGACGCCGACGCCCGCGCCCGCCGCCGACGACAAGCCCCCGCTGCGCCCCCTGCTGGCGCGCATCTGGCGCGAGTACCTGTCCCGTCGCCGCGGCCCGCTGTTCCTGTCCATCCTCTGCGCCGCGGTCGTCGGGATCATGGCCGCCACCGTGCTGCAGCTGCTGGAGCCGGCCATCGACGGCCTGTTCCTCGGCCGCCCGGTGACCATCTGGTGGGTCTTCACCATCCCGCCCGGACAGGCCCTGACCGCCATCCCGCTGGTCATCGTCGGCGCCGGCCTGGTGTGGACCGCCGCCGCCCTCGGCCAGGCCGCCCTCGTCAACCGCCTCGGCCACGGCATCGTCGGCGACATCCAGGTGCGCCTGTTCGGATCGATGATCCGCGCCGACCTCGCCCGCCTCCGCAGCCAGCACTCGGGCGGCTTTGTCTCCAGCGTCCTGTTCGACGCCAACCTGGTGCGCGAGGCCTTCACCAACGGCGTGGTCAACTACACCCAGCACGCCCTGACCCTGATCGCCGTGCTCGCCTACATGGCGTGGAGCGACTGGCGGCTGACCCTGATCGTCCTCCTCGGCGCGCCCGTCATCGCCTGGGTGATGCGCCGCTTCGGCAAGCGCATGAGGAAGGCCACCACCGGTGCCATGGTCGAGACCTCCAACCTCTCCACCGCCCTGATGGAGAACCTCGACGGCGTCCGCCTGATCAAGATCGAGAACCGCGAGGCGGCCGAGGAAGCCCGCGTCGCCGAGGTCGTCGACCGCCGTCAGCGCCACGTCATCAAGTCCGCCGACAGCCGCGCCTTCGCCGGTCCCTTCTCCAACCTGGTGGCCATGGTCATCGTCGCCGCCGTCATGGCCTACGCCGGCTGGCAGGCCCGCCAGGACCAGATGAGCGTCGGCGCCTTCGCCGCCTACATCGGCCTGCTGATGGCCGCCGGTCAGTCGCTGCGCCAGGTCACCAACCTGCAGACGGTGATGTCCGAGGGCCTGACCGCCGCCCGCCGCCTGTTCGACGCCCTCGACATCCAGCCCGAGATCCGCGAGGCCCCGGACGCCCGCGCCCTGCCGCCCGGCCCACTCACCGTGGCCTTCGACAAGGTCGCCTTCGCCTACGCCCCGGCGTCAGAGAACGTGGCCCCGACCCTGTCCGACGTCTCCCTCACCGTCGCCCCGGGCGAGACCGTCGCCCTCGTCGGCCCCTCCGGCGGCGGCAAGTCGACCCTGCTCAGCCTGCTGCCGCGTTTCTACGACGTCACCGCCGGCGCCGTGACGGTCAACGGCCAGGACATCCGCACCCTCAGGCTCCACGACCTGCGCGACCGCATTGCCCTGGTCACCCAGGAGCCCTTCCTGTTCGACGACACCCTCGCCGCCAACATCGCCTACGGCCGCCCCGGCGCCTCGCAGGCCGAGATCGAGGCCGCCGCCGCCGCCGCCGCCGCCCACGACTTCATCCAGGCCCTGCCCGAGGGCTACCAGACCCGCGCCGGCGAGGCCGGCCTGCGCCTCTCCGGCGGCCAGCGCCAGCGCATCGCCATCGCCCGCGCCTTCCTCAAGGACGCGCCGATCCTGCTGCTCGACGAGGCCACCTCGGCGCTGGACACCGAGAGCGAGGCCGCCGTCCAGGCCGCGCTGGAGCGGCTGATGGCCGGCCGCGCCACGCTGATGATCGCCCACCGCCTGTCCACCGTGCGCAACGCCGACCGCATCTACGTCCTGGAGGCCGGCTGCGTCGTCGAACAGGGCTCCCACGTCCAGCTGGTAAGGAAGGGCGGCCTCTACGCCCGCCTCGCGAAGCAGCAGTCGCTCGACGGCGAGCCGGCGGAGGTCGGGTCTTGATGGGGCGCGCGCGCATCTCCCCTTCCCCTCGAGGGGGCGGAGGATGGTCCGCCAGAGGCGGGCCGACGACGGGTCGGGGGATGGGGTGGAGGCAGGATGTGTCCCGCTACCGCTCCGGAGGCGCCGGCGCCTTCCAGCTCCGCTCACCCCCGTCGTGCCTCCACCCCACCCAACCCTCCCCCTCGAGGGGAGGGCTTTGTCTTGGCCGTCCCTCGCTCTCGTCTCCTCCGTCCGCGGCCCACCCCGCATGAGGCCGCTCCGCAATCCCGTCATCCAGGCCGTCCTCGCCTGGATCCTCGCCAGCTGGATGCGCGTCTGTTTCGCCACCATCCGGTGGACCCACGTCAACCCGCAGGCCCCCGAGGCGATCTGGAAGCGGGGCGGCGGCGTGCTGTGCGCCTTCTGGCACTCGCGCATCGCCCTTTCGCCCGCCTGCTGGCCGCTCGAGCGCGCCACCCCGGCCAAGGCGCTGATCTCGCTCAGCCCCGACGGCCAGTTCATCGCCCGCGCCGTCGGCCGCCTCGGCTTCCCGGCGATCCGCGGCTCCTCGGCCAACAAGGACAAGCTCGACCGCGCCAAGGGCGGCTCGCAGGCGCTGCGCGACGGCCTCAAGCAGCTCAAGGTCGGCGCCCTTGGCGTCACCCCCGATGGCCCGCGCGGCCCGGCCCGCGCCATGGCCGAGGGCTTCCCGCTGATGGCCAAACTGTCCGGCGCCCCGGTCCTGCTCATCGGCCTCAGCTGCAATCCGGCCATCCGCCTGAACAGCTGGGACCGCGCCCTCCTGCCCCTGCCCTTCGGCAAGGGCGCCATCGTCTGGGACGAGGCCCGCTACCCCGAAGGGGCCGAGGTCGCCGAGGTCGCTGCCGACTGGGCCGCCCGCCTCACCGCCGTCGAAGCGGAGGCGGATCGCCTCACGGGCCTGGAGCGCGTCTGAGTGAGCGCGATCACCGAAATCGTCTTTGCCGACGCCCCCGTGCTGGAGACCGCGCGCCTGCGCCTGCGCCCATGGCGGCCCGGCGACGAACAGGCCTTCGCCGCCCTCAACGCCGACCCGGCGGTGATGCGCTACTTCCCCGCCCCCCTGACCGCGGCCGAGAGCGACGCCCTCGTCGCCGCCATCCAGGATCGCTTCCGCGCCTGGGGCTTCGGCTTCTGGGCGGTGGAGACCGACGACCTGCCGTTCGCCGGCTTCATCGGCCTGTCCCGCCCGGCCTACGAGGCCCCCTTCCTGCCCGCCGTCGAGGTGGGCTGGCGCCTCGACCCGCGCTGCTGGGGCCGCGGCGTCGCCACCGAAGGGGCCCGCGCCGCCCTCGCCCATGGTTTCCGCCGGCACGGACTGGAGCAGATCATCGCCGTCGCCCCGCGCGCCAACACGCCCTCGCTCCGGGTCATGCAGCGGCTCGGCATGACCTCGGACCCGGCCGAGGACTTCGACCATCCGGCCCTGACGGACCATCCCGCCATCCGCCGCTGCGCCCTGCACCGCCTCGACCGCGCCGCCTTCGAGGCCGCCGCGTGAGCCCGGCCCTCGCCCTTTACAGGCTGGCCACGCGCCTGCTCGAGCCGCTGGCCCCGCGCCTGCTCGACGCCCGCGCCCGCAAGGGCAAGGAGGACCCCGTCCGCGTCGACGAGCGCCTCGGCCTCGCCTCCGCGCCGCGCCCCGCCGGCGAGCTGGTCTGGCTGCACGGCGTCAGCGTCGGCGAGAGCCTGTCGCTTCTCCCCGTGGTCGAGCGCCTGCGCAAGGTCCGTCCCGATCTGTCGATCCTCGTCACTTCCGGAACCGTCACTTCCGCCACCCTGCTCGGCAAACGTCTGCCCGAGGGCGTCGTCCACCAGTACGCTCCCGTCGACGGACCCGCCGCCGTCGCCGCCTTTCTCGACCACTGGCGCCCCGCCGCTGGCGTGCTGGTCGAGAGCGAGCTGTGGCCCAACCTGATCCTCGAGACGCGCCGCCGCGACATCGCCCTCGTACTCGCCAGCGCCCGCATCACCGAAAAGACCGTCGAGGGCTGGCGCCGCTTCCCCGGCGCGGCCCGCCGCATCGTCACCGCCTTCGATCGCGTCCTGCCGCAGGATGAGGCCTCGGCCGTCCGGCTGGAGAGCCTCGGCGCTCGCATCGACGGCCATGTGAACCTCAAGCTGGCCGGCGACGCCCCGCCGCACGACCCGGCCGCCTTCACCCGCCTGTCCGCCGCCATCGGCGACCGTCCCGTGGTCGTCGCCGCCTCGACCCACGACGGCGAGGAAATCGCCATCGTCCGCGCCCTCGACAGGCTCGACCAGCGGCTCTGCCTGATCCTGATCCCGCGCCACCCCGAGCGCGGCGAAGCCATCGCCGCCGCCCTGACCCGCGACGGCTACCGCTTCGCGCGCCGTTCCGAGGGCCGCCAGCCGGACGCCGAGACCGACCTCTACCTCGCCGACACCCTCGGCGAGATGGGCCTGTTCCTCCGCCTCGCCGACGTGGTGGTCATGGGCGGCGCCTTCTCCGCCGCGCTGGAGAAGCCGCCGGTCGGCGGCCACAACCCGCTGGAGCCGGCCCGCCTCGGCAAGCCGGCGATCACCGGCCCCGACATGAGCAACTGGGCGACCGTGACCGAGGCTCTCGTCGAGGCCGACGGCCTGCGCGTCGTCGAGGCTCCGTGGGACCTCCCCGCCGTCCTCGCCCCCCTGCTCGCCGACCCGGCCGAGGCGAAGCGCATGGGCGAACGCGGCCGCCGCGCCGCCGCCGAAGCCGGCTCCGGTCTGGACCGACTGATCGACGCCCTCCTGCCTCTGCTGCCGGCCGCCCCGCCGAAGGGAGGAAGACGATGATCCACCACCGTCCTTCTCCCCTCGGGGGAGAAGGTGGCTCGCGGAGCGAGAGGGATGAGGAGGCCGCCGGCCGCACTCTCCCCGCGCAACGCGTCGCGCCCCACCTCACCCCTCATCCGAGCCGCTCCGCGGCCCACCTTCTCTCCCGAGGGGAGAAGGCATCGTCGAGCCGATCATGCGTCTGAACACCCCCCGCTGGTGGTACACCCGCGACCGCCGCCATGGCGCCGTCGCCCGCCTGCTGCTCAAGCCGGTCAGCTGGATCTGGGCCGCCGCCACCGCCCGCCGGCTCGCCCGCGCCACGCCTGTCGACCCCGGCGCGCCGGTCGTCTCCATTGGCAATCTGACCGTCGGCGGCTCCGGCAAGACCCCGGTCGCCCGCGAGGTGCTGCGCCTGCTCCGCGCCGCCGGCGTCGAGGCCCACGCCCTGTCGCGCGGCTACGGCGGTTCGCTGGAAGGGCCGGTCCGCGTCGATCCGGCCGTCCACACGGCCGCCGAGGTCGGCGACGAACCTCTGATGCTGGCCTTGGACAGTCCCGCCTGGATCGCCCGCGACCGCGTCGCGGGCGCCCGCGCCGCCGTCGCCGCGGGCGCCGAAGCCCTCGTCCTCGACGACGCCCACCAGAACCCGGCCCTGAGCAAGACCCTCAGCCTCGTCGTCGTCGACGGCGAGACGCGCGAGGACGAATGGCCCTTCGGCGACGGCTCCGTCTTCCCCTCCGGCCCGATGCGCGAGCCGCTCAAGGCCGGCCTCGCCCGCGCCGACGCCGTGGTCCTCCTGCTGCCCGCCGACCTCGCCGAACCCGACCCGGAGCTGATCGAGGTGTTCGGCGACCTCCCCGTCTTCGTCGCCCGCCTGGAGCCGGCCGGCCCGCCGCCGCCCGGTCCGCTCGTCGGCTTCGCCGGCATCGCCAAGCCATGGAAGGTCGAGCGCTCGCTTCAGGCCGCCGGCGCCGACCTCGTCGACTTCGCCCCCTTCCCCGACCACGCGGCCTTCCGCGAGCAGGACCTGCGCTTCCTCGCCGACCGCGCGGCGCAGTTCGACGCAAGGCTGCTCACCACGGAGAAGGACTGGTCCCGCCTGCCGCCGGCGTGGCGCGCGCGGGTGACCAGCTGGCCGGTGAAAGCGACGTTCGAGGACGAGCGCGGATTTTCCCGCCTGCTCACGGCTGCGCTCACCTCCCCGTCGGCGTAGGCCGACGGGGAGGACGGTCGGCGCGTAGCGACGACCAGGAGGGGGCAGCGCCGGCTGTCGTCATCCGAGCTCGAACGGGCCCCTCCGGCGCCGCCCCCACCTGACCGCTCCGCGGTCTGTCCTCCCCCTTCGCCTTCGCTCATGGGGAGGTGAGTCTCACTCCGCCCGGTACACCACCCCGTTCCGCATCACGAACCGCACCCGCTCCAGCTCGGTGACGTCGCTCAGCGGGTCGCCGGTCACCGCGATCAGGTCGGCCGGCAGGCCCGGCGCGATCCGCCCCGCCTCGTCCGAAATCCGCAGGTGCTCGGCCGCGTTGACCGTCGCCGTCTGCACCGCCTCCAGCGGCGTCAACCCGGCCCGCACCAGCAGGGCGAACTCGCCGGCGTTGTCGCCGTGCGCCGAGACGCCCGAGTCGGTGCCGAAGGCGATCCGCACCCCGCCCTCGTGCGCCCGGCGCGCCATGTCCAGCATCTTCGGCCCGGCTTCCAGCGCCTTGGCCGTCTGCGCCGGGGTGAAGAAGTTGTTCGGCCCCGCCGCGATGCGGGCCACGAAGTCCCCGGCCATCAGGGTCGGCACCAGCCACACCCCCTCGCGCCGCATCAGCCGGATCGACTCCTCGTCCAGATAGGTGCCGTGCTCGATCGAGTCGCCGCCGGCGCGCAGGAAGCTGTTGATCCCGTCCGCGCCGTGCGCGTGCGCCGTCACCTGCCGGCCCATGCGGTGGGCCGCGTCGACGATGGCCGCCAGCTCGGCGTCCGAGAACTGCTGCCCCAGCCCGGCCGCCGTGTTCGACAGCACGCCACCGGTGGCGGTGATCTTGATGATGTCGGCCCCGGCCCGCACCTGCAGCCGCACCGCCCGCATGCAGTCCTCCGGACCCGAGCAGATGCTCTCGCCGGTGAACAGGTGCATGACGTCGTCGCGATAGCCGTTGACGTCGCCGTGGCCGCCGTGGATCGACACCGACTCGCCCGAGGCGATGATCCGCGGTCCCGGCACGTCGCCTCGCCGCACCGCGTCGCGCAGGGCGAAGATGGCCTCGTTGGCCGCGCCCAGATCGGCCACCGTGGTGAAACCGGCCTCCAGCGTCCGCCGCGCGTGGCGGGCGCCGACGAAGGCCTGCTCCGCATCCGACTGGGTCACCCCTTCCAGCCGCGAATTCGGGTTCTGCTCGCCGGTCAGGTGGACGTGGCTGTCGATCAGTCCGGGCAGCACGAAGGAGTCGCGCAGATCGACGATTTCGCCTTCGCCGACGAAGCCGTCGCGGATTTCCGCGACCTGGTTCCCTCTGATCACGAGAGTTTTATCTCGCTCCACCCGGCCGCTCGCCGGGTCGGCCAGAAGCCGCCCCACTTGGACGTACGTCGTTCTCCCGTCGGGAGAAATCCCGGTCGGGGCGGGGGTCTGGGCGGCGACGCTTGTGGCCACACATGCGGCGACGGCCGCCAGAATCGCAGTGATCGGCTTCACGAAATCCTCCCGGAGACTCGCGCCACCCTGCCCCTGCGACGGCTCGCCGCCAAGGCCCCGCTTGCCCGCGGGCCGTCCTTTTGAAACAACCTGTCGCATTCAGTGAACATGCGAGGGGCGTCGCATGCGGCTTGCCAGACGTGGATTCATCCTTGGCGGTGCGGCTCTCCTGTCGGGGTGCGCGACCGCTTCCGCCGCCACCCGGACGGCGCAGATCGTCGCGCCGATCCCGGTCGAGCCCCAGGTGCCGCCGCGGGCGCCCGAGATCATCACCTCCCAGCTCAACTCGACCCGTCCGCTCGACCCGCGCGGCCAGGTCCGTCCGGAGCTGATGCAGCGCGCCCTGGCCGCCCTCGACATCCACGAAGGCAAGATCACCCGCCGCGACCGCATGTACCTCGTCGACTTCACCAAGCACTCGGGCGACGAACGTCTCTACGAGGTGGACCTCGAGGGCGGCGCGGTGACCCTGATGCGCACCTGTCACGGCCGCGGCTCTGACCCGTCGCACACCGGCTACGCCCGCGAATTCTCCAACACCCCGGACAGCCACATGTCCTCGGTCGGCGCCTACGCCACCGCCGGCGCCAGCCACGGCGCCCAGCAGGGCCCGAACGTCCTGCTCGACGGCCTGGAGTACACCAACAACCTCGCCCGCGAGCGCGCCATCATCATCCACGGCGCCGACTACGCCGACCCGGCCTTCCTCGCTCGCGAGGGCAAGCTGGGCCGCTCCTACGGCTGCTTCTCGGTCGCTCACCACGACCTCCCGGCGCTGCGCGAGCGCATGGGCGAAGGCCGCCTGCTGTTCGCCTGGGCCTAGGGCTCCGGGCGACGGGCCGAGTGACGAACGAAGAGGATGCGGATTTCCTCTTCGACCACGACGTACCGCATCAGATAGGGCGGCCTCACGACGATCTCGCGCCATTCACGACCGACGGGCCGGCCTCGCTCCGGCATGACGATCAGGCTCTCGGCGACCTCCACGAACCGACGCTCAAGCCGCGCCGCCGCCGCCGGATTGAACCCGCGCACATAGGTGGTGATCTCACCGAGATCGTCGACCGCCCGATCCGTCCAGACTACTCGCCGCACTTCGGACGCGGCAGCGGGTTGTCGGTGGAGAGGGAAAGAAGCCAGCGCTTCACCGCCTCGTGGCTCACCACGCGCGCCGCCTCGATATCCGCCAGCGCGCGCAGGGTCGCCGCCTCGATCGCCGCTTCGTCCTCGACATCGAAGACTCCCGGCTCCTCGTCCATCTCGTTGCGCGGATCGTCCATCGACGCATCCTACCACGCCGCCGCGACCACGCACGCGGACTCAACCTGAACTGCCTGATCGACGGCCGCTTCGACCACGACGGGCAGACGCCCTACCCCCGCTCCAGCGCCCGCCAGCCGATGTCGGTGCGGCAGAACCCGCCCGGCCAGTCGATCTTCTTCACCGCCGCATAGGCCCGTTCCCGCGCCTCGGCGATGTCGGCCCCGCGGGCGCAGACGTTCAGCACCCGGCCGCCGGCGGCGACCAGCTGGCCATCGGACCGACGCTTGGTGCCGGCGTGGAACACCTGCACATGCGGCCCGAAGTCCTGCTCCGCGCCGCGGATGATCGAGCCCTCCAGCGGGCTGTCCGGATAGCCCTTGGCCGCCAGCACCACGCAGATCACCGTGTCGCCGCCGAAGACCGGGGCCGGGGCCCGGGTCAGGTCGCCCCGCGCGCAGGCCAGCAGCAGCGGGACCAGATCGCTGTCCAGCCGCATCATCAGCACCTGGCATTCCGGGTCGCCGAAGCGGGCGTTGAACTCCACCACCTTCGGCCCCTCTTCGGTGGCCATCAGCCCGGCGTAGAGCACGCCGCGATAGGGGTTGCCCTCGCGCGCCATCGCCGCCACCACCGGCTGGACGATGGCCTTGTCGGCCGCCTCGACCAGCTCCGGCGTGAACACCGGCGCCGGCGAATAACTGCCCATGCCGCCGGTGTTCGGCCCCATGTCGCCGTCGAAGGCGCGCTTGTGATCCTGGGCCCCGCCCAGCAGCACCGCCCGCTGGCCGTCGCACAGGGCGAACAGCGAGCCCTCCTCGCCGGCCATGAACTCCTCGATCACCACCCGCGCCCCGGCCGAGCCGAAACGGCCGCCCAGCATGCGCTCGATCTCGGCCTCGGCGTCGCGCTTGTCGGGGCTGATCGCCACCCCCTTGCCCGCCGCCAGCCCGTCGGCCTTGATCACATAGGGCGGCTTGAACACCGCCAGCGCCTCGCGCGCCTCGTGCAGCCGCTCGTAGACGCCGTAGCCGGCGGTGGGAATCTCGTGCCGCTCCATGAAGGCCTTGGAGAAGGCCTTCGAGGTCTCCAGCTGCGCCGCCTTCTTCGTCGGCCCGAAGCAGGGGATTCCCGCCGCCGCCAGCCGGTCGGCCAGCCCCTGCTCCAGCGCGCTCTCCGGCCCCACCACCACCAGGTCGGCCTTGATCTCGCGCGCCAGCGCGGTCAGCCCGTCGGCGTCGGTGACCTTCAGCTCGACCCGCTCGCCCAGCCGGTCCATGCCGGGATTGCCCGGCGCGATGACCAGCCGCTTGACCAGCGGCGACTGGGCGATCTTCCACGCCAGGGCGTGCTCGCGCCCGCCCGATCCGACCAGCAGGATGTTCATGCGCGCGCAATGACCGCAGCGCGCGCCGGGGTCAAGGCGCCCACCCGCCGGAGCGACCCCGCCGCCGCCGTCTCAGCGCGCGGCGGCGCCCGCCGGCAGGTGCATCTTCCCGAACCTGCCGACCCGCCCGCCCAGCGTCCCCGCGGCGGCGTTCATGCCGCTGACGGTCACCTCGGCTCCTCGCCCTCGCCTCTACGGTCGAGGAGGCCTGGGAGGGTCGGTGGCGAGACTTGGCGAAAGGCTTCGGCGAGCGCATATTCCCCGACATGAAGGTGAACTCGCCGGAATCGCTCGAAACTGGAAAGCGCCTGATCCAGCAGCACGGCAGCTGGTCCGCGGTGCGCGCGAAGTCGAATGTCACCCGGGACGGCGTCTTCGCCGTGAAGACGGACCCGAAGGCCATCGACGAGGCGCTCAAACGCCTTGAGGCGCTGCAGACCGCTTGAACGCGGGCCTGAACCTTCTCACCGCCCTGTTCCTGCTCGCGCCCGGATTCGGCGTCTTCGCGGGCGTCTATCTCACCGGTCTGAGACGACCTTTCCGACCGGCGCCGGCCGCGCCCGGTTCCTTTCTCGCGCTGGCGCTCGTCACCATTGGCGCGCTGACGGCTCACGTGATCTCGGCGGTGCCCTACGCCGCCAACGAATTGCTTTGCGCGACGGCTCCGTGTCGCGAGGTCGGATTTCAGCCAAACCCCTATGTGACGCTGATCGATCCCCGCGCGGCCGGCGACATGCCGGGAATGTCGCTGGCCATCGCGCTGACCCATCTTCTCTTCGTGTCCCTGATCGGGCTGCTGATCGGCCGCATCGGCATGTGGCTGGCGACCCGGTCGTCGCGAATCCAGAGCCTGTTCTACGGCTGGACGACAGAGCTGATCGGGGTGGCGTCGACGCGCTTTCACATCATCAACGCCTTCGCCGTGACCGACGTGAACAAGGACGAGCTGTCCCTGGGCTACGAAGGCGCCCTGCTCGACCTTCGACAGGACGCCAGCGGCAAACTCCTCTCGGCCACGCTGCGCGACGCCCAGGCTTTCGTGATCGAACTCAAGGGCGACTCGGTCTCCCGCCGCCGCGTCCCGCGCGCCCAGCCCATCCCTTTCATGGTGCTGGAGGCCGACAACGTGAAGAACCTCGCCCTGTCGATCTATTTCGACACGGCCTCCGCGGCGGCGCTTACCGAGGCGGATATTCGAGGGATGTCGAAGGCCGAGCGAAAGGGTGTGACCGAGGCGCTGCAGGCCGCCCGGGCTGCCGCAAAGACCACTCCGACGGATGAGGGCCCGCCTGCGACCTCCGAGGTGAACGCGGCTCCGTCCCCGCCCCGATCAGCCCTGAAGACTGCGGCGTCGAAGGCGAAGGGGCGGAAGAAAACGCCCTCGAACAAGGCCTGAGCTCACCCGCCGAGTTCCCCCCCGCGCGCGCGCCCGCTACCCTCGCGGAATGACCGACGACTCCTACGTCTTCGAGGGCCCGGCCGAGGAACCCGCCGCCCCGCGCGACAACAACCCGCCGCTGTCCATCTCCGAGCTGTCGTTCGCCCTCAAGCGCACGCTCGAGGACCGCTTCGGCCACGTCCGCCTCCGCGGCGAGATCTCCAAGGTCAACCGCCACGCTTCCGGCCACGTCTACCTGACGCTCAAGGACGACAAGGCCTGCATCGACGGCGTGGTCTGGAAGGGCGCCGTGCGCGGTCTGGGCGTGCAGCCGGAGACCGGACTCGAGGTCATCGTCACCGGCAAGATCACCTCCTACCCGGCCCGCTCCTCCTACCAGATCGTCATCGAGACCATGGAGGCCGCCGGCGCCGGCGCCCTGCTGGCCCAGCTGGAGCGGCTGAAGGCGAAGCTGAACGGCGAGGGCCTGTTCGACCCGGCCCGCAAGCGGCCCATCCCCGCCTTCCCCGCCGTGGTCGGGGTGATCACCAGCCCGACCGGGGCGGTGATCCGCGACATCCTGCATCGCATCGCCGAGCGCTGGCCCTGCCGCGTCATCGTCTGGCCGGTGGTGGTGCAGGGCGAGGCCGCCTGCGGCCAGGTCGCCAACGCCATCCGCGGCTTCGACGCCCTCTCCCCCGGCGGCCCTGTCCCCCGCCCCGACGTGGTCATCGTCGCCCGCGGCGGCGGCTCGGTCGAGGACCTGTGGTGCTTCAACGACGAGGGCCTGGCCCGCACCGTCGCCGCCGCCGCCATTCCCATCGTCTCGGCCGTCGGCCACGAGACCGACACCACCCTGATCGATTTCGTCTCCGACCGCCGCGCCCCGACGCCCACCGGCGCCGCCGAGATCGTCACCCCGGTGCTGGCCGACCTGCGCGCCGGCGTCGCCGACCTCGACCGCCGCCTCGCCCGCGCCGGCGGCCGGCTGCTGGAGGACCGCCGCACCCGCCTGCGCGCCGCCGCCCGCGGCCTGCCCGCCCGCCCCGAGGACCTGTTGGCCCTGCCGTCGCAGCGCCTCGACCACGCCGGCAGCCGCCTCGCCTCGGGCCTGCACCGCAATCTCGCGGTCCACGAACGCCAGCTGATCGTCGTCGCCGGTCGCCTGTCCCCCGCCGTGCTCGACCGCGCCCTGGAGCGCCGC
>JAEYTA010000001.1 GCA_023434265.1 Pseudomonadota bacterium
GGGCTCCGCCGTCGTCCGTCCCCGCGGAAGCGCCGGTCGAAGCGGCCGCCGCGACCCCCGAACCGCGCCGCGACGCCTTCGTCGCCGGCGCCGCCGATCGGCCGCCGGAGCAGGGCGCCCGCTACTATTCGGTCCATCGCCAGAACGGACGGCGGCCGGACCCGCTGGAGATGCCCGATCCGACCTATGTCGACGCCATCGCCGTCACCATGCCGGACAGCCTCGCCTCCCAGGATCTCGCCCAGCCGCAGGACGGGCCGACCCTGATCCGCGACGCGCAAGGGCGCATCCGCGCCCAGCCCGCCGCGCCGGAGGGCGATTACCAGTGACCGTCGAGACCGTGTCCCGTCTGCCCGACCTCATCGCTCTCGCCGAGGAAGGCTCCAGCGAAAAGCGCCGCGCCCTGCTGCGCGAGTTGACCGACCACTTCTTCGGCGCGGCCGCGCGCACCGAAACCGAGGAGGGTCTCTACGGCGCCGTCCTGGCCAAGTTGGCGGACGACATGGAGACGGCGGTCCGGGCGGAGCTCGCGGCCCGGTTCGCCAGCGCGCCGGACGCCCCACACACCCTGATCCGTCGTCTGGCCAACGACGAGGCGGCCGTGGCGGCCCCCGTCCTGTCCAACTCGCCGGTGTTGACCGACGAAGACCTGCTGGGCGTGGTCCGTCGCCATGGTCAGGATCACCTGCGCGCCGTTTCGGCCCGCTCCTCCGTGTCCGAAGCCGTGTCCGAAGTGATCGTCGAGCGCGGCGATGACGAGACGCTGGGGACGCTGCTCCGCAACGACGGCGCCCGCCTGTCCCGCAAGGCCTCCGAGACCGCCGTCGAGCGCGCCCGCACAAATCCCTCGCTGCATGAGGCCACTGTCTCGCGCGGGGACCTGCCGCCCGACCTGCTCAATGACATGTATTTCGTGGTCGAGGCGCGGTTGCGCAGCCGGATCCTCGAACAGAACGCCCGAATGGATCCGGCCCTGCTCGAGAGCGCCCTGGCCGCCGGTCGCGCCCGGGTCGCCACCGACGACGGCGCCCTGCCGGCCGACTATGCGGAATGCCTCGCCTATGTGGAGGAGCTTCGCGCCGCCGGACAGCTGACGCCGCAGATGCTCGCCCGCTTCCTGCGCTCGGGCGGTCGCACCTCGTTCCTGATCGCGCTGGCCCAGCTGTCGGACATCGACTTCCACACGGCGCGCCAGATCGTCGAGCGCCGCGAGCTCGACGCCCTCGCGGTCGTCTGCAAGGCCGCCGACCTCGATCGGGCCCTGTTCCTCACCTACGCCGTGGTCCTGCTCAACGACGACGGCGACGCCATGGCCAAGGCGCATTCCTACGCGCGCATGTACGCCGAACTGTCGCGCGACGCCGCCATGCGCACCCTGCGCTTCTGGCGCATGCGCCGCGGCGCCCAGGCCGCCTGATCCCCGACGCGAAAACGCCCGCCGGAGCGGTCCGGCGGGCGTCCTGCATGCGCTATGCGGCGACTACTTCTTGGCGCGGCCCCGGGCGGGCTTCCGGCCGCCCTGTCCCAGACCCATCTGCTTGGCCAGCTCCGAACGGGCCTTGGCGTAGTTCGGCGCGACCATGGGATAGTCCTTCGGCAGGCCCCACTTGGCCCGATACTCCTCGGGGCTCATGTTGTACTTGGTCCGCAGGTGACGCTTCAGCGACTTGAACTTGCGGCCGTCCTCGAGACAGATCAGGTAGTCCGGCGTGATCGACTTGCGGATCGGCACGGCCGGCTCGCGCGGTTCCGGCTCGGGCTCCACGGCCCCGGTCGAGACCTGCGACAGCGCCGCGTGGATGCTGGAGATCAGCCCCGGCACTTCCGACGCCTGCACGTTGTTGTTGCCGACATAGGCCGAAACGATGTCGGCCGTCATTTCGAGCAGTTGCGAGTTCTCTTCCATCGGCGTCCCACCTGGATTGTTGTTCACGTCGACTGATCAGCCCCGATCCGCCGTTCGCGGTTTGAATAGAGAGGTTCCGGAATGAAAGCAATGCTCGTCCCGGTCCGCTTCAATGCAGTTGATTTCGTCCCGAGTTGATCCCGCGGCCTAGCGCCCGAAATTCTCTGCCAGGGCCAGCATCGCCGCCCGCTCCGGCGCCGAATAGTCGTCCAGCAGGTCTTCCTCGCCATCGCGGATCGCCCGCAACAGCGCGGGGGTCAGGGCCGAGGACAGCGACCAGTTCCAGTAGCGCAGCACCGTCTGCGCCCGATCGACCGCCAGCATCTCATAGGTGATCTGCACCCGCTCCCAGAGCGGATGCGCCGCGCCGTCCTCGGTCGTCTCCGGTCGCCGCATCGACCGCCACAGCGCCTGCAGATCGACGCGGCCCAGTCCGGTGGCCTTGCACAGGATCGCCAGCGGCTCGCCGCCGGGATCGCCGAGGATCTTGGCCCCGGTGATCGGCTTCACGCCCGCCAGATAGGCGATCTCGGTGGCGATCTCGCGCGTCAGGCCGGTCTGTCCGGCGGCCGCCACGGCCTGCTCCAGGCTGCCATAC
This sequence comes from Pseudomonadota bacterium, assembly GCA_023434265.1. Lineage (GTDB taxonomy): Bacteria > Pseudomonadota > Alphaproteobacteria > Caulobacterales > Caulobacteraceae > Brevundimonas. Next base: position 2,505 of record JAEYTA010000001.1, read on the forward strand.
GGACTCTTCTCGATCGCCGCCCGGTTGCGCTGGCGGCGCTCGATGAACTGCAACGCCTTGCGGGACACCGGGTCCTGCCAGTTCTCGGCCGCGGCCATGGCGAAGACGTCCTCGGCGACCTCCTGCATCACCTCCCGCGACACCGCGAAGCGCTGCAGGATCGTGCGCCGCTCGTCCGGACCGCACCACCAGAACATCACATAGGCCCCCGACGGCCTGAGCTCCGGACGCCTCAGCAGGTGCGCGCACAGATTGCGCTCCGTCCGGCTCAGGCTGACGATCCCCTCGATCGCCACCTGCCCCAGCCGCGCCGAGGTGTTGCGCAGCACGGCCTCGATCACCGATGTCTCGCCGAAGCTCATCAGCGTCTCGGTCACCACCTCGGACAGCCCTCGCCGGCTCGCCATCAGGAAGCGATGCTCCATCGTCGTGTCGCGCGCGCAGGCCACCAGGTCCGCGTCGGACAGCGAGGCGCACTGCTCGATCAACAGGCCCGCGATCCCCGGCTCGTCGCGCAACAGCATCCGGGCCAGCGCATTGGGCAGTTCCGCCAGCGGCGCCAGTCGCGCCGCCACCCGCTTGCGGTCCTCCGGCGCCGCCAGCCGCAGCATCTCGACCAGCAGGTCGCCGGTCACCGATCGCTCGAAGGCGTTGATCCGGCTGGCGGGGAGGGAGACCACGTCAGCCAGCCGCTTGAGCAGGGCATGCCGCGCGCGGAACCCCGCGGCGGGCGCGTCCTCCTCGGGCAGGGCGGCGGGCTCCGACATCGGCGGCCACGCTACGGCGAATGCGGTTAACCGCCTGTGAGCGGCTACAGGCCCTCGAACAGAGCCGTCGACAGATAGCGCTCGGCGAAGCTGGGCACGATGGCCACGATGGTCTTGCCCGCGTTCTCGTCGAGCGACGCCTGCCGGAACGCCGCCGCCAGAGCCGCGCCCGACGAGATGCCCACCGGAATGCCCTCGACCCGCGCCGCCCGCCGGGCCATGTCGAAGGCGTCCTCGTTGGACACCTGCTCCACTCCGTCGATGACGCTCCGGTCCACGTTGGCCGGAATGAAGCCGGCGCCGATGCCCTGGATCTTGTGCGGTCCCGGCTCGCCCCCCGAAAGCACCGGACTCGCCGTCGGCTCCACGGCGATCATCCGCACAGAGGGCTTGCGCTGTTTCAGCACCTGGCCGACCCCCGTGATGGTGCCGCCCGTGCCGACGCCCGAAACCACGATGTCGACCTCGCCGCCGGTGTCGGTCCAGATTTCCTCGGCCGTCGTCGTGCGGTGGATCGCCGGGTTCGCCGGATTGTCGAACTGGGCCGGCATGACCGCGCCCGGCGTCTTGTCCAGCAGCTCCTGGGCCATGGCGATGGCCCCCTTCATGCCCTTCTCCGCCGGGGTCAGCACCAGCTCCGCGCCGAGCAGCGCCAGCATCTTGCGCCGTTCCATCGACATGCTCTCGGGCATCACCAGGATCAGCCGGTAGCCCTTGGCCGCCGCCACGAAGGCCAGCGCGATGCCGGTATTGCCGCTGGTCGGCTCGACCAGCACGCCGCCGGGCCGGATCTTTCCGGCCTGTTCCAGCGCCTCGATCATGGCCACGCCGATGCGGTCCTTCACCGAGGCCAGCGGATTGAAGAACTCCAGCTTGGCCAGCACCCGCGCCTTCGGTTTCAGCTCCGCGGACAGCCGCGGCAGGCCGACCAGCGGCGTGTCGCCGATGGTTTCGATGATGGAGTCGTAGACCTTGCCCCGCCCGGACTTCCTGTGGCGGGAGGCGTCGTAGGCGGCGTCGGACATGGGGAATCTCCGTTGGGCCGTGATCGGCCGACTAACAGATAAGCGTCCCGTCCCGACCGCAAGGGCGATCCGCGATCTTTCTGTGCGGACGGACCGTCGGCGGCGCCCTTTTCACCTTCCGTTAACCACGCCGGCGCATCCCTGAATCCCTGTTCCGGGGTCTCCTCTTGCGCAATCTCGTCGCCGCCGTCGAAGCCGTCGACCCGCTGGTCGTGACCGGCAAGGTCGCCGGCGTGAACGGCCTGCTGATCGAGTCGCGGGGCGGCCTGAGCCGGCTCGCGGTGGGCGCGCGCGCCGAGATCGAGCGCGGTCTGGGACGCCGGCCGTTGCCCGCCGAGGTCGTCGGCTTCCGCGACGCCAAGGCCCTTCTGATGCCCTTCGGCCCGGTCGAGGGCGTCGCGCCCGGAGCCGACATCCGCATCGTCGACGCCGCCGCGACGGTGCGTCCGACGACGGCCTGGCTGGGCCGCATCATCGATGCTTTCGGCAATCCCATCGATGGCAAGGGCCCGCTGCCGACCGGCCCGGCCGGCTACCCCCTGCGCGCGCCGCCGCCGCCGGCCCACGCGCGCGGCCGGGTCGGCGAGCGGCTCGACCTCGGCGTGCGGGCCATGGACGTCTTCACCACCACCTGCCGCGGCCAGCGCCTCGGCATCTTCGCGGGCTCGGGGGTCGGCAAGTCGGTGCTGCTGTCGATGCTGGCCCGACAGGCCACCTGCGACGCCGTCGTGGTCGGCCTGATCGGCGAACGGGGCCGCGAGGTGCGCGAGTTCATCGAGGAGACCCTCGGCGAGGAAGGCCTGCGCCGCGCCATCGTCGTCGTCGCCACGTCCGACGAGCCGGCCCTCAAGCGCCGTCAGGCGGCCTACATGACCATGGCCTGCGCGGAATTCCTGCGCGACCAGGACCTCGAGGTCCTCTGTCTTATGGACTCGGTCACTCGCTTCGCCATGGCCCAGCGCGAGATCGGCCTGGCCGCCGGCGAACCGCCGACGACCAAGGGCTACACCCCGACCGTCTTCACCGAGCTGCCCAAGCTGCTGGAGCGCGCCGGCCCCGGCCCGATCCGCCCGGACGGCACGACCGCGGCCCCGATCACCGCCCTGTTCACCGTCCTGGTCGACGGCGGCGACCACGACGAACCGATCGCCGACGCCGTGCGAGGCATCCTCGACGGCCACATCGTCATGGATCGCAAGATCGCCGAGCGCGGCCGCTTCCCGGCCATCGACGTGCTGAAGTCGGTCAGCCGGACCCTGCCCGGCTGCCAGACGCCGGAGGAGCGCGAGCTGAATCGCCGCGCGCGCCAGTGCCTTTCGGCCTACGCCAATATGGAGGAGCTGATCCGCATCGGCGCCTACCGCTCCGGCGCCGACCCCATCGTCGACCGCGCCATCGCCCTCAATCCCGCCCTCCAAGGCTTCCTCGGCCAGGACAAGGACGACGCCACGCGTCTTACCGATTCCTTTACCCGGCTCGAGGCAATCCTGAATCAGGGCATGATCCAACAGTGACCGGAGAGTACGCATGACCGCCTGGGCCCAGTCGCTGATCCGGATTTCCAACTACGAGGTCGAGACGCTGCAGAAGCGCCTGGCCGAGATCACCGCCCGCCGCGTCTCCGCCGAAATGCGCATCGCCGTCCTCGAAGCCGAGGCCCAGGTCGAGCAGGAGCGCGCCCGCCAGGACGCCGAGGCCGGCCTCCTGCTGCAGGCCTATCTGAACGGCTGGAAGGTGCGGAAATCCGCCGCCGAGACCGACGTCGCGGGGATCGAGGCCGAGGAAGCGGGGGCCCGCGACGCCCTCACCGGCGCGTTCGAGGAACTGAAGAAGTTCGAGCACGTCGCCGAGACCACCCGGCTGAACAAGCTCATCGCCGCCGGCAAGCGCGAAACCGCCGCCTTCGACGAACTCGGCCTCCGCCGCCGTGCGGTCTAGGCCGGCGCTCGACCGCCGCCTGTTCCTCGGCTCGGGCCTCGCGCTGGCCGCCTGCGGCCGCCCTGCCGCCCAGACGCCGCCGGCTGGACCCGCGCGGCCGCTGAAGGACATCGTCCCCGCGCCCTTCGGCGCCACGGGTACATCGAGCCAGCTGGACGACCCCGCCTGGGTCGACGCCGTCCTCCGCCACTGCTCCCAACTCACGCCCGAGTGGGAACAGAAGATGGAGCGCACCATCGGCCCGGGCTTCGCCCATGACTTCTCGGCCTCCGACCGCGTCGTCGATTTCGCCCGTGATCAGGGCCTGCGCGTCCATGGCCACACGGTGATCTGGTACTCGCAGGGCGGCGAGGTCTTCTCCGACGACCTGCCCCGCCACCGCTTCGCCGCCGAGTACGACCGCTACATCGCGGCCCTCGTCGGCCGCTATCGCGGACGCATGACCGGCTGGGACGTGGTCAACGAGCCGGTGGCCGAGGATGGCGAGGGCCTGCGCGACTGCCACTGGAGCCGCGCGCTGGGCCGGGAGGGCTACATGGTCCGCGCCTTCGAACAGGCCCGGGCCGCGGACCCCGACGCCGTCCTGTTCCTCAACGAGTACAATCTCGAGAACATTCCCCGGAAGGGCGCGGCCTTCCTGCGGCTGGTCGAGCGCCTGCTCACCCTCGGCGCTCCCGTCGGCGGCATCGGGACCCAGTCCCACCTGAACATCGAGATTCCCGCAGGCCAGATCGCCGCCTTCTTCCGCGACGCCGCCTCGCTCGGTCTTCCGATCCACGTCTCGGAACTCGACTTCCCGCTCCAGCGCGACGGGGGCCATCTCCCCGATCTCCGTTCGATGTCGGAACGGCGCGCCCAGCAGGTCGCCCGCGTCGGCGAACTCGCCGAGGCCTTCGCGGCCCTTCCCGAGCGCCAGCGCTACGCCTTCACCACCTGGGGCCTGCGCGACCCCGACAGCTGGCTGCTCCGCCCGGAGGGCAAGAACCGGGCGGACGAAAGCCCTCTCCTGCTCGACGCCGAGGCCCGCCCGAACCCCGCCTACCAGGCCCTCGTCGACGCCTTCACCGGCCGCGCCGGCGCCTAGGCTCGCAAGGCCCGTATTCCGACCGCGGTCAGCGCCGCCAGCAGGTCCTCCGCCGCAGCCTCCACCGCCGCCGGATCGCGCCCCCGCATGACGAGGTTGGTCCCGATCTCGCCGGCCGAACCGGCCCCGAACGGATAGCTGCCGAAGCTGATCCCCCGGTTGGCCTGCGCGGCCGCCGACAGAATATCCGCGACGCTGCCCTCGCCGACGCCCGTGACCCGCACCGTCCGCGCGTGCACCACCGCCCCGGTCCTCAGCCGCGGAGCAACGTCCTCCAGCATGGCGGCCATGATCTTCGGCACGCCCGCCATCACGAAGACGTTGTCGATCTGGAACCCCGGCGCGTCGGTCACCGGATTGACGATCAGAGTCCCGCCCGCCGGTATCCGCGCCATCCGCCGACGCGCCGCGTTCAGCTGGTCGCCGTAGCGCCGCTCCAGGATCGACAGCGCCTCCGGATGCTCGATCAGCGCGACGCCGAACGCGGCCGCCACCGCGTCGGCGGTGATGTCGTCGTGTGTCGGCCCGATCCCGCCGGTGGTGAAGACGTAGTCGTGCCCCGCCCGCAGCGCGTTCAGCGCCCCGACGATCTGTCCCTTGCGGTCCCCGACCGTCCGCGCCTCGAGCAGGTCGATCCCCAGCGCGTCCAGAAAGCGCGCGATCGTGTTCAGGTTGCTGTCCTGCGTCCGGCCGGACAGGATTTCGTCGCCGATGATCAGGACGGCGGCGGTCGGGGATGCATCGGTCATTCCGGCAGGCTAGTGCCTCGTCCATGCGCTTCAAGACGCCCCTCGAACACGGAACCCTGATCCGCCGCTACAAGCGCTTCCTCGCCGACGTGACGCTCGCCGACGGGACGGAGACCACCGTCCACGTGCCCAACCCCGGCGCCATGCTGGGCCTGACCGCGCCCGGCCTGCCGGTGTGGCTGTCCCGCTCGCCCGACGCGAAGCGCAAGCTGCCGCTGACGCTGGAGGCGGTCGAACTCCCCGACGCCGGTCCGGTCGGGGTCAACACCCTGAACCCCAACCGCATCGCCGAGGCCGCCATCCCGCGCGGCGACATTCCTGAGCTCACCGGCTACCCGGTCCTGCGCCGCGAAGTGCGCTACGATGTCGACAGCCGCATCGACATCCTGCTGCAGTCCGACCCAGACGCCCTTCAGCGCCCGTCCTGCTGGGTCGAGATCAAGAACTGCCACTTCAGCCGCACACCCCGCCTCGCGGAGTTTCCGGACTGCCGGACGGTCCGCGGCGTCAAGCACCTCAAGGCGCTGGAGCGGGTGGTCGCCGCCGGCGGTCGGGCGATCATGCTGTTCGTCGTCCAGCGCATGGACTGCGACCTGTTCACCACAGCCGACGACATCGACCAGGCCTACGGCCCTTCCCTCAGGGAAGCCGCCTCCCACGGGGTTGAGGTTCTGTGCTACAGTTGCCACCTCTCCCCCGAGGCGATCCGGCTGGATCGCGCCCTGCCCTGGCGGCCCTGACGCCGCCGAAAGACATCCGATGTACGAGACCCCCGAGCTGGACACCGACACCTTCGTCCGCACCCACGAGATCCGCGTCCATCAGGACGATGAAGCCTGGGAGGGGATGCGCGCGGCCGGAAATCTGGTCGCCCGGGCGCTCGACATGATCACGGAGTACGTCAAGCCGGGCGTCACTACCGGCGAGATCGACGACCGTATCCGCGAGTTCACCCTCGACCACGGCGCCCTGCCGGCCTGCCTCGGCTACAAGGGCTACGAAAAGACCGTCTGCACCTCGATCAACCACGTCGTCTGCCACGGCATTCCGGGCGACAAGGTTCTCAAGGATGGCGACATCGTCAACATCGACCACACCGTCATCGTCGACGGCTGGCACGGCGACTCCAGCCGGATGTATGCGGTCGGAAACGTCAACGCCCGCGCCCGCAAGCTGATCGACGTCACCTACGACTCGCTCGAGGCCGGTCTCGCCGTGATCAAGCCGGGCGCCACCTTCGGCGACATCGGCTACGCTATCCAGCAGGTGGTCGAGGCCAACCGCATGTCGGTGGTGCGCGACTTCTGCGGCCACGGCATCGGCAGGCTGTTCCACGACAGTCCCAACGTCCTCCACTACGGCCGCCGCGGGGAAGGCGCGACCCTGAAGAAGGGCATGTTCTTCACCGTCGAGCCGATGGTGAACCTCGGCAAGCCGCACGTGAAGGTCCTGTCCGACGGCTGGACCGCCGTCACCCGCGACAAGTCCCTATCCTCCCAGTGCGAACACAGCATCGGCGTCACCGACGACGGCTGCGAACTGTTCACGGCCAGCCCCGCCGGCCTGTTCCGCCCGACGTTCTGACGCGGGTGGACGTTCACGCTCCGTTCTGACATCGTGCTGCCCCGGCTTAACCGGAGGCCTCCATGTCCTCAGTGCTGCCGTTTCCCGCTCCGGCTTCGCGTCCGGAGCCGGCCCGAGCCAAGGCGCCTGGACCGGCAGGGCTCGCCGGCCACCGCGAACGCTTGCGCGACCGCGCCCGCGCCGCCGGCCTCCACCACCTCCCCGACTACGAGCTGCTCGAACTCTTCCTGTTCCGCAGCCAGCCGCAGGGCGACGTCAAACCGATCGCCAAGGCCCTGCTGGCCCGCTTCGGCTCGCTGGCCGCGGTCCTCGCCGCCCCGGTCGAGGACCTGGTCACCGTCCGCGCCGAGGACGCTCGCGGACGAACCAAGGGCCTCGGCCCCGAAACCGCCCTCGACCTCGCCGCCCTGCACGAGGTCGCTCGCCGGGTGCTGCGGGAGGAGGCCGCCAACCGCCCGGTCATCGCCTCGTGGACCGCCCTCGTCTCCTACGTCCGCGTCGCCCTGCAGCACGAGCCGCGCGAGCAGTTCCGGGTCCTGTTTCTCGACAACCACAACAAGCTGATCCTCGACGAGGTGCAGAATCGCGGCACCGTCGACCATGCGCCGGTCTATCCGCGCGAAGTCGTCCGCCGCGCCCTCGAGCTCTCCGCCAAGAACCTGATCATCGTGCACAACCACCCCTCCGGCGATCCGACGCCCTCCCGCGCCGACATCCAGATGACCCGCCAGGTTATCGACGCCGCCCGCGCGCTCGAGATCGCGGTGCACGATCATCTCGTCGTCGGTCGCGAAGGCGTGGCCAGCTTCAAGCAGCTGGGGTTGATGTGAGGGGTCCCTCCCGCCGCGCGGTCCTCGGAGCCGCGCCCGCCGTCGCCCTCGCCGGCGCCGCGTCGGCGCAGGAGCCGGCGCCGGCGGTCATGGTCTCCACCTGGGACTTCGGGGCCGCCGCCAACGCCGCGGGCTGGGCCGCGCGCCAGTCCGGCGGCTCGGCGCTCGACATGGTCGAGGCCGGGGGGCGGGTGGCGGAGGCGGACGAGAACAATTCCTCGGTCGGCCTCGGCGGCCTGCCCGACCGCGACGGCCGGGTCACGCTGGACGCCTGCGTCATGAACTGGGCCGGCGACATCGGCGCGGTCTGCGCGCTCGAGGACGTGGTTCACGCCGTTTCGGTCGCCCGCGCCGTAATGGAGAAGACGCCCCACGTCATGCTTGTCGGGGAAGGCGCGCGGAGCTTCGCGATCGACCAGGGCTTCCCCACGCAGGACCTGCTGACGCCCCGCGCCGAGGCGGCCTGGCGCGAGTGGCTGCGGACGGCCGAATACGCCCCCCGCATCAACAGCGAGAACACGGACTGGCGCGGCATGCCCGGCGGCGCCTCCAACCACGACACCATCGGCCTGCTGGCCATCGACGCCGACGGCCGCATGGCCGGCGCCTGCACCACCTCCGGCATGGCCTTCAAGATGCGCGGCCGCGTCGGCGACAGCCCGATCATCGGCGCCGGCCTCTATGTCAACGACGAGGTCGGCGGCTGCACGGCCACCGGCGTCGGCGAGGACGTGGTCCGCGTCGCCGGCGCCCATGCCGTGGTCGAAGCCATGCGCGCCGGCCTCGACCCGGCCGCCGCCTGCCGTCGGGTCATCGAGCGCCTCGCCGGTTTGCGCGGGCCGAAGGTCGCCGCCTCCCAGGTCGCCCTCCTGGCGCTCGACAGGCAGGGCCGCGCCGGCGCTTTCGCGCTGCAGCCCGGCTTCACCTTCGCCGTCACCGATGCAACCGGCGCCGTTCGCATCGAGCGCGCGCCCGCCCTGTTCGAGGCCGCATGACCACCACCCTGATCACCGATCGCCTGACCCTCGCCCCGGTGGATGTCTCCGACCTGGACGACCTCGTGGCCCTGTGGGGTGATCCGTCCTTCGCGACCTCGATCTTCCCGGCCGCTCTCTCGTCCGAGGACGTGTGGTTCCGCCTGCTGCGCGACATCGGTCACTGGGAGGCGCTGGGCCATGGCAACTGGTCGATCCGCGAGACCGCCACCGGAGCCTACGTCGGCAGCGTCGGCGTGCTCGACTACCGCCGGCTGCTCGATCCGCCCTTCGACGCGCCCGAGCTTGGCTGGGGCGTCGCCCCACGCTTCCAGGGCAAGGGCATGGCCTACGAGGCGCTCTCCGCCGCCCTCGCCTGGTGCGACGAAGCGCTCAGCGCCCCCCGCACCGTCTGCATGATTTCGACGGGCAACGCGCCCTCGCATGCCCTGGCCGCCCGCGCCGGCTACGTCCGCTATGCCGACGCCGTCTACAAGGGCGAGCCTGTGGTGCTGCTGGAACGCCGCGCCGCGTAGCCGGACATTAAGGTTTACGGGCCTATCCTCCTGCCGAGTTCCGGAGCCGTCCGTCCCATGCCCATGCCTGTCGAAGAGCTTCGAGGCCACCTGAGCGAAGCCTTCCCCGACGCCGAGATCGTCATCGACGATCTCGCGGGCGACGGCGACCACTACCGCGCGCGTATCGTCTCGGCCGCCTTCGCCGGCCTGTCGCGCGTCAGGCAGCACCAACTCGTCTACGCCGCCCTCAAGGGCAAGATGGGCGGCGATCTGCATGCTCTGGCGCTGGAAACGTCCGCGCCCTCGGGAGTCTGACGCCATGCGCTACCGCCCCTTCGGCGCCGCCGGCCAGGCCGTCTCGGCATTGACCCTCAGCCTCGGGGGGCGCGACATCGCCTCTGGCCCCGAAGCCGGCCGCGAACTGATCTATTCAGCCCTGGAAGCCGGCATCAACAGCTACCGGCTGTGCTCGGCCGACCCCGTCCTCGCCGAAGTCCTGGGCGACGCCCTGCAGCACGTCGACCGCAAGCTGGTGCAGGTCGCCCTCACCCTCGGCGCCGGCGACGGCCGCCGCGGTTCGGACCGGGACTTCTCGGCCGAAGGCATGACGGCCGCCATCGACCGAACCCTTCACGCCTCGCGCCTCGGCTGGTTCGACCTCGCCATCCTGCACGAGCCGGCCGACCACGAACTGCCGCAGTCGTCGCTCAACGCCCTCAAGGCCCTGCGCGCCACCGAGCGAGTCCGCCTGCTCGGCATCTCCGGCGAGGGCGAGGTGATGGACACCTATGTGTCCACGGGGGCCTTCGACGTTCTGGCGACGCCTTACCACGTCAATTCGCCGTGGCAGATCCGTTCACGCCTGCGCGCCGCGCGCGAGCGCGACATGGCGATTTTCGTCTACGACTATTTCCCCGAGAGCCTCGAGACGGCGAAGAAGGCCGCCTCGGTCCATGAGGAGAAGAAGGGCTTCTTCGGTTTCGCCCGCCCGAAGGGCCGCTCGAAGAACGACCCGCTCGCGGGCGCCGGCACCTTCGCCTTCCTGCACCAGACCAACGCCTGGTCCGCCGAGGCCATCTGTCTCGCCTACGCCCTGACCGACCCGTCGGTTTCCAGCGTGCTGATCGAGGCCTCCGACGTCGAGCGGCTCAACACCCTCGCCCAGATTCCCGACCGCGACATGCCGCCGGGCCTCGCCGCCCAGATCGAGATGGCCCGCATCGCCAGCGCCAAGGCCGCGTGACCGCCGACTGCGGCGCCGGGCCGCCCTTGACCCTGCGCGCGCCCGCCCCTAGCTGACGGCCTTCACCGAAAGGGCCCTCCCGTGACCGACCAGGCCGTCGCCGATCCCGTCCACGCCTTCATCGCCGACACCGTGAAGTCTCACGACGTCGTCCTGTTCATGAAGGGCACGCCCGACGCGCCGCGCTGCGGCTTCTCCTCGCTCGCCGTGCAGATCCTCGACCACATCGGGGCTCCCTTCGTTGGCGTCGACGTGCTCCAGGACGAGGCCCTGCGCGAAGGCATCAAGGCTTATACCGACTGGCCGACCATCCCCCAGCTCTACGTCAAGGGCGAGTTCGTCGGCGGCTCCGACATCGTGCGCGAGATGTTCAACGCCGGCGAACTGCAGACGCTGATGGCCGACAAGGGCGTCTCGCTGGGCGGCGCCGACGCCTGATGGCCCGGCCCCAGCTGGAGCCGCGCGCCGACCGCGAGATATTCGAGCTCCCGCTCGAGGTCCGGCCCGAGCACATCGACGAGAACGGCCACGTCAACAACGTGGTCTATGTCGGCTGGCTGCAGGACGCCGGCACGGCGCACTGGAACGCCCGCTTCGGCCCGGAGGCTCGCGCCCGGTGGTCGTGGGTCGGGACGCGGCACGAGATTGACTATTTCCGCCCCCTGATGCCGGACGCGACGGGCGTGAAGGCCCGCACCTGGGTGGGCGAGCCGCACGGCCCGCGCTTCAACCGCTACGTCCGCATCGAGGACGGCGAGGGCCGCCTGTGCGCCCAGGGCGTCACCGAGTGGGTCCTGGTCGACGCCACCACCATGCGGCCCCACCGCATCCCGGCTGACATCCTGCCGGCGTTCGAGCGCCGGTGAGCGCTTCAGTGCGCCTCGGATGTCGGCCGATCGAGGTGCTCCCGGAGTGTTTCGAGATAACCCTTGTCGGGTTCCCGTTCGCACGACGCGAGTGTGGCTGTCACGGCTTCATCCAGTCGACGCTTGCGCGACGCCAGGTCCGCCATCCCGCCTGATTCCTGCATGGCCCTTATCGTCATGGCCCCGACAGACATCTGGTAAACCCACGCTTCTTCGTAGGTTCTTTCCGGCCAGGCAGCCTCGTACCAGCGGATCTGGCGCAAGAACTCTGCGCAGTCGACGCTCGGGATGTCCGGCAGAAACGAGACTGTAAGCTCGATACGAGCGGGTGCAGCCCTCGGGGATTGCCTCGCATTTTTCAGCCAGGTCAGTGCGTCAGCATCGAGGATTTCCGAGCGCGAAGACCCGGTGACCTCCGCGTCGGCTACAGAACCGTCGGGCTGCAGCGTGAACTGAAGCACGACGTGGCCTGTATGGCCCAGCGCCTGCCCTTGTTCGCTGACGACCCGACGGACAGGTTGCGCTTGCATCACGGGCAAGTCGGGCGAGGTGTCTTGAAGCGCTAGCAGAAGCGCTAACCAGCTCCACACAGTGATTCCCTCGACGACAAGACCGTGGCCGGGCCTTCAGGTCCGGGGCAGCTGGTAGGGGTTTTCGACGGTCACGTGCGTGCCCGGTTCGAGGCCCAGTTCCTGGAACGACCAGCTGATCTCGACGCCCTGCGGGCGTGGGTCGCCGCAGCGGTCTTCCTTGAGACGACGCACGATGATGACCGAGCCATCCCGCGCCGGCAGGACCACCGGCGTCAGATCATCCTTCTCGGTGCAGCCGTTTGAGCTGACCCAGAACACCGCCTGGTCGTCGGCGATGGCCGCGGCGTGGATCGGCTCGATCTGTCCCGGAAGGTCCACGACCGCCGCCTGCCGGTCCGGCAGGAGCCGGCCGATCATGGCGCAACCCGTCAGGACGGGCGTGAGGGCCAGCATGGCCGCGAGGGCGACGGACACTTTCATCCCGGCCTCCCGCGCCCGGTTTCCTGAACGCCGTGATTTTGCCCCGCTTCGGCCCGGAAGGAAACCGCCTCTGTCGTTGCGGCGCAGCAAAAAGGCCCCGGATCGCTCCGGGGCCTCTTCACATTCGGTATCGGACGCCGGCTTACGACGAGTAGTATTCGACGACCAGGTTCGGCTCCATCTTCACCGGGAACGGCACGTCGGCCAGTTCCGGGACGCGGACGTAGCGGACCGAGAAGCCGCGGTCACCGATCTCGAGGTAGTCCGGGATGTCGCGCTCCGACGACTGCTGGGCTTCAAGCACCAGAGCCATGTTGCGGGACTTCTCCTTGACCTCGACGACCTGGCCGGGCTTCACGCGATACGAGCCGATGTCGACCTTCTTGCCGTCGACGGTCACGTGGCCGTGGCTGACGAACTGGCGGGCGGCCCACACGGTCGGGACGAACTTGGCGCGGTAGACGATGGCGTCCAGACGCGATTCCAGCAGGCCGATCAGGTTCTCGGAGCTGTTGCCCTTGCGGCGCGTGGCTTCGGCGTAGATGGCCGAGAACTGCTTCTCGGTGATGTTGCCATAGTAGCCCTTCAGCTTCTGCTTGGCCTTCAGCTGCAGGCCGAAGTCCGAGACCTTCGACTTGCGGCGCTGGCCGTGCTGGCCGGGGCCGTAGGAACGCTTGTTGACCGGGGACTTCGAGCGGCCCCACAGGTTTTCACCCATGGCCCGGTCGAGCTTGTACTTGGCGCTATGGCGCTTGGACATGTGTCACTCACAATGCTGATGCGGCCCGGCATCCCCGGTATTGGGAATGCGATCTCAACGGCGGTCCACGCATCGTCCGTCATGCGACGCGCCCCGGACCGGAGCCCGGGGCGTGAAGGCGGGGCTTATGACGACGAATGCCCGCCGGGTCAAGGCTTCCCGGCCAAGAGGTCGTTCACGTACTCGCCCTCCGGGTGCAGGAAGATGTAGTCGATCCGCCAGCGCCCGTCGTGGCAACCCAGCTTCAGCCGGCGATGGACCGTCTCGCCCTCGGCGTTGGTGAAGCCCAGACTCATGTCCATGTCGTCCACGCCGCTGCGGTTCAAGCTGTAGAGGCTGAGATCGGTCGTCGCGTTCATGGCCCCGCCGCCGCTCAACCAGTCGGCCGCCAGCCGTGTCGCCTCCCCCCGTCGGCGCCGGCGGTAGTCTTCCTCCAGCGCGGAGGCCAGCGGTTCCGCGAAGAACCGGGTGGCGGGCTCGCCTCCCGTCGCCCCGGCGCTCTCCCGCATTCCGTTCACGACCGCATAGGCGGCGCTGTCGATGTGCGCCAGACCAACGACGCCGCATTCCGGATCCTCCGCCGGAGCAAAGGTCAGCGCGACGGCGAGGACGAGGACGGGAGACATGCGGGGCGTCATGCGCGCCACGCCTCGCGGCGCCCAGCGACGAAACCTGACGCCTCAGCCCTCGGGAGCCCAGACGAAACCGTCCTGCCGACGTTCGAACCGGCCGAGGCCGGGGAAGGGGAAATGCCCGCCGTAGATGCGCAGGCCCTGGAGGGCGCCGCGCTCCAGCAACCCCTCCCGGGTGCGGATGGCCAGCGGGCTGTCGGTGTCCCAGCCGTTGACCAGCTCGGGTCGCTGCACCGAGACGATCGAGCTGTGCATGGCGTCGCCGATGTAGAGCAGGCGCTCGTCTCCGGACACGATCTCGTAGCCGCTGTGCCCCGGCGCGTGCCCGGGCAGGGCCACGGCCGTTATCGCCGGGGTCACGGCGGCGCCGGCCTCGAAGGTCTGCACCTTGGGAGCGATCAGCCGGGTGAGGTCGGCAAGGCGCGGCTCTTCGCGGATTTCCTCCCAGGTCGCGGCGTCCATCCGGATGGTCGCATTGGGGAAGGCAAGCGCCCCGTCGGCGGTCAGGCCGCCGACGTGATCCCCGTGGGCGTGCGAGATCAGGATGTCCGTGACCTGGCCCGGCTCCACGCCCGATGCGCGCAGCGACGCGGGCAACCGGTTCTCTGTGCCCATGTCGCCGCCCGCCCCGGTGTCGATCAGCACCACCCGCGCCCCGTCGCGGACCAGCAGAGGCTGGATCGACAGGCGCACCGTCCCGTCCGCCACGCCGGCGGCGGTCAGCAGCGCGGCGGTCTGCGCCGGCGGCCACGGGTTCGCCTCCGCATCGCTCACCGGCAGGTTCAGCGTCCCGTCCCTCAGCGCCACAGCTTCCAGCGCGCCGATCCGGAACGGGTGGACGTCAGGCGAGGCGGCGACCGCGCGCGTCGGCGCTTCGCCTTCCACCGCCCTCCCGGGTTCGGACGAGCAACCCGCGGCGAAGACGGCGAGCATCAGGCCGGCGGCGGCGAGGCGGGCGTGGAAGGTCATGGCGGTCTCCGTGAGGTCCGGGACGTGGCGCGGGCCGCCGGGCGCGAAACCCGGCGGCCCGCGCTGCGGTCAGGCGGTCGCGGCGGCGAACAGTTCGTTGGCCTTGTTCCAGTTCACCACCGACCAGAAGGCCTTCAGGTAGTCGGCCCGGCGGTTCTGGTACTTCAGGTAATAGGCGTGCTCCCACACGTCGGCGCCCAGCACCACCGCGCCCTTCTCGTCGGCCACGTCCATCAGCGGGTTGTCCTGGTTCGGCGTCGAGGTGATCTTCAGCTTGCCGTCCTGCACGATCAGCCAGGCCCAGCCCGAACCGAACTGGCCCGCGCCGGCGGCGTTGAAGTCCTCCTTGAACCTGTCCATCCCCCCGAGGTCGCGGTCGATCGCCGCCGCCAGCTCTGCCGACGGTTCGCCGGTCTGACCCTGAGGCGCCAGCAGCTCCCAGAACAGGCTGTGGTTCCAGTGCCCGCCGCCGTTGTTGCGCACCGCCTTGGGCAGCTTCGACATGCCGGCGAACATCTCCTCCAGCGACTTGCCCCGCAGGCTCGTGTCCCCGTCCACCGCCTTGTTCAGGTTGTCGACGTAGGCCTGGTGGTGTTTGTCGTGGTGGAAGGTCATCGTCTCCTTGTCGATCGCCGGCTCCAGGGCGTCATAGGCGTACGGCAGGGGCGGAAGGGTGAAGGCCATGGGGAGGCTCCTGTTTCGACAAAGGGTACGCCGGCGCATGTAGGCTGCGCGACGGTCCGGCCCAAGGCGCATGCGACGATTTCCGTCAGGTTCCGAACGCTTGTCTCGCCGCCCCGTTCGCCGGAGGGTGCCGCCTCGAACGGGAGGGAGCGGCGATGGGGCGGTGGAGGATCGTTGCGATCGCGGGGCTGGGGCTCGGTCTGTCGGGCTGCGCCAGCGACCCCGAGTTCTGGGACAACCTGGCCTATGGCCTCGACACCCTCGCCTACGAGCTGGAGAACCAGCCGGTCTGCAACTGGTACACCGACCGCTACGGGGTCGTGCGCCAGCACTGCGAACCCGCCTGGGCCGCCGGCCAGCCGGTCTACGTCGCGCCGGTCTACGTCGACGATCGCCCCCGCCGCGACCAGCATGACCACCACCGCGGTCGGCGCGACCACGACCGTCGCCACGACGGCGACCGCGGCGGCCGCCGGGGCCGCAAGGGCTAGAGCAGGCCGCTCAGCCAGTGCATGACGTTCAGGCCGAAGCGGGCGTTGCCCGGGGCCGCGTTCATGCCGAACCGCCGGTCCGGCTGGCCGGAGTCGGGCGGGAAGCGGATCAGCTGGGCCGACAGCATCCCCGCCTCGCCCAACACCACCACCCGGCCCTGCCCGTGCTCGAACGCCAGCGCCTGGGCCGGCAGCGCCGGAGACGACAGCTCGGCCACCGCCGCCTCCGCGCCCGTCCCCGTCTCGCCGGCCTGTTCCAGCCGATCCGCCAGCGCCTGCAGCGTCGGCAGGTCCCGCGCTTCCCGGGCGCCGTCGGTCATCGGCAGCAGCACCGCCGCCCCGGCCGGTCCGGCCAGCGACTGGCCCGTGAAGGCGGTCACGCTCTCGACCTTCTCCCCCTCGTCCCGTCCGAGGAGGATCGGATGCGGATCGAAGGCCTCGGCCGGATAGGTCAGATTGGTGGTCAGGTTCAGCTCGTCCGGCATGGCGAAGGCGTAGCCCTGGCCCATCCGCACCCCGAAGGCCGCCGCCAGCGGCGCCGCAGCGCTCCCGAACGGCGCATGATCGGCGATCAGCAGCAGCCGTCCGCCGCCCTGCACCCAAGCCTCCACCGCCGCGATCTCGCGGTCGGTGAAGATCGGCCCCGCCGGCTCGTGCACGGCCCCGGCGTTGGCGATCACCAGCACGTCGACGTCATCCAGCCCGCCGGCGTCGAAGGCCGCGGTTCCGCCCCGCACCTCGTAGCCGTCGGCCCTCAGCAGGGCGGCGAAGGGGGCGTACTGGCCATCGACGGTGTGGAAGTTGAAGTGCGCCCCGTCGATCACGACCCGTGGCCCGTCCGCCGCATAGGCCGGTCGTTCGACGGTCGGAACGAAGTTCGGGTCGACCATCTGCTGCCGGGCGGCGGCGGGGGCGGCGACCGCCAGGGCGGCGAGGCCGAGGAACACGGCGGTCAGTCTCATGGGGAAGCCTCCAGCGACCGCTCCTCCTATCACGAACGGCGGTTCAGACCTTCCCCACATGCGCCTTCAGGCAGTCGCGGACGGCGCGCTTCAGGTCCCCCGGCGCCGACGGCTCGTCGATGCCCTCGGCCTCGAGCGCGGCGCGGACGCCGGCGTCCAGCCCCTTGGGCAGGGCCGCGATCACCCGCTTCTCGCCCTTCGGATGCAGACAGATTCCGACCTGCCGGCACAGATCCGCGAACATGGCGTCGTAGTTCGGTTCGGCGCGATCCTCGGTCATGGCTCAATCCTTCAGCCGCTGCGCATGGAAGCCGATGTGGTCGGCGATGAAGCTGGCCATGAAGAAGTAGGAGTGGTCGTACCCCGGCTGCATCCGCAGGGTCAGCTTCTGGCCCGCCGCCTGCGCCGCCTCGACCAGCAGTTCCGGCTTCAGCTGTTCGGCCAGGAACGGATCGGCGTCGCCCTGGTCGACCAGGATGTCGTCGTAGCAGCCCGCGCCGACGCCGGCCTCGATCAGTCGCGCCGCGTCGTGCCTGGCCCACTCCGTCCGATCATCGCCGAGATAGGCCGCAAACGCCTTCTCGCCCCACGGACAGCGGGTCGGCGAGACGATCGGGGCGAAGGCGGAGACGCTGCGGAACAGGTCCGGATGCTTCAGCGCCAGCGTCAGCGCCCCGTGCCCGCCCATCGAATGGCCCGAGATCGACCGCGCCCCCGTCGTCGGAAGTTCGCGGTCGATCAGCCCGACCAGTTCCTCGACGACATAGCTCTCCATGCGGAAGTGCGGGACCCACGGCTGCTGCGTCGCGTCGACGTAGAAGCCGGCCCCCTGCCCCAGATCGTACGCCGGGTCGTCGGCCACGCCCTCGCCGCGCGGCGAGGTATCGGGCGCGACGACGATCACACCATGCCCGGCCGCCGCCTCATAGGCCCCGGCCTTGGTGGTGAAGTTGTCCTCGGTGCAGGTCAGGCCGCTCAGCCAGATCAGCACCGGAAACGGCCCCTCGCCCGGCGGGACGAACACCGACAGCGTCATCGGCGTGCCGGTGACGGCGCTGTCGTGGCGCAGGTAGCGGAGGGTCCCGCCGTGGACGATGTGGGTCTTGAGGGTTTCCATCCGCCGACCTCTACCCCCGCGGCCCTGTTCCCGAAACCCGCTCACCCCATGCGATGCAGCGCGCAGACCTTGTTGCCGTCCGGATCGCGCAGATAGGCGAGGTAGAGCCTGCCCAAGGCGCCTTCGCGCAGGCCCGGCGGGTCCTCGATCGAACGCCCGCCCGCCGCCGCGCCCGCGTCGTGGAAGGCGTGCACCATCTCCGGCGTCTTCGCCGCGAAGCCGATGGTGCCGCCATTGGCGTGGCAGGCCGGCTCGCCGTCGATCGGCTTGCCGACCGCGAAGGCGCCCCGCTGGGTACGCCACCAGTAACGCCCCTTGGGATCCGGCCCCTGCGCCGGCTCGATCCCCAGCGCCCCCAGCGCCGCATCGTAGAACCGCCGCGACGCCTCCACGTCGTTCGCGCCGACGGTGATGTGGGTGAACATGGCCTTCCCTCCTGCCGTGAAGCTCAGTCCGTTTCTTTAGCGAACTGACACGACATGGCAAGGGGCGTCAGGCAGCCGGTCCGCCGCCCGGGTCTTCGGGATCGGGGAAGTAGAGTTCGTTGCCGTCCGGATCGGCGACGATCAGGGTGCGATAGCCCCACCAGCCCCACCTCGCGGCCACGCCCTGCTCCTCGAGCATCGCCGGCAGGGCCTTCCAGTCCTCGGCCGTCAACTCGATGAACAGCATCCCCTTGCCGACCTTGTCGGGCCACTGGCTGCACAGGATGATCTCCGCGTCGTCCCGATTGATCTGGGAGACGAATTTGCGGCCCGCGTCGTCATTGAAGGACCAGGCCTCCGAGAACCCCAACCGGTTGACGTAGAAGGCGGTCGCCGCGTCCACGTCGGCCATGTGCAGCATCGGACGCGAGTACCATATGCCCATGTCGGCCTCCGGTGAGCGACCTATTCGTCCAGGGTGAAGCTTACCAGGGTCACGGCCGTCCAGGGCTCGGGCTGCGGACGGAAGCGGAACGACTTCAGCCAGGCGCCTACCACCGCAATGTCGTTCGCGCCGGCCAATTCCCCGCGCAGCCGCTCGACATTCTCGACAGCCCCGTCGGCCTTCACCCGCAGGCTCCAGACACCGCAGCCGCTGCGGGGGATTCCCGTCGGCAGGGACTCGAATATCGTCATGTCGCCCATTTCGGCGACCCGCTGGGCTGCGAGCGCATCCTGCGCCCGCTCGGCCTGCGAGAGCTCGCAAGGCGCGGTCGCCTGGGCCGCCGCGACGCCCGCGAAGGACAAGGCCAGCGTCGTGGCCAGGAGAAGACCGACCGGGCGCATCAGAACACCACCACGCTGCGGATGCTCTCGCCCGCATGCATCAGATCGAACGCCTCGTTGATCCGCTCCAGCGGCAGCGTATGCGTGATCATCGGGTCGATCTCGATCTTCCCGTCCATGTACCAGTCGACGATCTTCGGCGTATCGGTGCGCCCGCGCGCGCCGCCGAAGGCCGAGCCGCGCCACACCCGGCCGGTGACCAGCTGGAACGGCCGGGTGGCGATCTCCTTGCCCGCCTCGGCCACGCCGATGATGACGCTCTCGCCCCAGCCGCGGTGGCACGCCTCCAGCGCCTGGCGCATGACCACGGTGTTGCCCGTGCAGTCGAAGGTGTAGTCGGCCCCGCCGCCGGTCAGTTCGACCAGATGGGCGACGACGTCGTCCACGCCCTTCGGATTGACGAAATGGGTCATGCCGAAACGGCGGCCCCATTCCTCCTTGGACGGATTGATGTCGACGCCGACGATCATGTCGGCCCCGACCATCTTCAGCCCCTGGATGACGTTCAGGCCGATGCCGCCCAGGCCGAAGACCACGCAGTTCGCGCCCGGCTCGACCTTGGCCGTATTGACCACCGCGCCGACGCCGGTGGTCACGCCGCAGCCGACATAGCAGGCCTTGTCGAACGGCGCGTCCTTGCGGATCTTCGCCACCGCGATCTCGGGCAGCACCGTGTAGTTCGAGAAGGTCGAACAGCCCATGTAGTGGGCGATGGCCTGACCCTTGTAGCTGAAGCGGCTGGTCCCGTCGGGCATGAGCCCCTTGCCCTGCGTCCCCCGGATCGCCGTGCACAGGTTGGTCTTGCGGCTCAGGCACGACTTACACTGGCGGCATTCCGGCGTGTACAGCGGGATCACATGGTCGCCGACCGCGACCGAGGTCACGCCTGCGCCCACCTCGACCACCACGCCCGCGCCCTCGTGGCCGAGGATCGAGGGGAAGATGCTCTCGCTGTCCAGCCCGTCCAGCGTGTAGGCGTCGGTGTGGCAGACCCCCGTCGCCTTGATCTCGACCAGCACCTCCCCGGCGCGCGGCCCCTCCAGATCGACCTCGACGATCTCCAGCGGACGTTTGGCCTCGAAGGCGACGGCGGCGGGGGTTTTCATGGTGAGGTCTCCTGAACTGACGAGGGAGGGGTCGCACCGACGCCGCAGGCTGGCAAGGCCGATCGCGCGCCACCCCGGGGCGACAAGGCGCCCTGGCGGGAAAATCGCGAAAAGCTGTCTTGTGGAGACATTGTCCTCCTTCCCCCTGCCGCGCCCGGCCGCCGCGTTCAGTCGGGGGGCCGGACCGGGTCCGCGCACCCCGGCCGACCTTACCCGGCGAGCGGATTCCTGGCGGCCTTCCCGCGGCTGATCGCAGAATGGACCACCGGGACGACAGAAGCGGACGCGCCCCCGGAGGCTGACCGGCAAGCCAACGCCGGGAAGGGCACGGAAAGGCAGGGAAAGGGTTGCAAAGGGGCGCGAAGGAAGGTCTCGAGAGTCTCGCTTCCGGAGCGACGCATGACCCGCCGCAACCTCGTCATCCTCACCGGCTCGGGCATCTCGGCCGAGTCCGGCGTGCCCACCTTCCGCGCCGGCGACGGCCTGTGGGAGGGCCACCGCGTCGAGGACGTCGCCACGCCGAGGGCCTTCGCCCGCGACCCGGCGCTGGTGCAGGACTTCTACAACCAGCGCCGCCGTCACCTGGCGACGGTCCGGCCGAACGCCGCCCACCGCGCCCTCGCTGACCTCGCCGCCCGCTGGGAAGGCGACTTCCTGCTCGTCACCCAGAACGTTGACGACCTGCACGACCGCGCCCACGCGGAGACGCCGCCGGGCGGCGGGTTCGAGCTGATCCACCTGCACGGCGAACTGCTGAAGGCCGAGTGCACCGCCACCGGCCGCGTCTGCGACTGGCCCGGCGACCTCGCCGCCGACGAGCCCTCGCCCTTCCATCCCGCGGGCCGCCTGCGTCCGCACATCGTCTGGTTCGGGGAGATGCCGCTGCACATGGACCGGATCGACCGGGCGCTGTCCGCCTGCGACCTGTTCGTCTCCATCGGCACTTCGGGCGCCGTCTATCCCGCCGCCGGCTTCGTCCGGCAGGCGACCTGGGCCGGGGCGCGGACGGTGGAGCTCAACCTCGAACCGTCGCTGGGGAGTCGCCTGTTCGAGGAGAAGACCTACGGCCCGGCGACGGAGGTGGTGCCGGCGTTCGCAGCGGGCCTGGTCGGTTAGGTCCTCCCCCGCAGGGGGACGGGGACCACGCGAAGCGTGGTGGAGGGGGTTCAGCCCTCCGCACCCCCTCCACCGCTTCGCGGTCCCCCTCCCCCTGCGGGGGAAAATTTCTTCGCCGCCAGCTTCTCCAGCCGCCGGCCGCGCCCCTTCGCCAGGGCGTGGATCACCCCCCGGAAGGTCGCCACCTCCTGCGCCGAGAAGGCCGCCCGGCCCAGCATGACCCGCAGGTTCTGGCTCATCGACGGCTTCTTCTCCGGCGGATGGAAGAAGCCGCCCTCGTCCAGCTCCGCCTCCAGATGTTCGTACATGCCCAGCAGCAGTTCGCCGGAAGCCGGCGGCGCGCCCTCGCGGAACTTCGGCGGCGGGGCGTCGAGGACCAGCGTCCGCCATTCGTAGGCGTTGATCGCCACCGCCTGGGCCAGGTTCAGCGAATGGTGGCGAGGGTCGATCGGGATGGTGGTGATGCCCTGGGTCAGGGCGATGTCGACCGTCTCCAGCCCGGCCCGCTCGCCGCCGAACAGCAGGCCGACCTTCAGCCCCGAGGCGGCGTCGTCGTACAGCGCCCGCGCCGACTCCCGCGGGGTGCGCACCGGCAGGCGCGTCTCGCGCGGGCGGGCAGTGGTGGCGAAGACGGTGTTCAGGTCGGCGATCGCCTCGGCGACGCTGCCGAACACCTTCACCCCCTCCAGCACCCAGTCGGCGCCCGAGGCGGCGGCCCAGGCGCGGTCCTGCGGCCAGCCGTCGCGCGGATTGACCAGCCGCAGCTCGGACAGGCCGAAATTGGCCATCACCCGCGCGACGGCGCCGATGTTGTCGGCCAGCTGGGACTTGTCGAGAACGACGACGGGAGGAAGGGGCTCGGACATCGGCCGTCCCTACCCCCGCCCCTCTTCCGGCGGAAGCCCGAGCATCGCCCGCGCCGGCCGAAGGTGCGCCGCGTAGTTGCGCCACCGCCCGGAAGAGCGCCGGTACAGGGGCTCGCGCACCTGCCAGACGCTGGCCGTGCGCACGCCGGTCGCCGCCGTGTGGAAATCCATCACCGCGTCCTCCCACGGCAGGCCGAGCCAGGCCAGAAGCCCCTCGACCATCGGCCGCGGCTCCACCACCAGCCGGTCGTAATCGATCTCGAGGATGTCTGGATACAGCCGCTTCCAGTGCGCCATCAGCCGGTCGTGCTGCAGCGTCCAGTGGGCCATGTCCTCGAGGTCCAGCGCCTGCGGCATCGACCGGTCGAGGTGCAGGAACCAGTTGGACAGGATCACGTCCAGCGGCTGCCGCACGGTGTGGACGATGCGCGCGGTCGGGAACATCGCCTTGATCAGGCCGATGTGCAGGACGTTGTCCGGCCGCTTGTCGACGACGAGGGCGGCGCCGGGCCGCGCCGCCCGCAGCCCCTGCAGGTACAACTCGCGCGCGCGCCGGGCGGTCGCCGCCGCCTGCGGCCCGGTCAACGCCTCCGGATACGGCCGGATTCGCGCCGCCAGCGCCGGGACCAGCCCCAGTTCGCCCCCGCCGGTCACCGCGCTGTGCCCGGCGAGGATCTGCTCCACCAGCGTCGAGCCGGAGCGGAACAGGCCGCAGACGAACACCGGCCCCGCCGCCTCGTCGCCGGACGCCGGCGCGGCCTGCGGGAACGCCGCGATCAGGCGGTCGACGAAGGCCTCCCGCTCCGCCCGGTCGTAGACCGCGCCCGGCTCCGCCCCGCGGCTGGCGGCGTTGGCGGCGGCGCAGGCCTCGAAGGCGGCGTCCCAGGCCCCCGCCGCGTCCAGCGCCCGCGCCAGGGCGAAACCCAGTTCGGCCCGCTCCTCCGGGCTCCGGCCGGGCTCGGCCAGCGCCGTCCGCAACCGAAGGACGATGGGGTCGTCCGCCCCGGCCGGTCTCGCGAGGCCGGCCAGTCGCGCCAGCGCCACGGCGTCGCCTGGCTCCACCTTCAGCGCCCGCTCATAGGCCGCCCGCGCCGCCTCCCGCCGACCCAGGTCCTCGTGCAGGTTGCCGAGATTCAGCAGCGCCGGCGGCCAGTCGGGCCGCAGCGCCAGCGCCGCCTCCAGCTCCGCCTCCGCCAGGTCGTGCCGCCCCAGGTCGTCGGTCAGGATCACGGCCCGGTTCAGCCGCACCTCCTCCGGCCCCGACACGCCGCGCCGCAGCGCCTCGTCATAGGCCGCCAGCGCCGCCTCGAAGCGCCCGCAGGCGCGCTCCATCAGGGCCAGGTTGTACCAGCTGTCCGGCAGGTCGGGCCGCACCGCCAGCAGCCGCCGATAGGCCTCCGCCGCCTCCGCCGCCCGCCCCTCGGCGCGCAGCCGCGAGGCCAGCGCCATCAGCTGCTCGGGCGCCGGCTCCAAGCGGTCAGTCCTCGCCGTACATGGCCAGCCACGGGTCGGCGGTCCCGGCTTCGACCTCGGCCACGCTCACCTTGGGCCAGCCGATCTCGTCGTCGGCCGAGTCGCGCCAGGCCAGCACGATCAGGTCGCGCAGCTCCGAAGCCCCGGCCGCCAGTCGCGCGATGACGAAGTCCCGCCCGCGCGCGTCGCCCTCGGCGAAACCGCCGGCCTTCTCCAGGCGGTAGAAGGGCAGCACCTCGGCGAGGGTGGTCCTCAGATAGGCCGGAACCCGCGCGCGCAGGTCGAAGCCGTCCAGCGCCGGGGCGGCCATCGCCGCCTCCACCGCGTCCAGCCGCGCCACGCGGGCGGTGAACGCCCCTTCGAACGTCCCGTGCGTCTGGCGCGAGGTGGTGAATCCCTCGGGGTTGGGAACCTCGCGGCTCCAGCCGTTGTAGTGGATCGTCGTGTGGTGCGGCTGGCTGCCGTCGCCGACGTAGTGGCCCAGATAGCCCATGTCGCGCAGGATCAGGGCCTCGCGCCGCAGCCGGTCTTCCCGGTACCAGGCCCGGCGGCCGGGGTCGGTCTCGCGCGCTTCGGCGGCGTAGAGCACCCGCCAGGTGGCGAAGTCGCGCACCAGCTGCTGATAGCCGTCCATGATGGCGTAGGGCAGGTAGCCGGCGTCGTCGACGTCGAGCCCGGCGGCGGTCAGGGCCGCGTCGTATTCCGACTTCAGCCGCGGCAGGGCGTCGATCGCCATGCCCCGCGCATCCATCACCCGCCCCTCGTCGTCGAGATCGACGAAATGGGCGGTGTCGCGCTCGCGGTCGTGCGGCTGCCCCCCGCCCTTGCTGCGGTCCGGCTCGCGCGCCAGCTCCCCGACCTCGGCCGCCGCGCCCGGCGTGCGCAGGAAGGCCGGCAGCTCGTCCGGCAGGCCGCGCACCGCCGCCACGCCGATCAGCCGGTGCCCGGTGTTTCCCCAGGCCGAGACGGCGGCGGGAACGGCGGCGACCGCCACGGCGCAGACGGCGGCGGCGGCGAGGGCGAGGCGTTTCATGGCGGGCTCCGACAGGCGACGCTCCGCTCTAGACGATCCCGAAGGCCGCCTCCACCCGTGCGATCCACGCCCGCACCGCCGGATACGGCCGCAGGTCGAAGCCGCCCTCCGGCGCGACGCGGGTGTAGGCGACCAGCGCCAGGTCGGCGATCGTCGGCCCGGCCCCCGCCAGCCAGTCCGCCCCCGCCAGCCAGTCCGCCCCCGCCAGCGCCGCCTCCATCCGCGCGAGCGCCGCGCGACCCCGCTCCATCAGCCGCGGCTCGATCTCGTCGGCCGACTTTCCACCCAGCGTGCGCTGGAACCGCGCCACCGCGATGTACGGCTCGTGGCTGTACTGTTCCCAGAACAGCCATTCGAACACCCTGGCCCGGGCCCAGGCGTCGGCCGGCAGCCACGGCGTGCCCTCGGCCATGTGGACAAGTATGGCGTTCGACTGGGCCAGCGCCCGTCCGTCCGCCAGCACCAGGACGGGCAGCTGTCCGGCCGAATTCAACTTGAGGAATTCTGGACTGCGGGTCACGCCGGACACGACGTCTGTTTCGATCCACTGATAATCCAGACCCAGCCGGTCGAGCAGCCAGCGGACCTTCAAACAGTTCCCGGATCGAATATCGCCATGAACAGTAAGCATCGCCGCCCAGCAAAGAGTTTCTGATCTGCGAATACAGCTATCAGACATCGTCGCTGTTGCCGATGACGATTCCGCTGATCCATCGGCAAGGCCGGCTTATCCACTACGCGACCGGACAGGTGGTCGCAGCTGGTCTCAAACGACTGGATTTCGACACATTCCGACGGCAGAACCCGCCTCGCCGGACGCGTCAGGGGCCGGTGATTCCGTGAGTCATCGCATGTTCGGCACCGCCGCTGCGCTCGCCCTCGTCTGGGCGTTGGCCTTCCCGACCGCTGCCGCGGCCTCGGGCGATCCGGTCGCCTACGAAGCCGCTGTCGCCAGCGGCCTGGGCGCTGAACCAACGGCTCCCTCCGACGAAGGTTCCGCCAGCGAACCGGTGCTGCCCGCCGACGCCGAAGCCCTGATGGACGCCGATCCGAGCTGGAGCGCGCGGGTCAACCTCTACCACGCCGGCGGCGGCGGAGCGACGGGCAACGACAGCCTCGGCTGCCGCCCGATCCCGATGCGCACGGTCGCCGTCGACCCCCGTTACATCCCGCGCCGCACCCGCCTGTTCATCCCCGAGACGGTCGGCATGCGCATGCCCGACGGCACCATCCACGACGGCTACTGGTACGCCTCGGACACCGGCGGCGCGATCAAGGGCCAGAAGATCGACCTCTACACCGGCCACGGCCGCGGCTCGATGCAGCCGGCCATGCGCTTCAACCAGGATCGCGTCTCGATCGTCGACGCCGGCCGCTTCGAGGGCTGCCCGCCGTCGTGGGACCGCGTGCCCAGCCAGGCCACGTTGATGGCCTCCGCCCGGATCACCACGGCCGGCTCCAACTGACAGGCCCCCTCGCCGATTGATGTTCGGCGAAACGGCGTTAGGCTTCGCTCCTTCGTGAGGAGGGGCCCATGAAACTCGCCAGCATCGCCGTCGCCGCCGCGCTCGCCGCGGCCGTTCCCGCCGTCGCACAGGACAGCGCGCCTCTGGCTGACCGCACCGAGCGCATCGGCCTGCAGGGCCGGCGCGGACCCAGCCTCTTCCGGCCCGGCTTCGCCATCGGGGAATACACCGGCTCGGTCGCCTCGCGCGCCTCCAGCACCCGTCTGCCGTGGCAGTCGCGCGACATGGCGCGGGCCGAATTCGACATCGCCGGCCCCGGCCTCGGGACCGTTCAGGGCGACTGCGGCGGCGGCCAGTCGCACACACGCATCCTGTGGATCACCTTCGACCGGGAGCCGCTGAGCTACGAGTGCGAATACGGCGGCTCCGCCCCGGCCGGCGCGCGCCTGACCCTGGCCCTGTCGCGCGGCGGCGGCCTGTTCGCCCGGCTGCAGCAGGCCCAGCGCGCCGGCGAGCTGGTCTGGGGCGACGTCACCTACCGGGTCGAGACGAAGCAGGTCGGCGACCTGCCGTGGGCGGGCGGACGCGTGCTCGGCTATGTCGTCAGCCGCGACGGCGTGGAGGTGGGCGGGGTGGCGCTGGCGGGCCTGCGCCCCACCTTCTACCTGCCGCCCGCCGGCTCCCCGGACCGCGACGCGGTGGCCGTGCTGGGCGTCAGCCTGTTCGCCTTCCAGGACCCGGCCAACAGCTAGAACCTGCGCTTGCCGCTGACCGTCTCGAAGAACATCCGCCAGTCGCCCAGCAGGCTCCACAGCGGGTAGCGGAACGTCGCCGGCCGGTTCTTCTCGAAGAAGAAATGCCCGACCCAGGCGAAGCCGTAGCCGACCAGCGGCATGGCCAGCAGCCACCACGGATTCCGCGTCGCGATCGCCACGCCCAGCACGACCAGCACCAGTCCGGAGCCGACGACGTGAATGCGTCGGCAGGTCCGGTTCGAGTGCTCGTGGATGTAGTGCGGATAGAAGGCCTCGAACGAGGCGAAGCGTTCGCCCGCCGGCTCCCGGGTGCTCATGGCGCGACGATGACTCCGGTCGGGCCCGGCGGCAAGTCGTCGGCCGTCACCAACCGTGAAGGCGGCTCGCCGGCGACCCGGTCTATGCTGGACGCATGCGCATCGTCCCCGCCCTGCTCGCCGCCGCCGTCCTGACCGCGGGCTGCGCCCCGATCCGCCACACCCCGCCCGAAGGACCGCCCGGCCATCGCCTCGTCTGGGCCGACGAGTTCGGGCGCGACGGCCTGCCCGACCCGGCGAAATGGACCTACGACACCCACGCCAACCGCACCGGCTGGTACAACAACGAGCGCCAGTACTACGCCGCCGCCCGGCTGGAGAACGGCCGGGTGGAGAACGGCCGGCTGATCGTCGAGGCGCGCCGCGAGCGGCTGGACGGCGCCGCCGACTGGGGCGGCCAGAACTACACCTCCGCGCGCATGCTGAGCCGCGAGGGCTGGACCTACGGCGTGTTCGAGGCGCGGGCGAAGCTGCCCTGCGGCCGCGGGACCTGGCCCGCCATCTGGATGCTGCCCGTGGACCTGCAGGCGTGGCCCGGCGACGGCGAGATCGACATCATGGAGCATGTCGGCCACCGTCCCGGCGTGGTCCACGGCACCGTCCATACGGGGGCCTACAACCATGTCGCCGGCACCCAGCGCGGGGCCGAGATCGCCATCCCCGACGCCTGCGACGCCTTCCATGTCTACCAGGTCCGCTGGACCCCCGAAGCCATGGTCTTCGCGCTCGACGGCGAGCCTTACTTCACCTTCCCCAACGAGGGTTCGGGCCGCGACGCCTGGCCCTTCGACCGGCCCTTCCAGTTGATCCTCAACGTCGCCGTCGGCGGCGACTGGGGCGGCGCCGAAGGCGTCGACGACGCCGCCTTCCCGCAGCGCATGGAGGTGGACTGGGTGCGCGTCTGGCAGGCGGATTGACCGGCCCCTAGCTCTCCGGCGCCGGCTCCGGCCCCAGCAGCCGCCTCAGCATCGGCCACACCCGCGCCATGGCCGACAGGAAGCCGATCACCGTCGAAACCCACTGGAACAGGCTCCAGATCCAGCCGAACACGTCGCCCTCGCCGAAGGCCTGTCCGATCGGGAACAGCACCCGCGCCACGCCGATCTGGAAGCCGGCGTAGGCCTCCGAATACTCGATCGACCGGTCGGCGAAGAAGGCGATGGCCACCGCCGCGGACACCGGGGCCCACAGGAGCGGCAGGACGAGCAGCAGGGCCAGCAGCAGCACCAGCAGCTTCGTGCCCAGGGTCTGGCGCGAGGACATCAGGGTGGCGACCACGCCGCCGCCCAGCGCCACCGCGGTGGCCGCCAGCATCGGCGGCAGCACGGTGTCGGCCGCCGCCATCAGGTCCGCGAAGAACAGGCCGATGAGGATCGCCACGCCCGACAGCAGGAAGGCCCCGACCCACAGGGCGGCGTACTGGCCCAGCCGGCGCTTGAGATGGGCGAGGTCGATCATCGGGACAGGATGCGCCCGCCGCCCGCCCCTGTCCATTGGTTGAACGGCGGTCGCGCAATCAGGCCGGGTCGTCCCCGGAGCGGGGCTTCTCCTCGGGCCAGGGCGAGAACACCTCGGCGATCACATTGTCCACTCGCGCCGACTTCAGGGCGGCGGCGATGGCGAGGACGGTCAGGACGGCGAAGACGGCGCAGGTCAGCAGTGCGAGGGCGAGGCCCATCATCACGACTCTCCGGTAGATCAGGCTGGAGGCGCGCGTCGGGGCTCGGCGGCGGACGGCGCGCGGCTTGGCGGACGGGGACGGCCGGGCGGCGGACGGCCGGCGATCTTCCCTGTTCCGGCCCCCGCCGGAACAGGGTTCAGACCCTTCGGATCAGACGCAGGGGCCGGGGGCCCCGGACATGCAATTGCCGGTACATGCCCACGATGTTGACCCGGGGTGCAGGGAAGTCAAACCACTGCGACCTTATGCGCCTTCACCGACGCTCGGGGCGTTCGGCCTTCGGCGGCAGTTCGAACCAGCTGGCGAAGCGCAGAAAGGCGGCGAGGTCGCCCTCGATGCGCAGGCTCTCCCGCGCCCGGGCCTCGGCTTCGGCGGGGTCGCCGTAGATCACCGCGGCCACCGCCTCGGGCGTCCCCTCGACCACCACCGTCGCCCCCTCCGGGATGGTCCGCTCGACCCTCAGCTCGCGATCCGCGACACAGGCCCGGAAGGTGGTCTCGCCGAAACGGAAGCCCACCGCCAGCAGGGCGTCGCCCGCCTTCGCCGGATCGAACATGGTCCGCAAGGACAGCATCATCGACACCGGGCTGAGCGGCAGGCTCGGGTCGTGGTCCGGAGAGCGGGCGGCCCAACGGCCAAGGGTGCAGATCACCGCCTCCGCCTCTCGCCCCCAAGGCGTCAGATCGTAGACCTGCACCGAGGCCGGCGGCGGCAAGCGCCGGCGGGTCACGACGCCCGCCGCCTCCAGGCTCTCCAGCCGCTGGGTCAGCACATTGGCGCTCAGACCGCACAGGTCCGCGCGCAGGTCGCCGAACCGTCGCGGCCCGAGCATCAGTTCCCGCACCACCAGCAGGGCCCAGCGTTCTCCCAGAAGGTCCAGCCCGAGCGCGGCTCCGCAGGCGTCGTGATAGCGCCGCGGCGGCTTGGTGGTTACTTTTTCTAACTTCATAGTTGACATAGATAACACGAAGGCGCACACCCTCCAACACCGCCCCGACGCGGGGCTCCGCCGGAGAGGCGTCATGAGCGAGAAGATCGTTCCCTGCATCTGGTACGACCTGGGTCAGGCCCGGGCCGCCGCCGAGTTCTACGTGTCGCTCGGCCTGCCCGACAGCCGCATCGACCAGGTCCGGCAAAGCCCCGCCGACAATCCGTCCAGCCCCGAGGGCGCCGAGCTCGTGGTCGAGTTCACCCTCGCCGGCCGCCCCTACATGGCTCTCAACGGCGGGCCTCAGTTCCCGCAGACCGAGGCCGTCTCCTTCATGGTCCTGACCGACGACCAGGCGGAAACCGACCGCCTGTGGAACGCCATCATCAGCGACGGTGGGCAGGAGAGCTACTGCGGCTGGTGCAAGGATCGCTGGGGCGTCAGCTGGCAGATCACGCCGCGTCGCCTGATGGCCTTCTACGACGACCCCGACCCGGCGCGTTCGCGGGCCGCGTTCCAGGCCATGCTGAAGATGCGCAAGATCGATATCGCGACCCTGGAAGCCGCCGCCGACGCGGCTTCCCAAGGGGCGTGAGCCGAGGACCCGAACCGTCCCGCCCCTCCCCTGCCCTTACCGACCACTCGACCGCGACCAACCTCGAACCCGGAGCTTTTCCAATGAGCTACATCACCGGCTTTCTCCTCCCCGTCCCGGCCTCCAAGAAGGAGGCCTACATCGAGTCCGCCCGCAAATCCTGGCCGTTGTTCCAGAAGTACGGCGCCCTCGAGCAGGTCGAGACCTGGGGCGAGGATGTCCCGGCCGGCAAGGTCACCGGCTTCGACCTCGCCGTGAAGAAGGAGGCCGACGAAGAGGTGGTCTTCTCCTGGCTGCGCTGGCCGGATCGCGCCACCGCGGACAAATGCTTCGCCGAGATGATGAACGATCCCGACTTCGACGGCATGGACATGCCCTTCGACGGCAAGCGCATGATGTGGGGTGGTTTCGCCCCCATCTTCGAAGGCAAGGCCTGACCTTTTTCCCGGTGGCGGAAGGGGGCGGCTCTCCGGAGCCGCCCCTTTGCGCGTTCCCGACCTCAGCGGCAGAAGCGCGTGTCGGTCGCCTCGAGGTGCAGATGGTCCCGATGCACGGCGTTGTAGTCGGGGCTCAGGACCGTGCCGAAGATGCGGCAGGCGTCGTCGCGGATGCGGCGCAGGAAGCGCGCCTCCGGCCCGTCGCCGCTCCAGTCGTCCGTCAGGCTGATCCGGCGGCCGTCTCGCAGCCTCACCCCCGCCACGTCCAGCGCGGCCGCCTGCGAATGGGCGCTGATGCGGGTGCTGCCGACGCCGTTGTTCACATTGCGGCAGGCGTAAGCGCCGAAGTGGTCGATCTGGACCACGTCCGAGCCGAGAATCTCCCGCGCCGCCGGCTCCAGCGACTGCCGCCGCCAGACGCTGACGGCCAGGGCCAGGCGGCAGGTCATGGCCGGCTGAGCGGGGCTCATCCGCGCCACCGTGCCCATGTCGGCGCCCAGCAGCCCGGCCTGGATCTGGTGACACGTCTCGCCGAAGACCTGGTCCGCCCGCGGACTGAAGGCGACCCGCGCCGCCGTCAGCTCCGCCACGCACCGGCTCAGGTCCTCGCTTTCGCGCAGAACCGCCGTGCGCGTTTCGCCGTCGATCGGCCGGTCGATCAGCCCGCCGACCAGCGGCGCCTCCGGCCGGCCCGGCACGTAGGGGGTCGGGCCGGGGCGCGGCGCATCCGGCAGCATGGGACTGCAGGCCGCCGCCAGCGCCGCCGTTCCGGCGAGAAGGAGGGCTCGGAAGGGTCCCGCGCGCGACGTCATGCGGGGACGCTAGCTGATTCCCGCATCGGCCCGCTTCACAAGCCCGCCAGTGCGCGAAAAGAAGGGGCGGCCCCTGCGGAGCCGCCCCTGAATTCGCCTCAGCTGTCGAGGAAGCTGCGGAGCTTCCGGCTGCGGCTCGGGTGCTTCAGCTTGCGCAACGCCTTCGCCTCGATCTGGCGGATGCGCTCGCGGGTCACGCTGAACTGCTGGCCGACCTCCTCAAGGGTGTGGTCGGTGTTCATGCCGATGCCGAAGCGCATGCGCAGAACCCGCTCCTCGCGCGGCGTCAGGGAGGCCAGCACGCGGGTCGTCGTCTCCCGCAGGTTCGCCTGGATGGCGGCGTCGAGCGGCAGGACCGCGTTCTTGTCCTCGATGAAATCGCCGAGATGCGAATCCTCCTCGTCGCCGATCGGCGTTTCGAGGGAGATCGGCTCCTTGGCGATCTTCAGGACCTTGCGGACCTTCTCCAGCGGCATCATCAGACGCTCCGCCAGTTCCTCCGGGGTCGGCTCGCGGCCGATCTCGTGCAGCATCTGGCGGCTGGTGCGGACCAGCTTGTTGATCGTCTCGATCATGTGGACCGGGATGCGGATGGTCCGCGCCTGGTCCGCGATGGAGCGGGTGAT
>JAEYTA010000067.1 GCA_023434265.1 Pseudomonadota bacterium
CGCCTGCAGCCTGAACGGCCATCCCGGCGTGACCCTGCAGGACGCCCAGGGGCGCAATCTGACGGCGATCCGCAGCGACCGGGTCATGGGCGGCTACTTCACCGGCGGCGTCACGCCGGCGCCGGTCGAACTGGCCCCGCAGGACAAGGCCTTCTTCGACATCGCCTGGAGCGCCATCCCGCACGAGGGGCAGGGCGAGCGGGTCTGCCCCAACGTCGCCCGCGTCCGCGTCACGGCGCCGGGCGACACCTCGCCGGTGTCGCTGAACCAGACGCTGCAGCCGTGCGGCGGCCGGGTGCAGGTCACGCCCTTCCGGCCCGTCGCCGATTCCGTCGCGCCGGCGCCCGAACCGACGGCCTAGGGGCTTCAACCCGGAGCGGATTCGGCGTAGCGGAGCGCGCATGACCGCGACCTTTCACGACCGCGTCTCCGCGGAACTCGCCGACATCGACGCCCAGGGCCTGACCAAGCCGGAACGGGTCATCGCCTCCCGCCAGGGCCCGGTGATCACCGTCGGCGGGCGCGAAGTGCTCAACTTCTGCGCCAACAACTACCTCGGTCTCGCCGGCGACGAGCGGGTGACTCAAGCCGGGATCCGGGCGCAGGAACAGTGGGGCGCCGGCACCGCCTCGGTGCGCTTCATCTGCGGCACCCTGGAAATCCACAAAGAGCTCGAGCGGGCCATCGCCGGCTACCTCGGCTTCGAGGACGCCATCCTGTTCGCCGCCGCCTTCGACGCCAACGGCGGCATCTTCGAGCCGCTGTTCGGGGCCGAGGACGCCATCGTCTCGGACAGCCTGAACCACGCCTCGATCATCGACGGCGTGCGCCTGTGCAAGGCCAAGCGCTACCGGTTCGCCAACTCGGACATGGCCGACCTCGAGGCCCAGCTGAAGCAGGCCCGGGCCGACGGCGCGCGCGACATCGTCATCGCCACCGACGGCGCCTTCTCGATGGACGGCTACATCGCCAAGCTGAAGGACATCCGGGCGCTGGCGGACAAGTACGACGCCCTGATCATGGTCGACGACTGCCACGCCACCGGCTTCCTCGGCCCGCAGGGCCGCGGCTCCTACGCCTACCACGGGGTCAAGGTCGACTTCGTCACCGGCACCTTCGGCAAGGCGCTGGGCGGGGCCATGGGCGGCTTCATCTGCGCCACGACGCCGGTGGTGCAACTGCTCAAGCAGCGCGCCCGGCCGTACCTGTTCTCCAACGCCCTCAGCCCGGCGGTGTGCGGTTCGTCGCTGGAGGCGATCCGCATCGCCGGCGGCGAGGAGGGCGACAAGCTGCGCGAACAGCTGTTCGCCAACGCCGCCCGTTTCCGCGCCGCCATGGCCGAGGCCGGCTTCAAGCTTCTGGAAGGCCAGCACCCGATCATCCCGGTCATGCTCGGCGACGCCAAGCTGGCCCAGGATATGGCCGCCCGCATGCTGGAGCTGGGCGTCTACGTCATCGGCTTCAGCTTCCCGGTGGTGCCGCGCGGCCAGGCCCGCATCCGCACCCAGATGTCGGCGGCGCACACCTTCGACCAGATCGACCAGGCCGTCGCCGCCTTCACCAAGGCCGGCAAGGAACTGGGCGTTCTCCCGGGCGGCTGAGGCTCAGCCCGGCCTGGCCAGGTCCTCAAGGTAGGACGGCGCGTCCCCGGCCGGGCACAGGCGGAATGTCAGCGATGTCGTCTCGCCGTCCTCCGTCAGGGTGAAGGACCGCGCATCCGGAATGCGCAGGGTCTGGCCCGCCGTGGTGCGCTCGCCCTCAAAGGTGTCGACGCACGACTGGTCGACCCGATAGACGTCGCCCTCCCTCGACCGGACCGTCGCGCGGCACTCGCGCGTGGCGGAACCGCTGAGTCCGCGCCCGTCGTAGACCCGGAACCCGGCGTTGGGCGGGCGGGCGCAATCCGTGTCGGTCGTGACATAGACCCCTGGCGTCAGGGGCAGGTCGCCGGCCGCCGGCGCGGACGCGTCCTGCGTGGCGGCCTTCGGCGGCGCTTCGGGCGCATCGCCGCCCGGCGCGACCTCCTGACCCGCCGAGGCTTCGGGCGGGACCATCGCGGGCGGATCGCCGTCGCCGCAGGCCCTGAGCACGAGGCCCGCGCACACGACGAACAGGGTCGGAACATGCGGGAATCGGGATGCGGCCATGCCCATCTAATCCCTTGCGTCCCGCCGGGTTCAGCACGTCGGCGCAAACCTGACGCTTGAGGTCTGGCGGCAGTGCGCTATGCCGTGCCCGAACGACCGGCGGCGCGCCGATGTCCATGGAGCGACACGATGACCGATACGATGAAGGCGCTGGCCAAGACGAAGCCCGAGGTCGGTCTCGACCTGATCGACGCTCCCATCCCGGTCGCCGGCGACGAGGACGTGCTGATCAAGGTGCACCGCACGGCCGTCTGCGGCACCGACATCCACATCTGGAACTGGGACGAGTGGAGCCAGAAGAACGTTCCCGTGCCGATGATCACCGGCCACGAGTTCGCCGGCGAGATCGTCGCCATCGGCAAGGATGTCGACCGCCGCCTGAAGGTCGGCCAGCGGGTGTCGGCCGAGGGCCACGTCATCGACCTGAACTCGGAAGCCGCCCGCGCCGGCCACTTCCACCTCGATCCGGCCACCAAGGGCATCGGCGTCAACCGTCAGGGGGCCTTCGCCGAGTTCGTCGTGGCCCCGGCCTTCAACGTCATCGAGTTGCCCGACGACGTGCCGTACGAGATCGGCTCCATCCTCGACCCGTTCGGAAACGCCGTGCACACGGCGCAGCAGTTCGACCTGCTGGGCGAGGACGTGCTGGTCACCGGCGCCGGCCCCATCGGCATCATGGCCGCCGCCGTGGCCCGCCACGCCGGCGCCCGCACCGTGGTGCTGACCGACATCAACGACTTCCGCCTCGAGCTGGCGCAGAAGGTCGCGCCGGGCGTGCGCACGGTGAACACCAGCCGCGAGGACCTGCACGACGTCATCCACGAGCTGGGCATGAAGGTCGGCTTCGACGTGGCGCTGGAGATGTCGGGCTCGCCCATCGCCTTCAAACAGTGCGTCGACACCCTGATCATGGGCGGCGGCCTGGCCCTGCTGGGCATTCCCTCGAAGCCGATGGAGACCGACTGGGGCTCGATCATCCTCAAGGCCCTGACCATCAAGGGCGTCTACGGCCGCGAGATGTTCACCACCTGGCGCAAGATGCTGGGTCTGCTCAAGGCCGGCCTCGACCTGACCCCCCTGATCACCCACCAGATGTCCTACGAGAACTACCGCGAGGGCTTCGAGGCGATGAAGTCCGGCAAGTCCGGCAAGGTGGTGCTGGACTGGGACAAGGCCGCCTGAAGTCATGAGCGACGGCGGCCGGGTGCTGGCCTTCCTCGAGGGGGAGGGCGTCGACGGCCGCGGCCGCACCCTGTTCGAGGTGCTGGCCTTCGACGACGCCGCGCTGGAGCGGACGCACGACTTCATTCAGTGGCTGTTCCCGCTGGACGAGCCGTCGGCCGCCGTGCCCGACGCCCCGGTGCTGACGGCGGAGGAGGCCGCGGCGATCCGCCAGGCGACCTTGGCCCAGTGCGCCCTGGCGGCGGCGACCGACCGCATGGACCAGTTCTACCGTCGCACCGACCTGTGGCTGCGGCCGCACGACCACAACCACCTGCGCATCACCCGCATCATCCGCTCGCTCCGGCTGCTGAGCGGCGACGCCGAAGCCGACGCCTTCCGCGCCGCCGTGCTGTGGCGGGTCGAGGCGACGCGGGCGCCGGTCAGCGCCCGCAGCCGCGGCTACTGGCTGACGGCCTGATCAGGCGGCGGCGGGAGCCTTGCCGGTCTGGCGGAAGACGATGACCGCGAACAGCACGAAGGCGATCAGGGTCAGGCTTGGCCCGGCGATCAGTCCCGCGAGGGCCACGCCGTCCGTGCCCGGCACGTGCAGCAGCTTCAGCGCCAGAGCCGGCATGAACACCAGCAGGCCGATCACCGCCGTCCACAGGTGGGCGGTCGCCAGCAGCCCCGAAGCCGCGGCCGGCACGACCCGGTAGAACAGGCCGTAGAGGAACATCGACACCCAGCCGAGCAGGTTGATGTGGGCGTGGACCGGCATGAGACCGAACTGCTCGGTCATGCCCATCCAGTAGCCGAGGCCGACGCCGGCCAGGGCGAAAAGCGCGCCGAGACGCAGGAATGTATTGGACATTGGATTTCCCTCCGACGAACGGCGGCTCGTAGACCGACGTTCTCTCCCGAGGGCAAGTTACAAGCCATTCAGGCCAAGGGCCTGATCGCGGCGGCCACGGCGCCGCCACTGCTCCGGCCGGTCGAACGATCCGGCCCAGGCGCCGACGCCACGCGCCCGGGCGCCGTCCTCGGCCTCGATGTAGTCGGCGCTGTAGCGGCGGTAGGCGAGGGCCAGCCCCTCGTCGACGAGGACACGCGCGACGTCGGTTCCGTCGCGCTCGCAACGGCTGACCTTGCGCCCGTAGCGGTCCGTGTCGCGAACCTCGCAGACCACCCTGCGGCCCTCCGCCCGCGCCTGCAGCGCCGAGGTCGCCGCCGTTCCGCAGGCCCAGCTTCCGCCCGCCCGGTCGCAGGTCTGGCCGCGTTCGAAGGCGTCGACGCCGTGCAGCCGCACCCGCACCCCGCCGACGTCGAGGGTGTCGCCGTCGATCACCCGCGCCACGCCCTCCAGCCGGTCCACCCGACCCTCCGCCGGCGCCGACCCGGCTTCCGCGCGCGCCGCATCCGGCCCCGGCTGCAGGATCAGGGTGACGGTCAGCACCATGACCGCCAGCAGCAGGGCCTCGATCAGCGTGCCTGTGAGGCTCCGTCTGCGTTTCCAGGGGTTCCGGCCCCAAGGGTGTCCACGTCCCGCCATCGCTTCGCCTGCCGCTCTTCGGCGGCAGACTCCGCGATCGACCTTTCCCGACCGTTGCCGTCAGGCGACCAGCGTCTTCGCCAGCGCCCGCTCGAAGGTGGCGGCGTCCGGTCCGGGCAGGGCCTTGCCGATGCGCCCGCTCTCGAACAGCTCGAACACCCGCGGGTGGACGTAGGACGAGCGGCACACCGTCGGCGTGTTGCCCAGAAGGCCGGCGACCGCCTTCACGCAGACGGTGATCTTGCGCTTCGCGTCCGTGGGCGAGGTCGGCGGCTCCATCTCGCGCAGCGCCCGCGCCGCCGACACGGTCCCGGCCCAGGTGCGGAAGTCCTTGGCCGAGAACGCCTCGCCCATGGCCGCGCGGATGTAGGCGTTCACGTCGTCGGAGGTGATCGGGCACAGGCTGCCGTCCTCGTCGCGGTACTTGAACAGCTGCTGCCCGGGCAGGTCCTGAAGCGAGCGCACGACCCGCGCCAGCCGCCGGTCGCGCACCCGCACCTCGTGCTCCACCCCGCTCTTGCCCTTGAAGGCGAAGGTCAGGGCCGCGCCCCCGACCTCGAGGTGTCGCTTGTGCAGCGTCGTCAGGCCGTAGGAGCGGTTCTGCTTCGCATACTGCGCATTGCCCACCCGGATCAGGGTCAGCTCCAGCAGCCGCACGGCCGTGGCCAGCACCTTTTCCCGGCACTGCCCCCGCCGCGCCAGGTCCCGCTCGACCCGTCGCCGCAGCTTCGGCAGGGCGCGGGCGAACTCCGGCAGGCGGTCGAATTTGTTGGTCGAGGCGTGGGTCGTCCAGTCGGCGTGGTAGCGGTATTGCTTGCGCCCCTTCACGTCCCGGCCGGTGGCCTGGATATGGCCGTTGGCCCGCGGGCAGATCCAGACGTCGGTCCACGCCGGTGGAATGGCGAGGGCGTTGATGCGGGCGAGGACCTTCTCGTCGCCGATCTCCGCGCCCTTGGCGTCGTGATAGACGAATCCCCGCGCGGTCGCGGTGCGCCGGATGCCCGGCTGCTCGTCGTTGCAGTAGGACAGGCCGTCGGGGACGACGCCGGGATCGACGACGCTCACCCCTCGGCCTCGCGCAGGACGGCCCTCAGTTCGCCGATCCAGTCGTGCGCCTCGTCGCCGCCCCATAGCAGCCAGGCGATGTAGCCGGCCGACGGCTTGTCCGGATCGGCCCAGTAGCGGCCGCGCTTGTCCACCGCATGACGGGCGAAGTAGCTGTACATCGACTTGATGTCGCGGTCGCTGACGGTCCGTCGCTCCAGCAACTGCCGGGCGCGGCGGACGCCGACCTCGGTGCCCCCGCGGCCGTGCGTCTCGCGCAGCGCGAGGCCGAGCTTGGCCGCCGCCGCCACCGCCCGCGGCGGGGTGCGCTGTTCGTCGGACAGGGCGGGATGGTCGATCATTGAAGGTCCTCGGGGCCTGCGCAACGGCGGCGGACGGCGCCGGTTCCTCTTGACCGGACGGGCGGGGCGGCGGAGGCAGGCGCATGAACTATCGCCACAGCTTCCACGCCGGGAATTTCGCCGATCTCGTCAAGCACGCGCTTCTCCTCTGGCTCCTCGAGCGGCGGCAGGCGGCGGGGCCCGTCGTCGTGCTCGACACCCATGCTGGTGCAGGTCTGTACGATCTGGCGGGCGATGCGGTTCGTTCTCGGGAAGCAGAGGCGGGGATCGAACGCCTGATGGCCGCCGCCGACCGCCCGCCCCTGATCGAGGCGCTGGCGCGCGAGGTGGCGGCGCTGAACCCCGGCGGTGGCGCGCGGCTCTATCCGGGATCGCCGCTGCTGGTCGCCCGACGCCTGCGTGCCGACGACCGCTACCTCGGCTTCGAGCTGAACCCGCCGGTGCTCGACCTGCTGACCGAAGCGGTGCGGCCGTTTCCGCAGGCCGTCGCGCGCGGCGGCGACGGCTACGAGCAGGCGCCGGCCGAGGCCGCGCGCGCGCCCGGCGCCTTCGTGCTGATCGACCCGCCCTTCGAGCGGCCGGACGACTACGCGCGCGCCGCCGGGACCGCCGCCGCCATCGCCCGCGCCGACGCTCGCGCCACGGTGGCGGTCTGGGCCCCGCTCAAGGACCTCGAGACCTTCGACGGCTTCCTGCGCCGCCTCGATCAGGCCGGCGTCAAGGGCGCGCTCGTCGCCGAGGCGCGGCTGCGGCCGCTGACCAATCCGATGAAGATGAACGGCTGCGCCATGGTCGTGCTGAACCCGCCGCCCGGCGCGGAGGCGGCGGCGGGGGAGATCTGCGGCTGGGTCGTACGGACCCTGGGGGACGACGGCGGTCGCGCCGAGGTCTGGACGACCTAGAAGGACTCGCCCGGCTCGTAGAGGTGCGGCTCGAAGGTGGCGATGGCCAGCACCGGCTCCATGGCGGCGGCGACGGAAGGATGGCGGGCCATCGCCTTCCAGTCGTCGCGCGAGCGCCAGGCCGCGTGCACCGCGGCGACCCGGCCGTTCAGCCCGCGATGGACGGTGGCGGAGATGAAGCCGTCCAGTTCGCGCTGCGCCTTGAGACTGGCGGTCAGCAGCTCCATGAGCGCCGCCTGCTTTTCCGGCTGGCAGCGGTAGACGTTGATCAGGACCACGGGCGCGTCGGACATGACCGCCGCATAGCCGATCACGCCTTGCGAGTCTCGCCGGCGCGGCCATATCAGGCGGGTCGAGGAGGCCTCAATTGACCCGTATCGCGATCCTGGAGACCGGCGCGCCGCCGCCCCGGCTGGCGCCGGCCTACGGCGACTACC
The DNA here is from genome assembly GCA_023434265.1 of Pseudomonadota bacterium. Lineage (GTDB taxonomy): Bacteria > Pseudomonadota > Alphaproteobacteria > Caulobacterales > Caulobacteraceae > Brevundimonas. Next base: position 7,606 of record JAEYTA010000067.1, read on the forward strand.
CCGCCATGTTCCGCGCCCTGCTGGGCGATGGCTTCGAGACCGCGACGTTCGACGTGCAGGCCGGCGAGCTGCCCGACCCGGACGCCTTCGACGGCGCCATCGTCACCGGCTCGGCGGCCGGCGTGTACGAGGGTCATCCGTGGATTCCGCCGCTGCTCGACTGGATCCGCTCGGCGAAGGGCCGGGTGCGCCTGGTCGGCGTCTGCTTCGGCCACCAGGCCATGGCCGAGGCCCTCGGCGGCCGGGTCGAGAAGTCGGAGCGCGGCTGGGGCGTCGGCCTGCACCGCTACGAGGTCGCGGCGCACGAGCCGTGGATGGAGCCTCCCGCCGCGACCATCGCCATCCCGGTGTCGCACCAGGACCAGGTGGTCACGCCGCCGCCAGGCGCCCGCGTGATCCTCGCCAGCGCCTTCACCCCCTGGGCCGGGCTGGCCTGGGGCGACGACGCGATCAGCTTCCAGTGCCACCCGGAGTTCAGCCCCGTCTACGCCGCCGCCCTCGTCGAGGGCCGCGTCGACCGGATTCCGCCGGCCGTCGCCTCGGAAGCGCTGGCCAGCCTGAAGACGCCCGACGACCGCGCCGTGCTCGGCGCCTGGATCCGCCGCTTCCTGCGCGGCGCGGCCGCGGCCACCTGACGCGCCGGCGTTCGACGGTGCTAAGTCTTGCTCAATACCTGTCGTGCAAGGGAGGTGCTCAAGGTCGGGAGTCCCATGCCGATAGTGCGCGTCGCCCTCGTGGTCCTGATGATGATCGCCGTCCTCGCGGGCGGGGCGGGAGCCATGGCGCAGCCGCGCGACACCGGCGGCGCGGCCGACACGGTGAACCTGGCCCGCTTCGTGGAGCGGCGCGCCGGCTCGACCTCCTTCGCGGACCTCGACGCCTTCGGCCGGGCGGCCATGCAGCGCGACGACCGCGAGGGGCTGAACCGGCTCTACCACGTCACCTGGACCATCCTGAACCAGGGCGCCTTCGAGCAGGCGAGCCTGTGGAACCGCCGCCTCGCCGAGGCCGCCGCCCGCCAGCATGACGAGCGCTATCTCGACATCGCGCGGCTGAACGATCTGACCATCCGCTACGACCAGGGCGACACCGCTGTGGCGGCCGAGATGTCCCGCATGGCCAGCTCCGGGCGCGACTGGTTCGTGCGCGCCCACGCCGCGCGTCTCACCGCCCTGTGGCTGATGGACCAGGCGCGAACCGGCGAGGCGCTCGACCTGCTGGCCGTGGCCGAGGCCGACATCCCCAACGACGACCCCTTCGCCGCCACCGCCCACGCCGGTGTCTGGGAAGTGGCCGGCATGGGCCTGAAGGACCTCAACGACGTGCTCGGCGCGGCGTCCGCCTTCCGCAAGTTCGAGATCGACTATTCCAACCCCGACTATCCCCGCCCCGATTTCGACAGCCTCTACAACCTGACCATGATGGCGGTGAAGGTCGGCGACCTCGAGCGGGCCGCGGACTACTACGCCGCCCACCACCGGCTGGCCCGGCGCGCCGGGCTGGAGACCCTGTCGGTCTATGACGCCAGCCTGTGCGCGACCGTGGCGAACGCGCGTCGTCAGTCGCGAGAGGTGCTGGCCTGCCTCGAGCCCTATGGCGAGGACCTTGGGGCCGCCGCCTTCCTCGCCCTCGAAGCCCTGCCCATCCGCGGCATGGCGCGGGCCCGCAACGGCGACATCGCCGGCGCCCGCCGCGACCTGGCGGCGCTGCGTCGGCTCGAGGCCGAAGCCGATGTCGCGTCGGACTCGGCCCATCTGGAAGCCGAGGTGCTGTTCGCCGAGGGACGCGCCGAAGAGGCCTTCCGGGTGCTGAGCGACCACACCGAAGCCAGCGAACTGCAGGCCGCCCGTCAGTTCAGCGCGGGCATCCACCAGGTCACCGGCAACATGCAGCAACAGCTGGCGGAGCGCCGGCGGCAGCTGGAGACGGCGCGCGCCAACACCGGTCTGCAGCAGGCCATCATCGGCATCGCCATCGTCTTCCTGCTCTGCGCCGCCGCCACCCTGGCGTGGCAGGCGCGGCAGGCGCGGCGGCTGAAGGCGGCCCAGCATCGCGCCGAGGAGGCCAACCGGACGAAGAGCGAATTCCTCGCCAACATGAGCCACGAAATCCGCACGCCCCTGAACGGCGTGGTTTCAATGGCCGACGCCCTCGCGCGGCGCGAACTGGAGCCGAAGGAGCACGAGATGGTCGAGCTGATCCGCTCGTCCAGCGCCACCCTCGAGCGGCTTCTGTCGGACATCCTCGACAGCGCGAAGATCGAGTCCGGCGAGGTGGCGATCGAACGCGCCGCCTTCGACCTGGAGCAGGCGGTGCGGGACGTCGCCGCGCTGTGGCGCGCGCGCGCCGCCGAGACCGGCGTGGCGCTGGAGGTGGATTTCGATCCGGCCCTGGCGGGACGTGTCGAGGGCGACCCGGTTCGGGTCCGGCAGGTGCTCACCAACCTGGTCAGCAACGCCCTGAAGTTCACCTCGGCGGGAAGCGTCCGGGTCTCGGTCGCGGCGGCCGGGGCCGACCGCGTCGTCTTCCGCGTCAGCGACACCGGCGTCGGCTTCGACGCCGACCAGAAGGCGCGCATCTTCCGGCGCTTCCAGCAGGCCGACGGCTCGATCACCCGGCGCTACGGCGGCACCGGCCTCGGCCTGGCCATCTCCAGTTCGCTGGTCGGGCTGATGGGCGGCGCCCTCGACTGCGACAGCACCCCCGGCGAAGGCTCCGTCTTCTGGTTCGAGATCCCCCTGCCGCGGGTCGAGGACGCGACCATGGCCGGCGCGGCCGAGCCGGCGGCGGAGGCGGGCGAGGCGCCGCTGCGCATCCTGCTGGCCGACGACCACCCCGCCAACCGCAAGGTGGTCGAGATCATGCTGTCGGCGACCGCCATGGAGCTGGTCTCCGTCGAGGACGGGCGTCAGGCGCTGGAGGCGTTCGGCAAGGGCGGCTTCGATCTCGTGCTGATGGACATGCAGATGCCGGTCATGGACGGCCTGACCGCCACCGCCGCCATCCGCGCGCTGGAGGCCGAGCGCGGTCTGGCGCGCACCCCGGTGGTGATGCTGACCGCCAACGCCATGGCCGAGCACGTCGAGGCCGGCCGCGTCGCCGGGGCCGACGCCCACCTGGCCAAGCCGATCACCATGGACAGCCTGTTCGCGACGATCGAGACCGTGCTCGCCGAACCGGCGCGGGAAGCCGCCTGAGTCTCAGGGCCACTTCACCACGGGCGGCATCGAACTGAGGATCGAGTCGACGTTGCCGCCGGTCTTCAGGCCGAAGGTGGTGCCGCGGTCGTAGAGCAGGTTGAACTCGACGTAGCGCCCGCGCCGGACCAGCTGCTCCTCGCGCTCCGCCGCCGTCCACGGCTCGACCATCCGCCGCGCCACGATGCGCGAATAAACGTCGAGGAAGGCCTCGCCGACGTCGCGGGTGAAGGCGAAGTCGCGCTCCCAGTCGCCGCTGTCGTGGTGGTCGTAGAAGATCCCGCCGGTGCCGCGCGGCTCGTTGCGGTGGGGCAGGAAGAAATACTCGTCGCACCACGCCTTGAAGCGGGCGTGCCAGTCCGGGTGGTGAGCGTCGCAGGCGGCCTTCATGGCGGCGTGGAAGGCGACCGTGTCGGGGGCGTCCTCGCGGCGGTCGATATCGAGCACCGGGGTCAGGTCGGCGCCGCCGCCGAACCAGCTCTTCGTGGTGGCGATGAAGCGGGTGTTCATGTGCACGGCCGGCACGCGCGGGCTGACCGGGTGGCAGATCAGGCTGACGCCGGTGGCGAAGAAGCGCGGGTCCTCCGCGGCGCCGGGCACGGTCTTCGCGTAGTCCTCGGGGAAGCTGCCGTGCACGGTGGAGACGTGCACCCCCACCTTCTCGAACAGCCGGCCGTGCATCATCCCCATGACGCCGCCGCCGCCCGCCTCGCGGGTCCACGGCGTGCGCACGAAGCGGCCCGGTTCGCCGGGAAACAGCTCCGCCGGCGCCTGGTCCTCCAGCGCCTCGAGGCCGGCGTGGATGCGGTCGCGCAGGGTCTCGAACCAGGCCCGGGCGGCGGCCTTCTTGTCGGACAGGGGATCGGAGGGGTCGGTCATGTGCGCTTCATAGGGGCCCACGGTCGGAGCGGGAAGGCGGCCGTTGACCGCGCGCTCTCATCCGCCACTATCGCCGCTCCGCTTCCCGGAGGTCCCGATGATCCGCGCCGTCCTGCTCGCCACCACCGCCGTCGCCCTGCTCGCCGGGTCCGCGGCCGCCCAGGACGCGGGCGAAGCCCGCGCCCGGCGCATCCTCGAGCGGACGCCGCTGATCGACGGGCACAACGACCTGCCGTGGGCGCTGCGGCAGGGGCACGGCAGCGATCCGCACGCCGTCGACCTGACGGCCAACCTCGACGCCTCGACCGACCTGCACACCGACATCCCCCGCTTGCGCGCCGGCGGCGTCGGCGGCCAGTTCTGGTCGGTCTACGTCCCGGCCAGCCTCGAGCCGGTGGAGGCGGCCAAGGCCACCTTCGAGCAGATCGACATCGTCCGCCGCATGGTCGCCGCCCATCCCGACGTGTTCGAACTCGCCACCACCGCCGACGACATCCAGCGCATCCACCGTCGCGGCCGCATCGCCAGCCTCATGGGCATCGAGGGCGGCTACTCCATCGACGATTCGCTGGGTCTGCTGCGCGAGTTCCACGAGGCGGGCGTGCGCTACATGACCCTGACCCATTCGCGCACCACCACCTGGGCCGACAGCGCCACCGACGCGCCGAAATGGGGTGGCCTGTCGCCCTTCGGCGAGCAGGTGGTGAAGGAGATGAACCGGCTGGGCATGATGGTCGACCTCAGCCACGTCTCCGAGGAGACCATGCTGGACGCCATGCGGGTGTCCGAGGCGCCGGTGATCTTCTCCCATTCCTCGGCGCGGGCGGTGACCGGCCATGCGCGCAACGTGCCCGACAGCGTGCTGCGCCTGATGCCCGAGGACGGCGGCGTGGTGATGGTCACCTTCGTGCCCGGCTTCGTGAACGAGCAGGTGCGCGCCTGGAGCGCCGCCCGCGCGGCCGAGGACGCGCGGCTGAAATCGCTGAATCCGGGCGACCCGCGGGCCGTGACCGACGGCCTGGCGGCGTGGACGGCGGCGCATCCGATCCCGCGCGCGACCCTCGACGACGTGGTGGCACACATCCAGCACGTCCGCGACGTGGCCGGCATCGACCACGTCGGCCTCGGCGGCGACTTCGACGGGGTGGACGCCCTGCCCGAGGGCGTCGAGGGCGTCGACGCCTATCTGCGCATCCTCGCCCGGCTGATGCAGAACGGCTGGAGCGAGGCCGACATCCGCAAGCTGGCCGGGGAGAACGTGCTCAGGGTCATGCGGGCGGTGGAGGCGGTCGCCGCGGCGAAGGCGGCGGAGCGGCCGAGCCTGGCGCGGCTCGAGGGCGAGGGGGCGCCGGAGTAGAGCCGGTTCAGGCCACGTCGGTCCGCCGCAGCCCCTCCCACAGCGCGATCCCCGCGCTGACCGACAGGTTCAGCGACCGCGCCCCGGGCTGAATCGGGATCACCACCCGCGCGTCAGCGGCGGCGTGGACCTCCTCCGGCGCCCCGGTCGGCTCGCTGCCGAACAACAGCGTGTCGTCCTCGCGGAAGGCGAAATCCCGCAGCGGGGTGGCCCCCTTGGTCGTGAACAGCACCAGTCGGCCCGGTCCGCGCTCGCGCTGGAAGGCGTCCCAGTCGGCGTGGCGGACGAGGTGCGACAACGGGCCGTAGTCCAGGGCGGCGCGCTTCATGGCGCGGTCGTCGAAGCGGAACCCCGTGGGCTCGATGACGTGCAGCTCCACCCCGAAACAGGCCGACAGGCGGATGCACGCGCCGACGTTCTGCGGAATGGCCGGTTGAAAAAGGGCGAGACGCATTCTAAGGCCCTCATACGCGCGGCCCGGGGGCTTGTCGCGGCTCGAAATGCGACTGTTTCTCAGGCAGCAGCGCAACCTCGCGGCTCTCCGCCGCGAGTCCGGGCCGGACGGGAGTTCCGGGTTCCGCAGGACCAGTGATGCCGCGATCACGCCGCGCCCGACAGGGCGCGGCTGCGGCGTATGAGGAGCAGCACGTGGCCGAATCGGTCGTGACCGAAGGCGAGGGCGGCGACGCCACCCGCCGGGATTTCATCCACATCGCGGCCGGGGCGGCCGCCGTGGGCGCCGGAGCGATGGCCGTCTGGCCGCTGATCAACCAGATGAACCCGGCCGCCGACACCCTGGCGCTGGCGTCGATCGAATTCGACATGACCAAGGTCCAGGAGGGCCAGCAGGTCGTCATCAAGTGGCAGGGCAAGCCGGTGTTCGTGCGCTACCGCACGCCGCGCGAGATCCAGGAAGCCGCGGCCACGCCGCTGTCGGCCCTGAAGGACCCCCAGACCGACGCCGAGCGGGTCAAGGAAGGCCATTCCCAGTATCTCGTGGTGCTGGGCAACTGCACCCACCTCGGCTGCGTGCCGACCTTCGGCTCGGGCGACTACGGCGGCTGGTTCTGCCCCTGCCACGGTTCGCACTACGACACCTCGGGCCGCATCCGTAAGGGACCGGCGCCGCTGAACCTCATCGTGCCCGACTACGAATACGTGTCCGACACCCGGATCAAGATCGGCTGAGGACGGACGAGAGACCCATGAGCGATCACGAATCCACCTACGTCCCCAAGACCGGCGTCGAGAAGTGGCTCGACAGCCGTCT